>JAEXCS010000047.1 GCA_023402075.1 Bacillota bacterium | reverse complement strand
CAACGGCGTTCAGATCGTCGGGGTTGGTGATGGTCTGCATGGACGCCCGGTCCAGTGTTCCATCGGGATTCACAGCCACCTTTCCGGAGGTATCAGGCACCTGCTTTACACATACGATGATTTTCATTTATTTGCGCCTCCTTACAGAATGTGGTTGGCAATGACCACACGCTGGATCTCGGAGGTACCCTCGTAGATCTCGGTGATCTTCGCATCACGCATCATGCGCTCCATGGGGAAGTCCTTGGTATAGCCGTAGCCACCGAACATCTGGAGAGACTTGGTGGTGATCTGCATGGCGGCTTCAGAGGTAAACAGCTTGGCCATGGCGGCTTCCTTGGTGAAGGACTGGCCATTGGTCTTGCGGATAGCGGCCTGATAGGTCAACAGGCGGCCCGCCTCAATGGACACAGCCATATCAGCGAACAGGAACTGCGTGTTCTGGAACTTGGAGATGGGACGGCCGAACTGGACGCGGCTCTTGGTGTAGGCAACGGCCTCATCCATCGCGCCCTGCGCAAGACCCAGGCCCTGTGCGGCGATGCCGATACGGCCGCCGTCCAGCGTCTGCATGGCGATCTTGAAGCCCTTGCCCTCTTTGCCCAGCAGGTTCTCCTTGGGAACGATGCAGTCGGTGAACACAATCTCGGCGGTGGGGGAGCCGTGCAGGCCCATCTTCTCCTCATGCTTGCCCACGGAGAAGCCGGGGAAAGTGTTCTCCACAATGAAGGCGGAGATGCCCTTGGTGCCCTTGGAGGGGTCGGTCATGGCGAAGACCACAAACACCTCGGCGGCATAGCCGTTGGTGATGAAGATCTTGGAGCCGTTGATGACATAGTGGTCGTCTTCCAGCACGGCAACAGTGGTGCCCTTGGAAGCGTCGGAGCCTGCGTCAGGCTCGGTGAGGCAGAAGGCGCCCAGCTTGCCGCCGGTGGTGAGCATACGCAGATACTTCTGCTTCTGCTCCTCGGTGCCGTTCTGGATAATGGGGCCGCAGCACAGGCCGTTGTGGGTTGCCACAATGTCGCCGGTGGATGCGCAGACCTTGGAGATTTCCTCCACGGCGATGGCGGCGGACAGGTCGTCCGCACCCGCTCCGCCGTACTCCTTGGGCACGCTCATGCCCATGACGCCGTAACGGAACAGCTGGTCAATGGTTTCCTTGGGATACTTGCAGGTGCGGTCGGTTTCGGCCGCAATGGGCTTAATCTCATTCTCGGTGAACTCGCGGGTCATTCTCCGGATGAGCTCCTGCTCTCGTGTCAATTCAAAATCCATGTCAGTCTCCTATGCTCTAAAATTTTTAGTCCTGAATACCGGCAATGTATTTAGCCAGCTCTTTTTTTGCCTCAATGTTGCCCTGACGAGCAATCATGACGCGCTGGGCCTGGGGAGAACCTGCACCGTGCATGGATTCCGTGCGGTAACCCACAGCGGCGGAGCCCAGGCAGATGTTTTCCAGGAACCGGAACACGCGGGCCCGGTCCTCGGAAGATACGCCTTCCTTGGTGGCAAAGAACTTATGGCAGATTTCGCCGATGGTTTCGCCATTGTTCCCAACCACGGTGTCGGACTTGAAGTCCGTCTCGGAGGGCAGGGTGACCATAGCGCCGCCGGCAATATCCTCCGCCAGACGCACGATCTCATAGGGGAAGCGGGTGATGTTCTGCTTGCAGACGTTGGCAAGCAAAAGGTCGATCTGGTAGTTGCCCGCCTTAGTGGGGCAGCCCTCGCAGGAGCAGGCAATACCGCAGGAATACAGGGTTTCGTTGAGGTGAGTCATCTCGATGAGCTTATCCTTCACCGCGCTGGCCTTCTCCACGCCGTTGTACTCCGCAGCCAGTGCCGCCGCGCCGATGACCACGTCGCCCACGCCGACCTTGCAGCCGCCGTAGCTCTGGCGATGATAACCGGCAAAGCGCTCTACCATCATGCCGGCAAACTCGTGCTCACCGTTGAGGAAGAGATACTCATTGGGGATGAACACATGGTCCAGAACCACCAGAGCTTCCTGACCGCCGAAGCGGGCATTGCCCAGATCCACGTCCGCGTCCTTTTCCATCTTGCGGGTGTCGCAGGACTGACGGCCATAAATCATGTACATGCCTTCCACGTCGGTGGGGCAGGCGAAGCTCACGGCCCAGTCCTTGTCGTCGGGGCCCATGGCGATGGTGGGCATGAAGATGTGCCAGTGGGAGTTGACAGAGCCGGTCTGATGGACCTTGGCGCCGCAGACCACAATGCCGTCGTCCCGGCGCTCCACCACGTGGAGGTACATATCCGGGTCAGCCTGCTGGTGGGGGGCCTTGGACCGGTCGCCCTTGGGGTCGGTCATGGCGCCGTCCACGGTCAGGTCGTTGTCCTGCACCATGGTGAGGAACTTCTTGAAGTTCTCATGGTAGGAGGTGCCGTGGGCCTCGTCAATTTCAAAGGTGGTGGAGAACACGGCGTTGAACGCGTCCATACCCACGCAGCGCTGGAAGCAGCTTGCGGTCTTCTGACCCAGCAGGCGCTGCATTTTCACCTTGTTCAGCAAATCTTCGGTGGACTGGTGAAGATGGGTGAAGCGGTTGATTGTGTTGCCCGTCAGGCTGGATTTGACCGTCATCAGGTCGGTGTAGCGGGGGTCGTGGGCCAGACTGTATGTCATGGCTACGCAGTTAATGCTGGGGCGAATCATGGGGTGATCCACCCAGTTTTCAATCTTCTCACCAAACATGTACACACGGGTTTTCAGTTGGCGCAGACTTTCCACGTATTCTTTTCCTGTTTTGAGTGCCATTTTTTTATTCCTCCTGTAATAAGTCGGTTATAAAACGTTCTTCACCTTTGACAATGAAGAACAGGGATTACTTGTTGACAAGCCCCATCAATTCCTCGCGGAAAATGCGCTCGTCCATAAGCTTCAGGTCCCCCGCGATCTTGGGAATAAACTCCATCTGGTCAAGGACCTGCGTTTGCAAATCCACGCCCGGAGCAATCTCAATGAGGGTGACGCCCTCCGGGCGCAGCTCAAACACGGCGCGCTCGGTGATATACAAGACCGGCTGACCCGTCTTGAGGGCGTATTTACCCGAAAAGGTAATATGTTCTACTTCTTTGACAAATTTCTTTTTTGCACCGTCGCGGGCAATCACCAGCCTGCCGTCCCGGCAGTCAGTTTCAAGGCCCTTGGCAGTAAATGTGCCGCAGAAGACAACTTTTTTGGCGTTTTGCGTGATATCAATAAAGCCACCGGCCCCGGCCAGACGGGAGCCAAACTTGGAGACGTTCAGATCGCCGCTGGGCGCTGTCTCGGCAAGGCCCAGAAAGGCCACGTCCAGTCCGCCGCCGTGATAAAAGTCAAACTGCACGTTATGGGGCAGAATCGCCATGGAGTTTGCCGCTGCGCCAAACTGGGTTCCTCCGCAGGGAATGCCCGCAATGGAGCCGGCCTCCACCGTCAGTGTCAACTGGTCGGAAATGCCCTCCTCCGCTGCCACGTTTGCAATTTTCTCCGGCGCACCGGTGCCAAGGTTCACCACCGCGTCCTGCGGCAGCTCCATGGCCGCCCGGCGGGCGATGATTTTTTTGGAGTCCAGGGGAATAGAGGGGATAGCGTCCACGGGAATGCGGAACTCACCGGTGAGCGCCCCGTCATAGGGCATGCCAAGGCACTGCTCGTTGTCCTGAACGGAGCCTACCACGATGGAGTCCACGTAGATACCGGGGATGGCCACAAGTTTCGGGTCCAAAGAGCCGCCCTGCACCACCTTTTCAACCTGCACGATGACTCTGCCGCCGGAGTTTTTGCAGGCCTGCGCCATAGCGGTCACGTCGATGGGGCCGATTTCCCGGTGGACGGTACAGTTGCCAAATTCATCGGCATAGCTTGCCCGCAGAAAAACCACGTTGATGGGAAAGGACTTATAAAGCAAACGCTCCTGCCCCTCAATCTCAATGAGCTTGACCAAATCCTCCTTGGTGTGCTCGTTCAGCTTGCCGCCGCCGTTGCGGGGGTCGGCAAAGGTGTAAAGCCCCACGGTGGTAATCGTGCCGATGTTATGACCTGCAATGTCGCGGTACATGTGGGAAATCACGCCCTGAGGCAGGTTATACGCCTCAATCTTGTTTGCAAGCGCGAGATCGCCAAGCCTTGGCGCACGGTCCCAGTGGCCGCCGATCACCCGGCGCACCATGCCCTCGTGACCGTAGTGGTCGCCGCCGGTGCCATCCCGATGGCCCTGTCCGGCCGCGAAAAACAGCGTCAAGTCCCGGGGATGGCCCGTTTCCAGAAACCGCTGCTCCAGCGCTTTGGAAAGCGCCTCGGGGCAGGCGCAGCTGACAAAGCCTCCGGTGGCGATGGTGTCCCCGTCGCGGACCAGCTCGGCCGCCTGAGCAGCGGTGAGAACCCTGACTTTTTTCATAGCAGTGTACCCCTCGTATTTGTCAAAAAATTACGCAGGTTGCAGCTTACTTATTTTTAAACTGTGCGGGGCGCTTCTCCAGGAAAGCGGTCATGCCTTCTTTCTGGTCTTCCGTGCCGAAGCACATGGCAAACAGCTCGTTCTCCATGGCGATACCGCTGTCCAAATCCATCTGAAGTCCCCGGTCAATGCAGGCCTTGGAGTATTTGACGGCAATGGGTGCGTTTTTCGCAAAGGACTGCGCCATCTCCATGGCGGCGTCCATCAGCGCCTCGGGTGCGTGGACAGCGTTGACAAGGCCCATTTCTTTTGCCTCGTCGGCTTTAATCATCTTGCCGGAGAAAATCAGCTCCTTGGCTCTTGCTGCGCCGATGCGGCGCGGCAGACGCTGGGTGCCGGAGAATCCCGGAGTAATGCCCAGACCCACCTCGGGTTGGCCAAATTTTGCCTTTTCAGAGGCCAGAATGATGTCGCAGGACATAGCCAGCTCGCAGCCGCCGCCCAGAGCAAAGCCGTTTACCGCGGCAATGGTGGGAATCTCCAACAGCTCGATTTTGCGGAACAGAGCGGAACCCCTGCGGCCCCATGCCCGACCTCCGGCCAGATCCAAAGGACACTGCTCGGCAATGTCGGCCCCGGCCACAAAGGAGCGGCCCTCTCCGGTGATGACGAGCGCCCGCAGCGCTTTGTCGTTCTCTATTTCGTTCACCAGTTCCGAAAGCTCCTCGATCACCGTGGAATTCAGGGCGTTCAAAGCTTCGGGTCGGTTGATGGTGGCAATTCCGATACCGTCTTTCACTTCATAATGAATAGTAGCGTACAATTAAAACCCTCCTTTTCAATGCGCTTTGATTAAACCAAGTCTTCTGCTTTATATTCTAGCAAATTACGTGCCAGAAAAGCAATGGAAATTACGAAAGTTTAAAAAGGATTCACAAAGTATATGGTCAAAATTGGTCGTATATGCAACAAAATCTGACAATATTAGTTAAATTTACAGCAACTTTTGCAAAGTGAGAAAGTAGCAATTCAAAACCGAATAAAGTTAAAAGAAAATAACTTAAAGAGAATTTGTGGATTTGTACAAAATGGAGGAAACAAATTTGGCAATGTAAACGTTAAAAAGCTGCTTCTTGCTCTTTCTATTCATTTTTGAATATGTTACAATCATAAGTGAATAGAAAAAGCATAGGAGGACTGAGAGGAGCTTGATCGATATGAGTGGGTACCAGGGAATGGACATACAAGATTTCCTGGCCGAACAGGACATTAACTTAAAAGGGCTTTTTGAAATAATCAATCCGGAAAACAATTTGGTTTCCGCGGACGACATGATGCTCTCCGCTGCGGATGGGACTATTTTGCGGGTAAGTAAGTCCTACGAGAAGAATTTTGGATTTGCGCCCGGCTCCATCGTAGGGAAATCGGTGTTTGATTTGGAGCGGGACGGAACCTTCCAGCCCTGCATTACCGCGCAGATTATTCGCGAAAAGCGGAAAATCATGACGGTGCAGACCGTCAACCATATCAATAAGAATGTGCTGACAGTGGGAATTCCTCTGTTTGACAATCAGGGCAACCTTAAATATGCGGCCTGCTTCAACACGCTGTCCATGGAGCAGATCAACACCATCCAGCGCAATTATCAGCGGCTTCAGGAGTCTGTGCAGCAATATTCTCAGGAGCTGGCGGACCTGCGGGCAAAGAACATGGCAGCGGCCGACCTGCTGTTTAAAAGCCCCGCGATGCAAAAGCTCCTCATCCTGATGCAAAACACCGCCAACACCCGGGCCAACATTTTGATTACGGGAGAGACGGGCGTTGGCAAAAGCGCCATCGCAAAAATGATTCATAAAATGAGTGATTTTTCCACAGGCCCGTTTATCGAGGTCAACTGCGCGGTGCTGCATGAAAACCTCATTGAGTCAGAGCTGTTTGGCTATGAAAAGGGCGCGTTTACCGGTGCGTCCTCGGGGGGGAAAATCGGTAAAATTGAGCTGGCAAACCATGGAACGCTGTTTCTTGACGAAATTGGGGAGCTGCCAACGGCCTTGCAGTCCAAGCTGCTGCAATTGATTCAGGATAAGACCATTGAGCGCGTTTCCGGTAATCGAAAAATCTTGCTGGATTTTCGGCTGATTGTGGCAACCAACCGGAATCTGGAGAAGGACGTGGCGGACGGACTGTTTCGCTCGGACCTGTTTTATCGGCTCAACGTAATTCGGATGCAGATTCCACCCCTGCGGGAGCGGAAGGATGACGTGCTGCCCATGGCCTATCAGTTTCTCAGCCGGTTTAACCGCGAGTACAGTAAGGAGCTGACCTTCAGCCCCCGTTTTTTAAACTTTCTGGAAATGTATCCATGGCCCGGAAACGTGCGCCAGTTGGAGAACCTGATGGAGCGTCTGGCGATTACAGTACAGGACCCGGTGATCGACGTGTCTGCGCTGCCCGCCGAATTTGCCGCCGAAACCGCTCCAGCGGAGGATGGGAGGGCCAATTCTTCCGCAACGCTGCAAGAACGGTTGGATGCTTATGAGAGTCAGATTGTACGGGAAGCTTATGGGCTGATGGGTACCACCGTGGGCGTGGCGAAACGGCTGGGGATTTCCCAGGCCACCGCTGTGCGTAAAATTGCCAAATACGTTAGGTGAGGCAGCCTGGACGCACAAAACGCCGCAATAAAGGTTCACATTAAAAAACGAAGGCTCCCGGCTTTTTAGGCCGGGAGCCTTCGTTTTTAACTAGAAAAATGGTTTTCCTGAAACGAATGCTTAAATGGCAAGTCTGCTCCCAGAAAAGCCAAGCCTTACTCGGCGTACAGGGACTTCAGCTTCACCAGCTTATCATAGCGTGCCTTGGCGGCGTCTTCGCTTCTGGTAAACAGCTCGTTGGCGCGGTCCGGGAACTCACGGGTCAAGCGGGAGTACCGGGCTTCGCTCATCAGGAAGTCCTGATAACCGCCTGCGGGCTCCTTGGAATCCAGCGTGAACTTCGCGCCTTCGGCGGCGGGGTTGAACCGGAACAGGTTCCAGTAGCCGCACTCCACGGCCTTCTTCATCTCCACCTGACAGTTGGTCATGCCGCCCTTGATAGAGTGCATCTCGCAGGGGGCATAGCCGATGATGAGGGACGGGCCGGGATAGGCCTCGGCCTCCTGAATGGCCTTGAGGGTCTGGTTGGGGTTGGCGCCCATGGCAACCTGTGCCACGTATACATAACCATAGCTCATGGCAATCTCGGCCAGAGACTTCTTCTTAACTTCCTTACCGGCGGCGGCGAACTGCGCCACCTGACCGATGCTGGAGGCCTTGGAAGCCTGACCGCCGGTGTTGGAATAAACCTCGGTATCAAAGACAAAGACATTCACATCGTTGCCGGAAGCCAGCACGTGATCCAGACCGCCGAAGCCGATGTCATAGGCCCAGCCGTCACCGCCGAAGATCCAAGTGGATTTCTTGGTGAGATACTCGCTCTGGGCCAAAATTTCGGAAGCCAGCGTGCAGGCCTCGCAGTCGCAGCGCTTGGCGCCTGCGGCCTGAAGCTCCTTCATGTGGGTCAGCATCTCGGGCTGATAGCTGCCAAGCTTTTCCTTGCCTGCGGCGCTTTCCGCAAAGGTCACACCCTCGTCGGGAGTCAGGATACCGCATTTCAGCGCTTCAATATACTTCTCGCCTGCTTCGGCGTTGGCGGCGCTGTCGTCCATCGTGTCCAGCCACGCCTGGGCGGCGGCCTTCACAAAGGGCTGCGCATATTCCACGGCAATCAGGGCCTGTGTCTTTTCCTTCAGGCTGTTGCGGATGGCGTTCTGACCAAGGTACATACCAAGACCGAACTCCGCATTGTCCTCAAACAGGGAGTTTGCCCACGCGGGGCCATGACCCTCTTTGTTTACGCAGTAAGGAGAGGTGGCTGCCGGGCCGCCCCAAATGGAGGAACAGCCAGTGGCGTTGGCAATATACATCCGGTCGCCGTACAGCTGGGTGACAAGACGGGCATAGCTGGTTTCGGCGCAGCCCGCGCAGGAGCCGGAGAATTCCAGCAGGGGCTGACGGAACTGGCTGCCCTTGACGGTGTTGTCCTGCATATCCTTCTTAATGGAAACATCGGAGACGCAGTAGTTAAAGACCTCCTGCTGGGGAGCCTCCTGCTCCTGAGGAACCATGCTCAGCGCACCGGCGGGGCACTGCTTTACGCAAACGCCGCAGCCCATGCAGTCCAGCGGAGAGATGGAAATGGCAAACTTGTAAACGCCCTTGCCCTTGCCGACCTTCACGTCTGCCATCTTCATGGCGGCGGGAGCGGCAGCGGCCTCTTCCTCCGTCAGAGCGAAGGAACGGATGGTGGCGTGGGGGCAGACATAGGAGCACTGGTTGCACTGGATGCACTTCACCTGATCCCAGGTGGGAACGGTGACGGCAACGCCGCGCTTTTCGTATGCGGCGGCGCCCAGCTCAAACTGGCCGTCCACATGCGGCAGGAACGCGGAGACGGGCAGGCTGTCGCCGTCCATCTTGCCCACGGGCCACAAAATGTCCTCCACCTGCTTGACAAGCGCGGGTGCGCCCTCGGCCTGTCTGGTTTCCGTAACCTTTGCTGCGTCCTTCCAGTCGGCGGGGACGTTGAACTTCTTATAGGCGGTGGCGCCCATGTCAATGGCCTTGTGGTTCATATCCACCACGTCCTGACCCTTTTTCAGGTAGGAGTGCGTGGCGGCATCCTTCATATAGCCCATGGCTTCTTCTCCGGGCAGAACCTTTGCCAGAGAAAAGAAGGCGGACTGGAGAATGGTGTTGGTACGCTTGCCCATGCCGATCTTGGCGGCGAGGTCAATGGCGTCGATGGTGTAGACCTGAATGTTGTTTTCGGCGATATAGCGCTTGGAGGCGCCGTCCAGCTTCTCAGCCAGCTCTTCGTCGCTCCACTGGCAGTTGATGAAGAAGGTTCCGCCGGGCTTTACGTCCCGCACGATGGGGAAGCCCTTGGTGATATAGGCCGGAACATGGCAGGCAACAAAGTCGGCCTTGTTGATATAGTACGGGCTGCGGATAGCCTTGTCGCCGAAGCGCAGGTGGCTGATGGTCACGCCGCCGGTCTTCTTGGAGTCGTACTGGAAGTAGGCCTGAATATATTTATCGGTGTGATCGCCGATGATTTTGATGGAGTTCTTGTTGGCGCCCACGGTACCGTCGCCGCCAAGGCCCCAGAACTTGCACTCAATGGTGCCCGCAGCAGCGGTGGAGGGCACGTCCTTTTCAGGCAGGCTGAGATTGGTCACGTCGTCCACGATGCCGATGGTAAACTGGCGGCGGGGCTGGGCCTTTTGCAACTCTTCATACACGGCAAAGACGCTGCGGGGCGGGGTGTCCTTGCTGCCAAGGCCATACCGGCCGCCGATAATCTCGGCTTCGCGGCCGGCGTTTGCAAAGGCGGTGACCACGTCCATATACAAAGGCTCGCCCTGAGAGCCGGGCTCCTTGGTGCGGTCCAGCACGGCGATCTTCTTCGCCGTGGCAGGGATAGCAGCCAGCATTTTTTCGGGGGCGAAGGGACGGTACAGCCGCACCTTCAAAAGGCCAACCTTCTCGCCGTGGGCATTGAGGTAATCGATAACCTCCTCGGTCACGTCGCAGATGGAGCCCATAGCAATAATCACGCGGTCTGCGTCGGCTGCGCCGTAATAGTTGAAGAGCTGATAATCGGTGCCCAGTTTCTCGTTGATCTTGCCCATGTATTTTTCAACCACGGCGGGCAGCGCATCATAGTACTGGTTGCAGGCCTCACGGTGCTGGAAGAAAATATCTCCGTTCTCGTGAGAGCCGCGGGTGGTGGGCCGCTCGGGGTTCAGCGCGTGCTTGCGGAAAGCGCCCACGGAGTCCATGTTGCACATTTCCTTCAGGTCTTCGTAATCCCACACGGCAACCTTCTGCACCTCGTGAGAGGTACGGAAGCCATCGAAGAAGTTTACAAAGGGAACGCGGCCCTCAATCGAGGCCAGATGGGCCACGGGGCTGAGGTCCATGACCTCCTGCACGTTGCCTTCGCAAAGCAAAGCAAAGCCGCTGGCACGGCAGGCCATCACGTCGGAATGGTCGCCGAAAATGTTCAGCGCATGGGTGGAAACCGTTCGGGCGGAGACATGAAACACAGCCGGAAGCAGCTCGCCCGCCATCTTGTACATGTTGGGGATCATCAGCAGCAAGCCCTGAGAGGCGGTGTAAGTGGTGGTCAGGGCGCCGGCAGTCAGGGAGCCGTGGACCGTGCCGGAGGCACCTGCCTCGGACTGCATCTCCACCACCTTCACTTTGGTGCCGAAAATGTTTTTCTGTCCAGCGGCAGACCACTGGTCCACCAGGTCCGCCATGGGGGACGACGGGGTAATCGGATAGATTCCCGCCACCTCGGTAAACGCGTAGCTGACATAAGCAGCGGCGTTATTGCCGTCCATGGACTTGAATTTTCTTGCCATAAGCTTACCTCCTAATTGTTGCCGCCCGCAAGCGGCGGCATTTTAACGAAGCCACGAATCCGCTTTCCCGAACGATATCCGTGCAAAGTCATTATAACACCGTGATTTTGCCATGTAAACATTTACCTTGTGATTCTATGGCCGAAATCTCGTTTTTCTGCGGAAAGTCCAAAAGAACTCTCAATTTTTGAACACTTTTTTTGGGGGAGGGTTTCCATCTCCGTCGTTTTGTGGTAAAATACTTCTGTTTTTGTAAAGAGCTTTTACCTGTCTTCTTTTTTCTTAATTGTCATACCTCGCCCGCCGGAAGTATTTGCCGGGACGGGCGTTTTATACCATGTTACCGTCAGTTGATTTAGGAGGTGGCCCATGGTCGTGTCCATCCGCTCGTTGGGTCTGAATGGGATTTCGGGCTACGAGGTAAGTGTGGAGTGTTTTCTCTCCGGGGGTCTGCCTGCGTTTGACATTGTGGGCCTGCCGGACGCTGCTGTGCGGGAGGCCCGAGAGCGGGTCCGGGCGGCGGTGAAAAACTGTGGGGTGAAATTTCCTGTCAGCCGCATCACAGTGAATCTGGCGCCCGCCAACCGGAAAAAGGCGGGAACCGTGTACGATTTACCCATCTTTATCGGAATTCTTGCCGCGGCGGAGGAGCTGAAACGGATTCCGCCCGATGCGGCGTTTCTGGGCGAGCTGTCTCTTGCCGGGGCGGTGCGGGGCGTCAGCGGAGTGCTGCCCATGGCCATGGCCGCGCGGGACGCGGGGGTGAAGCAGCTTTTTGTACCGGCGGAAAACGCCGCCGAGGCCACCCTTGCCGGAGGACTGACGGTTTATGGTGTTGCGAATGTGGGCGCGCTGGTTGCCCACCTTCGGGGCGAAACACCCCTCACTCCGACGGAGCCGTGGCTTCCGGAGGAGGAGACGGAGACCCTGCCGGATTTGCGGGACGTGATGGGGCAGGAGAACGTAAAGCGGGCTTTGGAAATTGCAGCTGCGGGGGGGCATAATCTGCTGCTGATCGGTTCTCCCGGCTCGGGAAAGTCCATGCTGGCAAAGCGTCTGCCCTCTATCCTGCCGGATATGACCCGGGACGAGGCTTTGGCTGTTTCCGGTATCTGGTCTGTGGCGGGGCTGACGGACCCGGGCAGGCCGCTTTTGTCCCGCCGCCCTTTTCGTGCGCCGCATCACACCTCCTCCGCCGTGGCTCTCAGTGGGGGCGGCCCGGCTCTGCGGCCGGGGGAAATGTCCTTGGCTCACAACGGCGTTTTATTTTTGGATGAATTGCCGGAATTTCACCGGGACGTGCTGGAGGCGATGCGCCAGCCTTTGGAAGATGGGGAAGTGACCGTGGCCCGGGCGGGTGGAACGCTGCGCCTGCCTGCCGGGTTTCAGCTGATCTGCGCCATGAACCCCTGCCGCTGCGGCTGGAAGGGGCACCCTTCCGGAAAATGCGCTTGTTCCCGGCGGGAAGTGGAACGGTACGTGGAGAAAATCTCCGGTCCGCTTCTTGACCGCATTGATTTGCATATCAACGTGCCGTCGGTTGAATATGAGGCACTGCGGCGCAAAACCGCTCCCGAGGATTCCGCCGCCGTGCGGGAACGAGTGTTGGCGGCGCGGGCGGTTCAGCTTGCCCGCTTTGGGGGGATGGACGTGACCTGCAACGCCCAGCTTCCGCCCTCCATGCTGGCTGCTTTCTGCGGGCTGGACGCGGCGGGGGACAAGCTGATGAAGTCCGCCTTCGAGCGGATGGGCCTCACCGCCCGGTCCCACGACCGGGTGCTGCGGGTGGCCCGCACCATTGCGGATTTGGAAGGAGCGGGGCGCATTGAAGCGCCCCATCTGGCCGAGGCCGTGCAGTATCGCAACACGGAAATTTTAAAGGGCTGAGAGGGACTTCGGCAGGGCCGGATGACTGCTGCCGGAATAAGGTCCCGCCATTTTGAGACGGGCAGGGACATGCCAAACCGCGCGCTGCGGTAAAAGATGATTTTTAAGGGCTTTGCCCAGATATTTTATTTAACCAATCGGAGGGTTTTATGACAAACCAAGACACGCGGGAAATTTTCCTGCTGAAGCTGGGCGAGGTGGTCCTGAAGGGACTGAACCGACACACCTTTGAAGACAAGCTGGTGAGCAACGTCACCCGCCGTCTGCGCCGCTGCGGCAGCTTCAACATTTATTTGCGCCAGAGCACCATTTATGTGGAGCCCAGGGGCGAGGACTGCGACATGGCCGAGGCGCTGACCGCCTGCCGACAGGTGTTCGGCGTGGTGAATGTGGCGCGGGCCGTTCCCTGCGAAAAAGACGTGGACGCCATCTTTGAAACGGCGTCGGCGTATTTGAAGGATGAATTTGCGGCGGCGAGGACCTTCAAGGTGGAGTCCAAGCGGGCGGACAAGCTGTTTCATCTGAATTCCATTCAGATTTCTCAGGCCGTGGGCGGCCTGTTGGGAGAGCGGTTTCCCAATGTGGCCGTGGATGTCCATAAGCCGGATCTGACGGTTCATGTGGAAGTCCGGGAAAAGTGGGCCTATGTCCACGCACCTGCCGCCCCCGGCGCGGGTGGTCTGCCCATCGGCATGGGCGGCACGGCGGTCAGCCTTCTGTCCGGCGGAATCGACTCGCCGGTGTCCTCGTGGATGATGGCCCGCCGGGGTGTGCAATTGGAAATGGTCCACTTTGTTTCCCCGCCCTATACCTCCCAGCAGGCGCAGGACAAAGTGGTGGAGCTTGCAAGACTTCTGACAGTGTGGTGCGGGCGGCTGACAGTGCATATCGTTCCTTTTACCAAAATTCAGGAGGAAATCCGCAAGCACTGCCCCGAGGAGTATTTCACCCTCATCATGCGCAGGTTTATGATGCGTCTTTCCGAAAAGGTGGCCCGGAGCGTCCATGCCGGGGCATTGATTACCGGGGAATCTCTAGGGCAGGTGGCAAGCCAGACCCTGCCCGCCCTTGGGGTGACGGAGGATGTGACCACGCTGCCCGTTCTGCGTCCCCTGATCGGGATGGACAAGGTGGAGATCATCCGCCTTTCCAGAGAAATCGGCTGCTATGAAACGTCCATTCTTCCCTATGAGGACTGCTGCACCGTGTTTACTCCACGCCACCCCAGCACCCGACCCAATCTGGAGGACGTTCGGGCGGCCGAAGCGGCGCTGGATATCGAGGGCCTGATGAACGAGGCCATGGCTGGCCGGGAGAGAATCCGCGTAAAGCCGTGATCTGCACAGGAATGAGTTGAGTTGTCACCGCACGGAGAAAAAATCCGATAAGAAGGGTTCTGAGTGAGTATGCTTTCCGCTGAAATTCTTGCCGTGGGGACCGAGCTGCTTCTTGGCAGCATCGCAAATACCAACGCACAGATGATCTCACGGAGTCTGTCCGGGCTGGGCGTCAACGTGTTCTGGCACACGGTGGTGGGGGACAATCCCGGGCGGCTGGAGGAGGCGCTGGGCATTGCCCGGAAACGGGCGGAGGTGATCATCACCGTGGGCGGTCTTGGGCCGACCTATGACGACCTCACCAAGGAGATTGTCTGCCGGGCCTTTGGGCGCAGGCTTACGTTCCGGGCGGATATCGCCGAGGAGCTTCGCACGCTTTACGAAACCGTGTTTCGCGTTCCCATGCCGGAGAATAATTTTCATCAGGCGGAGCTGCCGGAGGGCTGCACGGTGTTTGATAATCCCGTGGGGACCGCGCCCGGCTGCGCCTTTTACGAGGACGGCGTCCATGTGCTGATGCTGCCCGGGCCGCCCGAGGAGTGTGAAGTCATGCTTCACCGCCATGTAGAGCCGTATCTGCGGGGCCTGTCCGATGAAATCATTCTCTCTCACGATATCCTTTGCTTTGGCATGGGAGAGTCTGCCGTGGATCAGCTTTTACGGGATAAAATGTCCCGGATGAAAAACCCCAGCCTTGCCACCTATGCAAAGCCCGCCGAAATGTGCCTGCGGGTGACCGCCAAGGCCAAAACCCGTGACGAGGCAGAAGCGATGCTTGCTCCTGTGGTGGACGAGGTGAAGGAAGCCCTTGGAGACGTGGTTTACGGGGTGGACGTCTCTTCGCTGGAGGAGGCCTGCAAAAAGCTTTTGCAGGAGCGGGAGTTGAGCCTTGCCACAGCAGAGTCCTGCACCGGCGGATTGCTGGCCCAGCGGATGACCGAGCTGCCGGGAGTATCTGCTGTGTATCGGGGTGGAGTGGTATCCTATTGGACCTCTGTAAAAGCGGACGTGCTGGGCGTGCCTTGGGCGCTGCTGGACGAATTTGGCGCGGTGTCCGAGCCTGTGGCCCGGGCCATGGCCGAGGGCGTTTGCGCCGTTACTGGTGCGGAAATTGGAGTTTCCGTCACCGGCGTGGCAGGGCCTGACGCGGACGAGCGAGGCAATCCGGTGGGGCTTGTGTATCTGGGGCTGTGTACACCGGAAGGGACCGTTTGCCGAAAGCTTACGCTGGGACGGCGGAAGCGGGCGCGCATCCGCGCGCTGGCGGCAAACACGGCGCTGGATATGGTGCGGCGGTATCTTACGGGCCTTCCAATGGAACCGGCGGGGGAGAAATAAGCTGATAAAAGACAGGCGGACGCGGGGAAACTCCCCGCGTCCGCTTTGCGATTGATTTACCCTAGGGCCACGTCCAGCACCATCATGATGAGAAAGCCCACCACAAAGCCGCAGGTTCCGGCGCGGCTGTGGGCCTGAGGAACCAGCTCTTCCACCACCACATACAGCATCGCCCCTGCCGCAAAGCTTAAAAGCCACGGCATCAGCGGGCGAATTCCGGCTGCTGCCAGCACCACCGCCACGCCGAAGATCGGCTCTACAATGCCGGAGAGTGCACCGCCCACAAAGGAACGCAGGCGGCTCCATCCCTGCTGGCGCAGGGGGAGGGCAATGGCCGCACCCTCCGGAAAGTTCTGGATACCAATGCCGATGGCAAGGGCCGACGCGCCCGCAAAGCTCTCTCCCTGTGCCGCCAGAGCAAAGGCAAGGCCCACCGCCATTCCCTCCGGAATATTGTGCAGGGTGATGGCCGTGGTCAGCAAAACGGTTTGCTTCCAGCCGGGGTCGGAAATTTCCCGTTCCCGCCTGAGGCGGGGGAGCAGTGCATCCAGCGCCGCCAGAAAGATAACGCCCAGCAGCATTCCCCCCGCTGCCGGAAGCCAGCCGGGAATGTGCCATGTCTCTGCCTGATCGATGGCAGGCAGCAGCAGGCTCCACACCGACGCGGCGGTCATCACGCCTGCGGCGAAGCCCAGCAGTACCCGCTGAATTTTATCATTTGGTATGTCACGAAAGAAAAAGACCGTGGCGGCGCCAAGCGAGGTCATGGCAAAGGTAAACCCCGTTCCCGCCGCCGCCCATAAAAGCGGCTGAATCATGTAATGGTACCCACCTTTCAAGGCGTATGTGCGCTGATGAAAGCCCGCAACCGGACTGCGCACAATCGTCCTGCCTTTCCGCTAGGCGGGGCGCTGCCCGTATGCACCAGTATAAGCAGGGCGGAGGCGGGGTGTGACGCGGGGGGTTGCAATCGGGAAAAAACTGTGCTATTGTGAAGCTGATTTAATGCATTGGGGCAGGAAAACTGAAAAGGCTCATATAATTTCGCTGGAAACGGTGCGAAAGTTTCTACGGAGCCGCCGAAAGGCTCTGCTATGGGTGTCCGCTGCGCGGGAGTGCAGACGGGCGCCCTTTTCGTTCTGTCGAACTTTTGGGAAAGGAAGCGATTTTATGACCTCAATTATAAAAGGTGCTCTTGTTTCCGCTCCGTCTCTTGGCAAGCTGGAGGTTCATGCTCCCGGCTATCTTGTGCTGGAGGACGGTGTGATTACCGGCGTGTTCGACGAGCTGCCGGAGCGGTACGCCGGTGTACCTGTGGAGGACTTCGGAAGCTGTCTCATCACCCAGTCCTTCACCGACCTGCACCTTCACGCACCCCAGTACCCCATGCTGGGCACCGGCATGGATTTGCCTCTTTTAGAGTGGCTGAATGCCTATACCTTTCCCACGGAGGCTCGCTTTGCCGATGAGGATTACGCCCGCGAGCAGTATCGCGCGCTGGCGGCGGAGCTAATCCGAAACGGAACCACCCGGGTGTGTATGTTCTCTTCTCTTCACCGCAAAGCCACGCTGATCTTGATGGAGGAGCTGGAAAAAGCCGGAGTTATTGGTTATGTGGGCAAAGTAAACATGGACCGCAACGGGGGGAAGAACTTGCAGGAAACCACGGAGGAATCCATGGAAGAAACCCTTCGCTGGCTGGACGAGTGCCAGCAATTTGCTTCTATAAAACCCATCCTTACACCACGGTTTACCCCCTCCTGCACCGATGAGCTGATGGCCTTTCTGGGGAAGCTGGCGGCGGAGCAGAGATTGCCCGTGCAGTCTCATCTTTCTGAAAATCAGGCGGAGCAGGCGTGGGTGTGCCGATTGCATCCGGACTGCGGGCAATACTGGCAGACTTATGCCAAATATGGCCTTTGGAACCAGCGCACTGTGATGGCTCACTGCGTTTTTTCCGATGAGCGGGAGCGCGCGGCTATGCGGGAAGCAGGTGTTACCGCCGTCCACTGTGCGGATTCGAATTTGAACCTCTGTTCCGGCGTGGCGCCTGTGCGGGCACTTTTGAACGAGGGCGTGAAGGTGGCGCTGGGCAGTGACATTGCGGGAGGGGATACCCTCTCCATGTTCGACGTGACTGCTTCTACCATCCGGGCCTCTAAGGCCCGCCGCATTCTGGACGACTGGAAGACCGATGCCCTCTCCGCGGCGGAAGGGTGGTATCTTGCTACCTCGGCAGGCGCGGCGTTTTTCGGCGGCGCCCCCGGCTTTGCCGTGGGGGAACCGCTTCACGCCATGGCGCTGGACGACGGGGCGCTGGCGCAATTGCCCACGGCGGAGGAGCGGCTGGCCCGAGCCGTCTGCCGCAGGCAGGAAGGGGCTGTGCGTGCCGTTTGGAGCGCGGGGCGCAGAGTTTTGTAAACGTGCCCGATCGCGCCCCAAACAATAAATTTAATGGTTGGAGGCCTGTATCCCAATGAACTGTAAAAAATGCTGTTCCCTGCTGGTATCCCTGCTGCTTTTGGCGGCGCTTTCGGCCTGCGCCACCGCCGGGACAAGGGGTGCGGCATCTGATAAATCCGCAGTATCCACAGCGTCTTTATCTCCGTCATCTGACGCGCCTTACTCTGGCAACGGGGAAATTTATCTCTACGGGGAACAGCATGGCGTTCCCAAAATACTGGATGAAGAATTTGAGCGGTGGCAGGAGAATTATAATACCCAGGGCATGCGGCATCTGTTTGTAGAGCTTCCGTATTACACCGGGGAGTTTTTAAACCTGTGGATGCAGGCGGACGACGATGCGATTCTGGATGCGGTCTACGACGATTGGGACGGGACCGATGCCCACAGCCCGGACGTAAAAGCGTTTTATCAGAAAATCAAACGCGCGTGTCCCGAAACAGTATTTCACGGAACGGATGTGGGGCACCAGCGACAAACCACCGGGGAGAGATTTTTACAAACGCTTGTGGAATCTGGACAAAAGAATTCAGAGCAATATCTGCTGACGCAGGAGGCTATCCGTCAGGGGGAGACTTATTACGGGAAAGACGACAGCGTATATCGCGAAAATACAATGACGGAGAATTTCATCCGTGAATTTGAACGGCTGGACGGCAAAAGCGTCATGGGAATCTATGGCAGTGCCCACACTGAAATTGATGCCATGGATTATTCCACCGGCTCTGTTCCATGCATGGCAAATCAGCTTGCCACGCGCTATGGCGCGTCCCTTCATTCCGAGGATATCTCGTGGCTTGCAAAGGACAGCGACCCGCTGAAAGTGGAAACGGTTACGATTGCGGGGAAAGCTTATCAGGCGGCGTACTTTGGGGAAGAAGACCTCACAGGGCTTCTGAAGGGCTATCAGACAAGAGCATTTTGGCGGCTTGAAGAATCCTATGACGATTTTGAGGATCAGCCCAAGACCGGTGATGTACTGCCCTATGATAACTTTCCCATGCTGGTGGAAGTGGGTCAGGTATTCATGATTGACTATACCAAAACCGACGGCACTGTCACGCGCCTCTACTACCGCTCGGACGGAGATGAATGGGAGGGAAGGCCTTCCACCGTGGGGTTTTCTGTGGGCTGAACGAACAGATGGACCGGTGTTTTCAAATGAAAAGCTGCGCGTTGGTGCGACTTTAAAGTCGCACCAACGCGCAGCTTTTATGTGGTTTTAGGCAGAGATTTTAGCACGGTGCTGTCGCAGTTTCAGAAGAAAAGGTGGATGACGCCGCCGGCAGCCAGCGTAACCAGACCCCCCGCAATCAAAACGCCCACCGCAATGGCGGGCAGGGCATGACGCATCCGGATATCCAGCAGGGAGGCGACCAGTGCACCGGTCCAGGCCCCGGTTCCGGGCAGGGGAATCGCCACTAAAATAACCAGTCCAACCAGACGGTATTTTCGGACGAGGTTGCCCTTCAGGTGGGCGCGGCGCTCCAACGCGTCAATTTTTGGACTCCACCACGCGCTGCGGCGCAGCCGGGCGAACACCCGGCGAACCAGCAGCATGATGAACGGAACGGGCAAAATATTTCCTGCTGCCGCCAGCCAAAAGCACTCCCACAGGGGCAGACCGGCCGCCGCGCCGTAGGGGATGGCCCCCCGCAGCTCCACGATGGGCGCCATGCCCATAAGAAAGGTAATCAGAGCGGGAACCGCTGTCTGTGAAACCGCCATAAATCCGCTCCTTCCGATAAAACCGGGACGGCGGAGCGGGATTTTCCCGCTCCGCTTGTTATTTCACACCGGTTACTGTAAATTCAGACGCTTTTTCAGCGTCACCGTGGTGACAGCGTAGAAGATTCCGCCGTTCAGCAGCTCCATGCAGATAAGAACGGCCATAAGCTGATGGAAGCTGTTCATTCCGCCAATGTTGAAAAGGCCGGTAAAAAAGTCCGTGTTTGCAAACAGTCCGCCCACAAGCTGGGTGACAAACTGGAAGGCAAAGAAGAACAGCACGCTCCATGCGGACTTGTGGTTGGCAAAGCTGTGACCCAGCGCAATAGACGCATAAAACTGAAGGCACAGCACCGCGCAGGCCAAAAACGTCAGCGCAATTAGCTCCACCGCCATCATCGGAAGGTTCAGCCCGAATTCCGTCACCAGCTCCTGCACGCCCTCAAAAAAGCGGCGGAAGAAAGCAGAGCTGAATATGTCATGCATCAGATCCAGATCAAAAACGCAAATCAGCATTGCCAGCGCCTCCACAACGGTGGTTGCGATAAACCACACGGTGGAGACAATGATTTTAGACCAGACAAGATGGTGGCCGGAGACGGGCAGGGTAAACATTACGTAGCCCTCGTCGCCCATCAGATTTATGCGGAAGCGCTCCACCATCAGCACAATGGAGATAATTGCGAGAGCCGCCATGCCGATGCCGAAGGCGAACAGCAGAATGCCTCCCATTAGATTGGGGAAAAAGCCCTGAGCATCCAGAAGAAATTGCACCGACAGGTTTGCCGTCAGTGCCAGAACCAGAATAATCAGAAACAGCGGCCCCATCACCCGGGCTGTGGCCCGGAATTCGTGTTTGATCAGTTTTCTCAGCATTTAAATACCTCCCGAAACAACGCGTCCACACTCATGCCCTTTTCCTCCCGGATCTGGTCTACGGAAGATTGGAGAACGACCTGCCCCTGATTGATAAAGATAACTTCGTCCAGCACCTGCTCCACATCCGCAATCAGATGCGTAGAGATGATCACCGCCGCTTCGGGATCATAATTCCCGATAATGGTGTTGAGAATGTAGTCCCGGGTGGCCGGGTCCACGCCGCCAATAGGCTCATCCAGCAGATACAGCTTTGCAGCCCGGCTCATCACCATGATGAGCTGCACCTTTTCACGGGTGCCCTTGCTCATCTGGCGAATCGTCTGATCCATGCGGATGTTCAGGTGGGCCAGCATTTCCTCTGCCCGTTCCCGGCGAAAATCTGCGTAAAAATCTTGATAAAAGTCCAGCAGCTTCCGGGTGCTCATCCACAGAGGAATGCAGGTGCGCTCCGGGAGATAGGAAACAATGGAGTGGGTATTCGCGCCGGGCGCCATGCCATCCACCAGCACCATGCCGGAATCGGGCGTCAGAAGGCCGTTTGCCAGCTTAATCAGAGTGGTTTTGCCGCTGCCGTTGGGCCCCAGAAGTCCCACGATGTGGCCCGGTTCCACCGTCAGGCTCAGGTGGTCCAGCGCCGGTGCGCGGCCGTAGCTCTTCGTCAGCTCGCTGCATTCAAAAATCGCCATGCTTTAAACCCTCCCCCGTGTTTTCCTGACGCACCAGCGCCACGATTTCTTCCTTTTCAAAACCTAAACGGGCCATTGCCGTCAAAAAATTCTGAATCTGGCGATCTGCCAGCTTTCGCTTCGCCGATTCGATCATCGCCGTATCCTCCGTTACAAATCTACCGGCGGTCCGCTGGCTGTATACCAGTCCGTCCCGCTCCAGCTCTGTCAAAGCCCGCTGCATGGTGTTGGGATTCACTCCGGCTTCCACGGCCAGATCCCGCACGGATGCAAGCCGCTCTCCCGGCGGAAACGCGCCGGATACGATGCCCACCTTAATCTGCTCAATCAATTGAGAGTAGATGGGTGCGTCACCTGAAAACTGCCACTTCATACCGCACCTCCTGTTCTATTGTTCTAGGCAAGTAATACAATAACACAGATTTGCTATTTGTCAAGAATTTTTTGAAGAAATATTATAACTTTATAGAAGACGTGGGAAGCATCTTTTTGAGTAGGGGAATTTCTTTCCCATAATGGATGCTCCCGGATAAAAACTTTGCGGAAAGGTGCCTGCTGTGGGAATAGGGGAAAGCCCTATATGACGCGACCGTCAGGAATAGCGCTCCTCCAGCGCGGCAATCACCTCTGCCAGTGCATCGTCCCGGGCATCGCAGACAATCCGCGCTCCGCAGCGGGCCACATCCGGCACGCAGTTGGCAGGAGCAAAGCCCTGAGAGACCCATGCCAGCATGGACAGGTCGTTGCGCTCGTCCCCCACCGCATAGACATGCTCCCGCGCAATGCCGAGATGGGCAGCGAGACGGCAAAGCATTCCACCCTTGTCCGCGCCCTTTGCGGTAAGTTCCAACAAAGTTTTGCCCGAAAAAATCAGCTCGTATTCCGCAGCCCAATCCCGGCTGCGGATAAATTTCTCTGCCTGCACAAGGGCCCAATGTTCCGCTTCAAACAAAAGCTTGCTCAGGGGCAGGGGCGCGTCCGTCAGCCGGGGCAGCGCCCGCACCCGTACCCCGGTGAGATGCTCATGGGCGCGAATAGTATGGTTCACCTGCACCGCGTGGATGACGCTGTCCAGATGGTATGCTTCCACCCCAACCCGGGGAAATGCGTCCAGCACCTCTTGTCCCCGTTCTAAACTCTCGGCGGAAAGGAGCGCCGTCTCCAAGTATTCGCCTTTTTCAAAGTCGTAGATGGCCGCCCCGTTGCACACCACGCAGGGCGTGTTCATGGGAATCAGAGGGGCCAGCCGCTCGAAGGCAGGCAGCGCGCGCCCGGTGGCCACGGCAAAGCGCCCACCCTGCGCCATAAAAGACTCCAGTGCCGCCCGGTTTCCCGCAGACAAAGGGGGGACGGGAAGGCCGGAGCGAAGGGCCTCCTCCGTGTAAATCAAGGTATTGTCAAAATCGCTGGCCAGCAGCACACCGTCAAACTTTCCCATGCTGTTCCTCCCAATTTCATAAAGGCGGGAAGAGGAATCTCACCTCTCCCCGCCGTTTGTATTTACGCAATTATTCCCCGGAGGGGCCTCCGCCTTGGCTTTGGCCGCTTCCGCCGCCGCCTCTGCGGCGGCCGCCCCTGTGATGGGGCCGCCGGACGGACTGGGCTCCCTCGCTTTTTTCCGCGCGGGGCTGCTTTTCCGCCACGGGCCGGTCGCCCTTGGGGGGCTGCGGCTTTGGCGGAGCTTTGGGCTTGGCGGGATGAGGCGGCTGGGGCTTATCGGGTGCGGCACTCTGCCCTGTCGGTTTTTTCCCTGTGGAGCCGCCTTTTCCGCCGCGATGACGGCGGCGGGAAGAGCTTCGGCGCTCACCGTCCTGCGGAGGGGCAATACGCTCCCGGCTGGGCAGATCCTCCAGTTTTCCCACGGACATCAGCGGCTCAGAGGAGACAAATTGCAAAATGGTCTCTTCCTCCCGCTCTTCCACGTAACGGTCGGGCCGCTCCCGGGGGATTTCAATGCCCTCCCGACTGCCTTTGCCGTTGCGCAGAATGCGGATTTCACAGTTGCGATAGGTTTTCTGCGGCTCCGGTGCGGAGTCGAGACTCACCTTCACGGTTTCCCGCAGAAGGTTCACGCTGCGCACATTGCCCGGCCCGTCCGGCGTCTGCACAAAGGAGTCGGCTTTCGGCATGCGCTTCATGGCGTCTTCATAGGCGTTCTGCTCGTATTTCAGGCAGCACATCAGCCGCCCGCAGGTGCCGGAAATTTTGGCGGGGTTCAGGCTGAGGTTTTGTGTCTTGGCCATTTTAATGGACACGGGCAAAAACGAGTCCAAAAATTGAGAACAGCAAAAGGGCCGCCCGCAGATGCCAAGCCCGCCGATCATCTTGGCCTCGTCCCGCACGCCGATCTGCCGCAGCTCAATCCGCGCACGAAACACACTGGCCAGATCCCGCACCAGCTCTCGAAAGTCCACCCGCCCGTCGGCGGTAAAATAGAAAATAATCTTGGTGCCTTCAAAGCTGAAGGAGACGTTTACCAGCTTCATGTCCAGCCCGTGGTCCTGAATTTTCCTCTCGCAGACGTCAAAGGCCTCGCTCTCCCGCTTGCGATTGTATTCCACGGTGTGCCGGTCGTTCTCCGTGGCCATGCGAATCACGCTGCTTAAGGGGTGGACAATGGAAGAGTCCTCCACCTCGTGATTCGCTTCCGTACAGGTGGCGAATTCCGGCCCCTGCGCTGTTTCCACAATCACCTGATCGCCCATTTTGATCTGCCGGTCCCCCGGGGCAAAATAATAATTTTTACAGCCGCCACGAAAGCGGACGCTGATTACTTCGGTCAAAGGATACCCTCCAATTCTACGGCCAGAGCGCCCAGCACGTAGTTGACTCCCACGTTGTACGCGCACTCCCGGCAATATGACTGCAACAATTCTATTGTGTGCATGATTTGCTGTTTTGTCAAGTTTTTTGCAAGAAACCGGGCCGTTTTTTCACTCTTTCCCGGTACTTCCTGCCCATAGATGATCAAAAGCGCATCTGCAAACAGACCGTGGGCCTGCTCCAAAAGGGTTTGAAGTGCCTCCCGGTCTGTTTTTTTTCGCTCCAGCTCCACCAAAAGTTCCGTCACAGCGCCACGCTTTTTTTCGCCCACGGCGCGGCACAGCGCCTCGGCTTCGGCGGATGGCTCTGTGGCTTCACCGGCCTCTGTCTCCGGGTGCAGCCGAATTTCCACGCAGCGGGAGCGCAGGGTTTGCAGCACTGCCGCTGAATTTTCCGCGCAGAAAAGAAACGCCGCGTAAGGCGGTCCCTCCTCCACAATTTTCAGCAGTACGTTTTGATCCTGCTCTGTTAAAAGAGCGCAGTCTTCAAAAATATAGACCTTCCGCGCACCCTCGTTGGGGCGGATATACGCGTCCGACCGGACGGCGCGCACCGCGTCCACGGAGAGGTTTTTGTGTTCCTCGTCCCGCACGGCGGTCACATCCGGATGAATGCCCCCCAGCACCTTGCGGCAGGCGGGGCACACGCCGCAGGGCTTTCCCTCTTCCGCAGTGCATTCCATCGCTGCGGCTGCAAAACGGGCTGTGCCCGCCCGGTCACCGGGGCCGGTAATCAGCAGCGCGTGGGCCAGAGCGCCCCTTTGTGCAGCGGCACGAATGCGGGCCGCCGCGGGTGTGTTTTTCAGTTTTTCCAGCTCCGCCATGGGAACCTCCCTTTTTGCGGACTCCGCTCTCAAGCGGGTGCAAACGGGTGGGCCGTTTGCTTTACGGATATTGTAACATGGTTTTATGGAAAATGGAATTCAGAATTTTGGACGGGTGGAAAGTAAAAACAAAAATTTTGCAGGCTGCATAAAAATCCATGCAAAAGCAAAGCGCAGTCAAAGTAAATTCACCGCCGAAATGTAAGCATAAAATTTTACTCTGCGGCGCTGGCCGTCTGCTTTTTTCACCGCACGCCCTTGTATAAGCAGATCCCACAGGGAATTCGACGGCTGCGTGCCGGTGTGCACATATAAAGCGAGAATGGAAACCGGTATTGATCGGTTCCCATCCTCGCTTTTTCTAAATTCTATCTGTAATATTAAGGGTTTCTGGAGAAGCCATGTGGCCCAGAGAGGGCTTACAGAATATTTTCGCGGCCCAGCAGTTCAAGAATGCGGGCGTCGTCTTCCACCGTGGCGTTGGGCATGGGGAAAGTTCCGGCGCTGTTGGTGCAAATTCCCCGCAGACGGGCCGTCTCCTTGATGACAGGGAGGAACGGACTGCGAATGGCGTACAGATCCATCAGGCGGTCAATGCTCTGCTGGCCTGCGGCGATACCGTCCAGATTGTTTTCCCGGAAAGCCCGCGCCCACGCGGTGCATACCTCGGGAACAACATTGCTCAGCGCGCCGATGCAGCCGTTGCCCCCGGAGAGAACATTGTGGGCAAAGTTATCGTCAAACCCGGAGTAAATCTCAAAGGAGGGAAGCAGGGGTTTGATCAGCTTAATCAGTTCCCGGGTATGGTCCATTCCGGAAATAGTATCCTTAAAGCCGACGATGTTGGGATGCATTTGGGCCAGTTGAAGCACCGTTGCAGGAGGAATGGTGTAGCCGGTGTTGTCAGGAAAATTATAGATATAGATTGGTCCGCGGATTTCTCTGGCTAGCCGGTCGTAGTACTGAAGCAGGGCTTCGGCCCCAAAATGGAAATAGTATGGCGGAAGAATCATCACCGCGTCGGCGCCTGCGTCCAGACATTCGTTGGAAAAGTCAATAATCTGCTGCGCCACCATGCTGGACGTGCCAATAATCAGTTTGACACGGTGGTTGATGCGCTCGATGGCAAATTTGGCCATAATACTGCGCTGCTCCATGGGCATCGCAAAAAATTCGCTGGAACTTCCCTCTACCAAAATGCCGTCGATACCCTTTTCAATCAGATTCTCAAAGAGGTTTCCCTGACTTTCTAGATCCAGCGTTCCATCTTCGTGGAATAATGTGATGGCCGGCGCGAGATAAGCTGCTTGCATAATTAATTTCCTTTCAGATTCCCGGTTTATTCCAGACCCGCGCCCTTCATTGCAGAGATAGCGTGGTCAGTGTAAAGCTTATAGAAGCCCTTGCGCTTTTCGCGGGGCAGAATGCCCGCCTTGGAGCGCTCCTCCAAAACCTTTGTGGCCTCCTCAATGGTGCAGGGTACCCCGTGGACACCGGTGAGGTTCATGGTTCTCTCCATAATATCGTAGGAGATGATATCGCCCTCCTCGATAAAAGCGATGGGTCCTCCGGCAGCCGCCTCGGGGCTGACGTGGCCGATGGCTGCGCCGCGGGTTGCGCCGGAGAAGCGCCCGTCGGTAATCAGGGCGACCTTGCCGTTGAGACGCTCATCGCACACGATGCCTTCGGTGGTCATCAGCATTTCGGGCATGCCGCAGCCGCGGGGGCCCTCATACCGAATGACGATAATATCGCCGGGGTTGATCTGTCCTTTAACCACGGCGGCATAGGCGTCTTCTTCGTGGTTGAACACACGGGCATTGCCGGTGACCTTCCACTGTTCCTCCACACAGGCGGAGTATTTAACTACGCTGCCCTCCGGGGCAATGTTGCCTTTGAGAATGGCGACGCTGCCCTTTTCCGGGGCTTTGTCCACCGGGAAAATCACCTGATCGCGGGTCAGGCCGTAGTTTTCGAGATATCCGAGGTTGCGGTTAAACCAGTTGTCCCGCTCCAGATCCTCCAGATTTTCACCCAGCGTCTTGCCGGTGACGGTCATCACGTCCAGATCCAGCATGTCCTTAAGCATCAGCTGCACCATAGGTACGCCGCCGGCAAACCAGAAGGATTCGGTCAGCTGGGCGCCGGAGGGATTGATGTTGCCAAGATGAGGAACCTGATGGTTGATTTCGTCAAACAGCTCAATGGGCAGATCATAGCCCAGTTCCCGGGCAATGGAGGGCAGATGGATGGTGGCGTTGGTAGAGCCGCCGATGGCGCTGTGGACAATGATGGCGTTGCGGAAGGCGGCGGGGGTCATAATCTGGCTGGGGGTAATGCCAAGCTTTACAAGATTCAGAATCTGCCGTCCGGCCTGACGGGCATACTGCAAAATGTCGCGCATCGTGGCGGGAACCAGAGCGCTGCCGGGCAAAGCCAGACCAATTGCCTCCGCCATGCACTGCATGGTGCTGGCGGTGCCAAGGAAGGTACATGCACCCACGGAAGGGCATCCGGTGAGCTTATAGTCCCGGACTTCCTGCGGCGTAATGGCATCCTTGCGCTTTTGCCGCAGGGAGATGTCGCCAGCCACCAGGGAGGTGGTCATATGGGGGCCGGGGCGCATGGAGCCGCCGGGCATAAAAATGGTGGGAATGTCCATGCGGGCGGCTGCCTTCAGATGGGCGGGGATGGACTTGTCGCAGCTGGAAGAGAGAATCATTCCGTCCCAAGGCACGGCAGATGCGTGAACTTCCACCATGTTGGCAATGGCCTCCCGGGAGGCCAGCACCATGTTCATGCCGTCGTGGCCCTGCGCGCAGCCATCGCAAACGTCGGTGGCATGATATTGGGCAGGAAAGCCGCCTTGCTCAAACACGCCGAATTTGGCCTGCTCGGCAAGCTGATTGAGGTGGACGCTGCCGGGATGGGAGTCACCGAACACGTCCTCAATCATGATCTGAGGCTTGGTAACGTCGGTGTCGTCCCAGCCGGAACCCATTTCCAGTGCGTCGAACTGCGCCCAAAGGGCTCTTTCCTTAATGCTTTTCTGATTCATAGAATGTTTCTCCTTTTTAACGGCGGAGCTTTGTGCCATTTTGCCGAAGCTCCTGTTTTCCTCTTTGGCTGCATAAAAATCGGGAAAAGGCCTGCCGCTGCGTCCACAGCGGCAAGCCATTTTCTCCTTAGGCATTGCGCTTACAGGAGAAGGTACTGGCTCCCCTGTGATATTGTGTAAAATACTTTGCCGTAATTAGAACAGGCCGACGGCGGCAAAGATGAAAATCAGGACAAAGCAGGTAACGCCGGCGACAACATCCGGAATGGTGATATACTTCAGGCCCTGCTTGAGGTCCAGATTAAAGAACTTGCTGATGACCCAGAAACCGGAGTTGTTGACGTGGTTGAAGATCATGGTTCCGGCGCCGATCGCCAAAGCGGTGGAAATGGGGGTCAGGCCCAGAGAAGCCATCATGGGCATGATGACACCGGCGGCGGTCAGTCCGGCAGTGGTCATGGAGCCAACAGCGGTCATCATGATCACGCCCACCAGGAAGGGAATCAGCAGACCGGGCACGCCGGAGTCGGAAATCACCTGGCTCAGGCCTTCAATGGCGGGGGAGGACTTGATAACAGTGGCAAAGGCACCGCCCATACCGGTGATCAGCAGCGCGGGCAGGGCAACTTCCATGCCGCGGGCAAACCAGCTGTTGAGCACCACATCACGGAACTCCTTGGGGTTCTTGCCGGTGACATCTTCGTTGCTCTTGCGCACAGAAGTTTTATGAGCAATCGCCAGCAAAATGGTGTAAATCACACCCAGACCCAGAGCCACAATCTTATCGCCAAGAATATCGGTGATAGCGCGAACGGCGGATTCGGCATCGGGAATGGCCATCTTCATAAAGGAGCTGAAGGCAATCAGAAACACGGGAATCAAAATCGTCAAGAAAGAAGCAAAAGTGCCGGGCAGGTCTTCGCCTTTGATGAGAATGTCGCTCACTTTGTCGGAGCTGGTTTCTTCAATCTCAGCTACAACGGCGGGAACCGGCTCTACAAATTCCTTATCGGTCCACTTGCGCAGCACCAGCCAAGTCACAAAGAATGCGATCAGGGAAATCACAATACCCCAGGAAATGGTCAGACCCAGATCAGCGCCCAGCATGATAGACACAGCCAGAATGCCGGGGGTGGGGGGGACCATGGCATGGGTCAGATTCAGGCCAGTCTGGGTAAAGGCGGCCATTTTGCCCATGGAAATATGCTTACGCTTGGAAAGGACGTTTGCAATATTTGAAGTCAGAATGGTGGTGATATCACCAAACACGGGGATGGACACCACATAGCCGGTGAGGGCAGGCGCCAACTCCAGATTTTTGCCGCGAAACAGACGAATAAAGAAGTTGGCAATCGATTTAGCCGCGCCGGTATCCTGCACACCCATCGCCAGAATCGCACCCAGCATAATGGGGATGCCCATACTCTGCAAGGTGCCGCCGAAACCGGCATTGATACTTGCCAGAGATTCAGTGAAGGAGAAGCCCATGACCAAAGACATGACCAGGGCCACGGAAAACAGGGAAAACACAGGGTGCAGCTTTGCTTTCATAATCAGCAGCATCAACGCTGCAATGGAAAGAATCAAGATTGTCAAAAATACGCCAGCAGACATGATAAGTACTCCCTTTCCTTTTGGATTTGTGCGGTTGCCATAAATAAGTTGCCATACACACATGGGGATTTGGCGCATACATGCGATGCTATGTGAAGCAGTATAACCACCTTAGTGGTGGGCATACCCAGCACCCCCTCACAAAGCTATTATTCCGCAATACGGAATTACATTCCGAAATATAGGAATAAAAAATATCCCGGCCGGGAATACATCGCTTATATCAGCTTTATATACTTTTGCGAAATTTTTGTCAAGCTTCTAAAAAGGATTTTGGAACTTCCAATGAATTAGGTCTGTTTTTTTGTTAATCTTGCTAATTTATTAATGATACGTGCTGGAAATTATTTTTATAAAAATTTTTTCCGAGCAAAATTTTAACCTAAAATTATGCAAAATTTCTAATTATTTTTACAAATACATATTTTTTTAATTTAATAACAACAAAACTTGGGGGCGCATGTAAGCTGAAAAAGCATGGAACAATGACTTTCCCTCAATTACATAAAATACAGATTTTTCCACATTTGGAAGCGCATATTTTTGATCCAGACCCGCAGCCGGGCAGCCGAAGCTAGAATGGAAAAGCCTGCGGCCGGAAAGCAAGGAAGACGGCACTTTTATAAAAGTGCCGTCTTCCTAATTGGCTGGACAGGGAAAGCATCCCTCTTAATACTGTGTGTCGTATTCCCAGGGGGCGCCGCCGCACAGGCATCCGCCGTCCACATGGTAGGCCTGTCCGGTCATATAGGCCGAAGCATCGGAGGCCAGCATTATGGCCATTCCCACCAGCTCATCCGGCATTCCGGGACGGCCCATGGCAATCCGCTCTCTCAGCCAGGGGGCGCGGGTGGGGTGGTCCCAGGTTACCTGCGTCAGTTCCGTAAGGATGTGCCCCGGGCTGATGGCATTGGCCCGAATGCCATATTGCGCAAATTCCATGGCCATAGAGCGGGTCAGGGCCACAACGCCGCTCTTTGTGGCTCCGTAAACAGAACAGCCGCCCAGCATCCCCTCGTCGTTGTGAGAACCAATGTTGATAATGTTGCCGCTTTTACGCTTGTACATCTCCCGGGCCACTGCCTGACTGAGCATGAAAACGCCCTTGAGATTTGTGTCCATAATCCGGTCGTAAGTCTCCTCGGCCACGTCCAGAAGACCTTCCCGCTTATTCATACCGGCCACGTTAAACAGCACGTCAATTTTTTTAGACTGGGCGATTACATCGTCTACACAGGTATGGATGCTGCTCATATCCGTCACATCCAAAGGATGGACAAAAGCCTTGCCTCCGTTGGCTGTGATCTTATCAGCCAGGGCCTGACACTTTTCCACCGAACGACCGCACAGAAACACTTCCGCCCCTGCGTAAGCCAGCCCCTCGCTGATGGCCGATCCAATTCCGCCGGCCGCGCCGGATACCAAAACGGTCTTCCCGTCCAGACCAAACACATGATTGAGATATTCTTTGCTGTTCATAACTGCTTCCTTTCCTTGTGTGGGTCCACGCCCATCAATTGCAATGATTATACCGGTGTGTAAAATAGCCTTATCACTTGCGGTAGCCCAGCAGAGCGGAAATCCGTTCTGCTGATTTCATTACCTCACTGGTTATAAACGCCTCGTCCGATTTCATCCGATAGCTGGGTCCGGCAATACTTACTGCCGCCCGAACATGGCCGGTCATGTCGTAGATCGGTGCGCCAATACAGATCAGTCCCTGTTCAATCTCCCCGTTGTCCATGGCATAGCCGTTTAGCCGGGCCTTGACCAGTTCCTCCCGCAGTTGCTCGGAATTTGTGATGGTAGTCTCCGTCATGGGGGTCTGATCCTTCATCCATTCGCAGTATTCATCCACATACTCCTCCGACTGCGCGGCCAGCATCGCCTTGCCGCCGCTGGTGGCATAGGCCGGCGCGCGGCCTCCCACCCGGGTGTTGCACACCACGGAGCGGTGTGTCTCTACCTTGTCCAAATAAAAAATATCGTGGTCCAGTAAAACGCTGAGATTCACTGTCTCCTGCACCACATCACTCAGCCGTTCCAACTCCGGATGGGCCATGCTGCGTACGTCGGAGCGCCCAAAAATCGCGCTGGAAAGCAGATAAAGACGTGGCCCCACCCGATAGCTCTTGCGGATTGGATCCTGCTCCAGATACTGCCGCTCCACCAGCGTGGAGATTTGCCGAAAGACCGTGGTGGTAGGAAGATCCAGACGTTCCACCAGAGCCTTCAGTGTCCACTCGGTATCACAATCCATAAAGCATTCCAGAATTTGAAGGGCCCGCAAAATGCTGGAAACTTGTTCTTTTGCCATATATTTTCAACCTTTCGCACAGAATTCAACCTTGATTTTTGTTTGTTATATGCTTGACAAATACGCTGCAAGCGCTTATCATGAGTATAACATAAGTGTTTTCATTTGTGAATATTTTTTTGCCCCATTTTCGGAAAACAATTCCGCAATACGGAAATTGCGCGTTGGCAGCGCAAAATCCCATGCAAAACACCGATCCCCGGATAAGAGGAAGAAAGGAACTAGACTATGAGTAAGAAAAGTGTTGTCATGGACGGCAATACGGCTGCGGCGTACGTATCCTATGCGTTTACGGAAGTCGCCAGCATTTTCCCCATCACGCCCTCCTCCACTATGGCGGAGAAGGTGGATGCCTGGGCAGCCAATGGAAAGAAAAATATTTTCGGAGAACCCGTTAAGGTTATTCAGATGCAGTCCGAGGCCGGCGCGGCCGGCACCTGCCACGGCTCTTTGCAGGCAGGCGCTCTGACCACAACGTATACCGCGTCTCAGGGCCTGCTGCTGATGATTCCCCCCATGTATAAAATTGCCGGTGAATTTCTCCCCGGCGTGTTCCATGTGTCCTCCAGAACCATTTCGGTCCACGGCCTGTCCATTTTCGGCGATCATTCCGATACCATGGGCTGCCGTATGATTGGCTTTGGCATGCTGGCGTCCTCCTCCCCGCAGGAGGCCATGGATTTGGGCGCTGTGGCCCATCTGTCCGCGATTAAGGCGCGCCATCCCTTCCTGCACTTTTTTGATGGCTTCCGTACTTCTCACGAGATGCAGAAAATTGATGCGCTGGATTATGACGATCTTGCCAAGCTGGTGGATTACGACCAGCTGCTGGCGTTTCGCAAAAACGGCCTGAATCCCGAGCATCCCTCCACCCGGGGAACCACCGTCAACCCCGATATTTTCTTCCAGTGCCGCGAGGGCAGCAACGAGCACTATGCCATGCTCCCCGCGATCGTCCAAAGCTATATGGACGAGATCAACAAGCTCACCGGACGGGATTACAAGCTGTTTAACTACTATGGCGCGCCGGATGCTACCGAGTGCGTGATTCTCATGGGCTCTTCCGCCGAAACCGTGAAGGAAACGGTGGACTATCTCAATGCCCATGGCCGCAAGGTCGGCATGATTCAGGTGCATCTGTACCGTCCCTTCTCCGCCGAGCATTTCCTGTCCGTCCTGCCCAAAAGCGTTAAAAAAGTGGCGGTGCTGGACCGGACCAAGGAGCCCGGCGGCATGGGTGAACCTCTCTATCAGGACGTGGAAAGCGTGCTGCACCGCAACTGCCCCGGCGTGCAGGTGGTGGGCGGCCGGTATGGTCTGGCCTCCAAGGACACCACCCCGGGTCAGATTGTTGCCGTGTACGACAACCTGACAAACGAAACGCCCAAAAACGATTTTACAATCGGTATTGTGGACGACGTGACCTTTACCTCGCTTCCTTATGAAGAAGTTTCCATTCCCAAGGAGGGCGAGACTTCCTGTAAAATCTGGGGAATCGGCGGCGATGGTACCGTTGGCGCCAATAAGAATACGATTACCACCATTGGCCTTGCGGCGGATATGTATGCGCAGGCTTATTTCTCCTATGATTCCAAGAAATCCGGCGGACTTACCCAGTCCCATCTGCGTTTTGGGAAAAACCCCATTCGCTCTCCGTACATGGTGAATTCTGCCGACTTTGTGGCACTGCACGAGCCGTCTTACCTTGGTCAATACGATGTCACTGCCGATCTGAAGGACGGTGGAACCTTCCTTTTGAACTGCAGCTGGAGCGACGCCGACCTGCCCGCCCACATTCCCGGCAAGATGAAGCGTGACCTCGCCAAGAAGAACACAGAGATGTATGTTATCGATGCCACTGCCATTGCCCGGGAGATTGGCCTTGGAAACCGCACCAACACCGTGTTGCAGGCCGCTTTCTTTAAATTGACCAACATCATCTCGTTGGATTTGGCGGTCAAGGAAATGAAGGACGGTATTTATAAGAGCTATTTCAAAAAAGCCGGTGAGAAGATCACCAATATGAACTATACCGCCGTGGATCGCGGTCTGGCTGATGTGCGGAAGTTTGAAATTCCTGCCGAATGGGCCAACGCAGCCGACGATGAAGCACCGGAAAAGGATATTCCCGGCTTCATCAGAGACGTGGTAATCCCCATGAACAGCCAGGAGGGTGACAAGATTCCCGTCTCCACCTTCAAAAAGTATAACTGTCTGGACGGCACTTGGGAGAACGGCACCACCCGGTATGAAAAGCGCGGCGTAGCCGTGATGGTCCCCAAGTGGGATGCCAACAAGTGCATCCAGTGCAACCAGTGCGCCTTTGCGTGCCCTCACGCGGCAATTCGCCCCGTGCTGCTTAATGAGGAAGAGGCCGCCAACAAGCCCGCTTCCTTTGAGACGGTTCAGGCCAAGGGACTGAACCAGTATCAGTACCGGATGCAGGTTTCCCCCTATGACTGCATGGGCTGCGGCTCCTGCGCCAACATTTGTCTGGCAAAGGACTCGGCACTGACCATGGTACCCTTTGAAGAGCAGGTTTCCGAGGGAGAGAACTGGACCTTCGGCGTGGAGCAGACTCCCGTCAAAAAGGATGCTTTCTCCGCCAAAAACGTGAAGGCCAGCCAGTTCTCCAAGCCCTATTTTGAGTTTTCCGCGGCTTGCGCAGGCTGCGCAGAAACGCCGTATATCAAGCTGGTGACCCAGCTGTTTGGCGACCGGATGTACATTGCCAACGCCTCCGGCTGCTCCTCTGCTTACGGCGGCCCCCTGCCTGCCACGCCCTACTGCAAGGACGAGCGCGGCTTCGGCCCCTCTTGGGAACAGTCTCTGTTTGAGGACAACGCCGAGTTCGGTTATGGCTTCCTCAATGCCCATGAGGTAATCAATAAGGAGGTTCTGCTCCGCGTTCAGACCCTGATTGACGCCGGTGTTGCCAAGGATGCCTGCGAAATCTATCTTCAGGACAAGGACGAGTCTGAAAAGACCCGCGCTGCGTCCGATCAGCTGATTGCCGCGCTGGAGAAGGTGAATACCCCCAATCAGGAAGCGGCCAAGGCAGCCAAGTTTGTTCTGGACAATCGAGAGTTTTTGACAAAGAAATCCGTCTGGTGCTTTGGCGGCGACGGCTGGGCCTACGACATCGGCTTTGGCGGCGTGGACCATGTGCTGGCCCAGAACCGCGACATCAACATTCTGGTGATGGACACCGAGGTGTATTCCAACACCGGCGGACAGTCCTCCAAGGCCACCCCCACCGCTGCCATCGCCAAGTTTGCGGCCGGCGGCAAGGAAGTGCGCAAAAAGGATTTGGGCAGCATCCTGATGAGCTATGGCTACATTTATGTGGCGCAGGTTTCCATGGGCGCCGACCCTGCCCAGACGCTGCGTGCCATCCGCGAGGCCGAGGCCTATCCCGGCCCGTCCATTGTCATTGCCTACTGCCCCTGCTTAGAGCACGGCATCAAGGGCGGCATGGGCAACAGCCAGCTGGAGCAAAAGCGCGCCGTGGAGTGCGGCTACTGGCATCTGTATCACTTTGATCCCCGTCTGAAGGACGAGGGGAAGAATCCCTTTGTTTTGGAGTCTAAGGACCCCACCGGCGATCTGTCGGCGTACCTGAAATCCGAGCGGCGTTACGCCGCGCTGGCGGATTCCTTCCCCGATCGCGCGGAGCAGCTGTACGCCAAAACCATCCGTGATGCTGCCGACCGGCTGGACGGTTATAAGCGCCGGGCGGGAAACGACTGAGGAGGTATCTGGAATGACGCAGGCAGTTCAGCTTAACCACGAGCAAGTCATGGCCATTATTCCCCACAGGGACCCCATGCTGCTGATTGACGAGGTTTCAGAGCTTATTCCCGGCGAGCGTGTTGTGGCCAGCTTTTATGTGGACCCCGCGCGGGAAATTTTTAAGGGCCACTTTCCCGGTGATCCGGTGCTGCCCGGTGTGTATACGGTAGAGGCTTCCGCGCAGGCCACCGATCTGGTGCTGATGACTAAGCCCGACTATGCCGGGAAAATCCCCCTGTTTCTGGGGATTAACAATGTCAAGTTCCGAAAGAAGATTTTGCCGGGGGACACACTGGAAATCCACGCGGAAATACTGACGCAGCGGCCTGAAAAAGCCATTGCCACCTGTAAATGTACCGTTTACACCGCGGGGCATCTTGCTGCGGAAAGTGAAGTTACCATTGCAATGCGCTGAGGAAATCGTTTCTTACAGCACAACCGTTATAAAACAATGCCGTATGCGAAAGCATACGGCATTGTTCGTTGATTGTCCGATTTATGGATGAAGATAACCGGCGTTTTCTCCCGGGGCTTGCCCGTAGGACTGAAACCGTTCCAGTACCTGCGCCATCTGGCTTTGGGTAAGAACGTTGGGTGTGCCCACGCACAGCGCCCGGTATTGCAGCTCGGCAACGTACTCTAGATTGCGGGCAAGACTGTACGCGCCCGGAAGGTCGCTCCCGCAGACCACAACCCCGTGGTTTGCAAGCAAAACCGCGTTACCCGAACCGCAGGCGGCAATGGCAGCTTGCGCCAGCTCCAGGGTTCCAAAGGTGCGGTAGGGTGCGCAGGGGACTTCGTTTGTCCCCGCGTCGCCGATGGCATAGTGCACCGCCCGGAGGGGATGACCCAACACGGCAAAGGTAGTGCAATAAATGGAATGGGTGTGCACCACCGCCCGCGCTTCCGGCTTGTTTTGATAGAAAATGGCGTGGAGTGCCCACTCGCTGGAGGGCTTTCGGCTTCCGTCCGACGTGTGTCCGTTTAAATCCGAAAGCACCACGTCCTCCGGCTGAATCCGGTCATAGTCCATACCCGAGGGACTGATGGCCATCAGCCCTGCTTCCGGGCTGAAAATGCTGAGATTTCCACTGGTGCCGGGGCAAAGTCCCGCCGCGCTCAGCTTTCTTCCATATTCAGCCACCAACTCCCGCTCTTTTTGCATCAGCATAAAGCAGCTTCCTCCTTTAATAAAAGGTCCGCACCGGCCCATCAAAATAGCGCTCCAGCGTGTCAGGAGCATACACGCCCCGGTCCGTCACGATGCCGGAGATCAGCTCCGGCGGCGTCACGTCAAAGGACGGGTAAATAGCCTTCACATTTGGTGCGGCATGGGAAATTCCACCGCAGGAAAGCACCTGCGCCGGGTCCCGCAGCTCAATCACAATGTCTTTTGCGCCAGCCTTGTCCCCATCGGGAATGCCGGTGACGAAATAGGGAACCCCGAAGTGTCTTGAAAGAATCGCCAGTTGAAAAGTGCCGATTTTGTTGGCGATGTGCCCGTCCCGGGCAATGGTGTCCGCTGCTGAGGTGAACAGGTCAATGCCCTCCCGCTCCATAACGTAGGCTGCCATGTTGTCGGTTATCACCGTGGTGTCAAATCCCATTTCCGCAAAGCAGCCCGCCGTCAGCCGCGCTCCCTGCAAATAGGGCCGCGTCTCCGCGCAGAAAGCACGAAAAGTCTTACCCTGTCTCAGGGCAGCCCGCATCACCGTTCCCACAATCGTCTCGCCGAAGCACTGGGTCAAAATTGTTCCGTTTTGGGGAATCAGCTCCGCGAGGGCATCGCCCACCAGTTGCATGACGGTATACCGCCGGTTCAGGGCCTCCACCGTAGAGGTAAATATGGCCTGCGCCGCATTTTTTCCTTCCTCCAATGCCTGCATACCCACCGCGGCGCATCGGCTGGTGATTGCGCCGTACCGATTGGCGGTGGTGGGGCGTGCGTGGGCCAAATCGTCGGCGGCCTGCTTCAAAAAGGCGGCCTGCTGGACGAAATTCATCTCCCGGCACTGGTGGGCCGCCAGCGCCATGCCCATGCCCACCGCCGTATAGGGTCCGGCGCTTTGCGTTACCATGTCCGCCACGGCCTGCCGTACCTCCTGATAGGTAAGGCATTCCACAAAGCGAACCTCCGCCGGGTAAACCCGCCGGTCCAGAATCCGCACTCTGCCGTTTTCATACCATGCCACGTTTTCATAGCGCAGTAAAAACGGCATCATTTCATCGCAGCGTGTCATAAGCATTCTCCTTCCGCCAGAATGCGTTGAAAAGCCCCCACCAACTCCGCACCGGAGCAAATGCGCGCCCGGTCTTTAATGAAATAGACGCCCAGTCTGATGAGCACCCGCTCCAAGGGAATACGCAGCGCAGCGTTCTGCACCGAGGTAAGCTCCGAAAGCTTGGAATCTCCCACTACCCGGCGAATTAACTCTGTCCCCGCGTAGCCAACTGCATCCGCCATCACGCCATCCAGATAGAAGCGTTTAAACTGTAAACTGCGGTACAGCGGAAATTGCACCAACTCGTCATACTTCTCCGACAGCTTTTCCCGGGTCTTGTCATACAGTTCGCAAATCGTTCTGTCCAGCGTGGCGGTGGTTTGGACGTTTTTCAGTGCGGTAAAGGCTTTGTTTCCCCGGGAAAAGAACAGGTTTCCAAGGACGTTTCCAATGTCGTAGCCCATTGGCCCGTAAAAGGCAAACTCCGGGTCGATGATTTTCACGCCCTGCTCGTTTGCAAAAATGGAGCCGGTGTGTAAATCCCCGTGGAGCAAGGCCTGCGCATTGTTCATAAAGTCGCAGCGAAGCGCTGCAACCTCGGCCTTCAGCTCCTCGTCCTGATAGAGAAACTCTTCCACAAAGGCCTCGTTGCCCGCTGTGACGATATTTCGATGTTTATAGTTGTCATACGGCTCCGTCAGCACCAAATCCTCTGTAATTTCGCACAGCTCCGGATTGGTGAAAAAGCAGACCCGTTCTTTTTTCTCCTGCCGATCCAGCACCAGATCGGTGGTGGGCAAAAGTGTGTCCGCCAGAAATGAGGAAAGCTGATCGGCAAGATGGGGATAAATTCGGTTTTCCGCAAGCTCGCCCCGGAGATTGCGATAGTCTGAAATATCCTCCATGGCGATCACCGCCATAGTCTCGTCCCAGTGGTAGACCTCGGGGACAAGGCCGGGGGCCAGCGCACCTTCCAATTGCAAGGCGCGGGCCTCAATTTTACTGCGGCGAACGTCCAGCGGGCGGCCGGAGGAGCGAAGCAGCCTGTCCGCCTGCTTGATGATGACGGAGCGCCCGCTTGTCTCGGACGCAATGCGGAACACGTAGTTGATATTCCCGTCTCCAATCTCCCGGCAGCACAGGCTCTCTCCCGGATTGAAAAAGTCAAGAACCTCGGCGGCATAGCGTGCTGCGTCCTCCGTATTCATTAAAAAGAACCGGTCAAATCCGGACAATAAAATCGCTCCTCCCGCTCGGCGGAGAAGACCTGTGGATAAGTTTCCACCGTTGTCTTCCTGCCAAAAGTGATGGAATTACTTTATCATAAATTGCTGACTGATTCAATTAGCTGAGGGATTTTAGGGGTAAAAAAGGTGGGAAGAAAGAGGAAAAGTAAAAAACGACAGTAAGGGAAACAGCCCCACGAAAATGCAAATGACAGCACGTCTCTGGGGGCGCTGTGAAGGAATGAAGATGTGGCAAACTTGTGTCCGCAAAAAAATACGGGACAGTGCCGCTTTTCGGCACTGTCCCGGTTGGAATTTGGGGTTAGAAAGGGCGCTCAGCTAAATGCTCTTAAAAATTCATTGATGGTTTCCACATGCTTTCGTTCGTCTAAGATAATTCTGCGGAAAAGAGCCTGCATTTCCGGGCAGTCGATTTGGCGAATCAGCCGCAGATAGTGGGCAATGGCGGCTTTTTCTCCCTCCAGATCGGCCAGAAGAATCGGGCGAATCTGATAGGCATAAACAGGGAATTCTCCCGACCAGTATTCGTTGCTTACATAGCTCATAAGCTTCGGCGCCTGCCCCAGCTTTAAAACCAGGTTGCCCAGCAGAGTCAGATGAATAACCTCCACAGACGTAATGCACTGGTATGCAAAATGCAGCTCGGGATGCTCCAGTGTGTAAAAATTATGGGTGGTATATTGTCCTATGGCCGTCGCCTCGGAGCCTGCTCCCGCAAAAGCGTCGGATATAAGGGCAGCATATTCGAAGTTGTGAGAGAGTCTTCCCACCTCCGGGTAAGGAGCATCCACCAGATACTTACCGCAATCCTGCAAAACCATCACCTCTTGAACATGGTATGCTTGCAGCGACGGAAAAATGACAGGAATTGACGCGGAAAAGAGGGTAAGGGGGGTTCCTTTTTTACTTTTTGGGGCCTAAAAAAAATCTCAGCCGCCCCGGGTCACATCGCAGGACTGATACCAGCGCAGCGCATCCAGAAAATGAGAAGGCTGAAAGTCCGGCCAGTAGTCGTCCACAATATAAAAGTCGGCATAGACCGACTGGGCGGGTAAAAATCCGCTTAGACGCCTGCATCCGCCCCAGCGCACCAGCAGGTCTACCCGGGAAATTTCGGCGGAGCGCAGAGTTTTGGCCTCCGCCAGATGGTTCAGGTCCCATTCCCAGTCGTAATTTACCAAAAAGTTTAAATTAATTAAACCCCGGCCAAAGTGGACGCGCTTGTTTGCGTACTCCAGCAGCTCCGGCGGAAAGGCCAGGGAATCCGTATTGCCGATGACCAGCAGATTGGCATCTCTTCCGCTGAGAAGGTGCACCGCGTCCACACAGGCCTTTGTAAACGCATCCCGCTGGCCTTTTTCCCGCCGGTTGTTGTCTTTGGTGAAGCCGTAAAAGGTGGCTTCCCGGATGCCCAGCTCCAAAAGCTGCTCATAGAGTAAGAAGCCCGGCTGAATGCCGCGGGCATAGCCGTCCTTTTTTTGAAGCCCATTTGTCACCGCCCACCGCCTGTTGCCGTCCGGAATAATTCCGACATGTGCCGGCAATCTTTTAAACGTCTCCATCAGATACCCCTTTACAAAGCATTTTTAATCAACCGTAGGTTGCCCCCTTTTAAAGTAATTATTTCCCAAAGGGACTTAAAGGCGGTCACGGTGGGCAGATTTTTTCTGCGGCGCAGTTAAGCAGCTTAAAAAAGGCTATAAACAAATTTCCCCTGCACAGCGTTTGCCGTGCAGGGGAAATTCTATGTTATGTAGGGGAAAAGCGAAATCGCCGCTTAGAACATGCGGCCGCCGTCGCCCTGCCACATGTCGGCATTATCGCCCATAACCGCCTTCAGCGGATCAGAGGCCTTTTCAATCTCCTCCATCAGCTCAGCGGGGATTTCCTTTTCATAGGATGCAAGATTTTGCTCCATCTGCGCGATGGTGCGTGCACCCACCAGAACCGTCTGAACAAAGTCCCGGCGCTTTAGAAAATTCATGGCCACCTCGGCGGGGGAGAAGCCGTGCTTTTCGCAAAAAGCCAGCAGCACGCCGATAAATTCAAAGATTTCGTCTTCAAAGCCGGAATCAGTATGGCGGCAGGGGGTCTGACCGGTGCGATAGAACCGGGTTTCCCGTCTGCCCACGGGCACGTCTTCGATGCGCCGGAACTTTCCGGTAAGCAAACCCTGCGCCAGCGGGGAATAGGCGCAAATCGGCATGCCTGCGGCAAGACTGGCGGGAACGATTTCCTTCTCCACAATCCGCCAGATGAGGGAATAGGGGAGCTGATTCATGGCAACCTCGTATTCGGCAAGGCTTGTCGCGCAGCCCTTGCCCGCGTTGCACACGCCTGCGATGCGAATTTTACCCGCCTTTTTCAGGTCTTCAAAGGCACGAAACGTCTCCGACACGGGGATGTCGCGCGTAGGCCAGTGAATCTGATAGAGGTCGATATAGTCCGTCTGAAGCCGCTTCAAACTGGCCTCGCAGCAGGCAATCACGTCGTCATAGCGAAGCTTGTCGGTATAGACCTTCGTGGCCAGAACCGCCTTGTCCCGGCGGCCTTTCAGGGCCTCGCCCACAACCTCTTCCGATTTGCCGTCTCCGTACCGGTCCGCGGTGTCAATCAGGTTGACGCCGTGCTCCAGCGCATAGTGAATGGTTTCCAAAGCGGCGGCATTGTCGCTTGCACCCCAGAGGGTTGCACCCGAATAAGCCCAGGTTCCAAGTGCCAGACCGGAAACCGTAATGCCGCTTTTTCTCAGCTCGCTTTTTTTCATATTCCGCGCTCCTTTTGTAGAGTATTTTAGACACTGTCAGGATAGCGTTTTAATTCCTTCGGCGGGAAATAATTCCTTGCCAAAAAATTTTGACCTCAGCCGCGCAAAAGATGCGGCAGGCGCTCAGCTTACTCCAAGTTGCCGGCTTTGCGAATAGCGTCGCACACTCTGGCCGTCCGCAGGGATTCCTCGCGGGAAATGGTCAGGGGCGTGCCGTTGAGAATCGCGTTGCCAAACTGCTCGACTTCCAGATAGTAGTTGTCATCCACCCAGACGGTGTAATCGGTAACAACCTCATCGATATATTCCGCGTTCTGGGGACGGGCGTTTTTGCCAACCCGAACGTGGCACAGGCCGCGGCTGTTGAACTTGTGGTCTACCTCAATGCGGCCGGTTTCACCCAGCACGGAGAAGCAGCCACGGGGATAGGCGTCAAGCCCTGCGTACAGCATGGCGGACACGTCCTGCCCGTAGCGCAGCAGCACGGAATCGGAGGTATCCACGCCGGTCTGCTCGTCAAAGCCGCAGTACACATGCATGTCTGTGGGGTCCGCACCCAGCAGATAGGACACAAGGCTCACGTTATAGCAGGTCACGTCAAACACCGCGCCGCCGCCCATGCCCTTCTGATACCGGATACCCTGACGGTTGGAGTCAAAAGTGGAGTGCTTGGATTCAAAATAACGGACCTTGCCGATGACGCCACTATCAATGATTTCCTTCACCTTCTGTGCAAGCTGGGCGTGACGGAAAGCATAGGCTTCCTCCAGAAGAACACCGTGCTTTTCGGCGGCGGCAAACATCTCCTCCACTTGGCTTTCGTTCAAAGCCAAAGGCTTTTCGCACAGAATGTGCTTTCCGGCAGCGGCGGCCTTTATAACCCACTCCATGTGAATGCCGTTGGGCAGGGGAATGTAGACAGCGTCCACGTTTTCATCGTCCAGAAGTGCCTGATAATCCGTATACAGCTTTTGGGGGCCAAAAGGCTCTGCGTAAGCTTTCAGCTTTGCCTCATCGCGGCCGGCCAAAGCATAAAATTCCGCATTAGATGCGGCCAGCATACCGGGAATGGTGCGGCTTTTTCCGATGCCGGAACACCCCAAAACGCCCCAGCGCACTACTTTCTTTTCCATCTGTGTACTCCCTTTCTCATACAAAATTGCAAGCCCTGGCAATTGCGATCTCAGTAAAACCCAGGGATTCTGCCTTTGTTTGTTTGCCGCTGGCGGTTTCCACCACCATCTGCAAAAGCTCCTCGCCAAGCGTATCCACGGTTTTCTCACCGTAAATCAGGGGAGCAGCGTTGAAGTCGATGTTGTCTTCCATTTTGGCAAAGGTAAGCTTGTTGCCCGTGATTTTGATGACCGGCGAGATGGGGTTTCCGGTGGGGGAACCCCGTCCGCTGGAAAACACCACAACCTGTGCGCCGCCGGCGACCATGGCCGCCACGGAGGCGGGGTCGTTGCCCGGCGTGTCCATAATCACAAGGCCCTGCTTCGGATCCACCTGCTTGGCATAATCGTACACGGCGTTGACCGGGCTGTGGCCGCCCTTGTGAATGCAGCCCAGAGACTTTTCCTCCAGCGTGGTGATGCCGCCGGCCTTGTTGCCGGGGGAGGGGTTTCCAGCCCGCACATCCTCACCCACAGGGTGAAAGGACTGCTCAAAGCGGGTAATGATCTCGTAGATGCGGTCATGCACCTCCGGCGTGGCGGCCCGACGGGCCAGAATGTGCTCCGCGCCGATAAACTCTGTGGTTTCAGAAAGAATGCTGGTTCCTCCCGCAGCCACCAGAAGGTCGCTCATGGCGCCGATGGCGGGATTGGCGGCGAGGCCGCTGGTGGGGTCAGAGCCACCGCATTCCGTGCCGACAATCAGCTCGGAGATGGGAAACTCCTCCTTGAGAAGCATGCTGGCGTCTGCAGCCATCGCCTTGGCATAGCGAACGGCAATTTCCACCGCCTTCAGTGTGCCGCCCACCTCTTGGATGATGACTTCCTCCAGAGGCTTGTTGGTCCGCTCGCGGATGGCGGCGGTTACCAGATCCATCTGGCAGTTCTCGCACCCGAGAGATACCACCACCGTCCCGTAGATGTTGGGATTGGCGGCGAAGCCGGCCATAATGTCCATGGTATACTGCTGATCCGGTGCGACCTGAGAGCAGCCCTGCTGGTTGTTGAAGGTTACGCTGCCCTCAACCTGCTGCGCAATAATCCGGGTGACGTCCGAAGCGCAGACACTGGCGGGCAGAATCAGAACCTTGTTGCGCACGCCCACGCGTCCGTCCGGGCGGCGATATCCGTAAAATGTCATGATTGTGATCCCCTTTTATTCCTTGGACCGACGGTCTTCCTTGATGCTGTCCACATTATGCACATGGACATGAGTCCCCGCAGGGATAAGCGCCGTTGCGGCGCCGATGTGTTCTCCGTATTTAACCACCGGCTCATCCTTTTGAATATCCCGGATGGCCAGTTTGTGATAGATCGTAATATCCTCGGCCGCCGTCAGTGAGGCGGGCTTGCCGTCCACAAGATACGTCACCGTATCTCCTGCGGCAATCGGCTCAATGGCAACAATCACATTATCTCTTGGGTCGACGATCAGTGCATTCATGAAAGCGATACCTCCTGCCTCCAAAAGAGGCTATTTTGTCTGATGCAGGGTTTTGATTTCCTCTGTAAGGGCGATTGCCTCCGGTGTTTGCAGGACCTGAGCCGGAAGTACCACGGCGGGAAAGCTGCTCCACCCAATCAGATAATAAGAGCCGACCTTCTCGCAAAAATAAATTTTTTCTGCAGGGATGCGCACCTCCGCCTTGTCTGAGGCAAAAACCACCGTGCTTCCCCGCAGAAAAAGACGGTATTCTTCGCTTCCGCGCCAGTCGCCCACCTCCCGCCGAATGCGAAAGCGGCAGACAAATGGAAGCATGGAGAGGTTCTCCAAATTTGCCAGCACCAAAAGCACGGCGCTCAGGGCAATGTTGAGGGGAGATGCATCCCGAAACAGATTGATGACGGCAAGCACGCTGATGGCAAGGCGAACAAAGGTGGCGGAGCGCAAAAAGCGGTGCCGATAATAAAGCGTGCGGTAGGCGAGGTACTGTCCGTCCTCAAAAACACGCTCGTCCATGCGCCAGAAAAGACCGTCCCCGGTCAAATCCGCGGGCTTTGCCGCAGGCGGCTGGGAATGCGCCGCCTGATCGCGCAGCGACCGGGCAAAGCGCTCCATGGCCTCCCGATTGGGAAAAGTGGCGGCCGGAATAATATCAAACATGGTTTCCCCGCAGTAGAGATGCAGGGCGTCGGCCCGCTCCTCTATCCGGGAAAGACCATGCAGCGGGCAGGAAAGCCGCTGTGCGCCATAGCGCAGGCGCAGCTGCCCGTCTGTTGTGCCCAGCTTGTGCTCCTTCCAGAAATCCTCGGAAAGCTGACCGGTGTACTCCAGCCGCTGCAAAGTGCCCCTGGCCCGGGACATAACGGTGCAGCGGCGCAGAACCGTCAGTGCCGCCAAAAGAATTGACCAGACCAGAAAGAAAATGCGCTGATCCGGATTCAGGCGAAAAATACAAAGCAGAATGACGGCTGTCATCTGCACCACAGTCAATAAAAGAAGGGTAAACACCCGGATGGGGCGGCGCTCGTTGCGGCGAATCATGTTCGCCAGCAGGTCAATATACGCCTGCCTGGGTACCTTGTAGGTCAAATCCATCGGTCACTCCAATTTTAACAAGGACAGGCAGCCGGGACACGGCGATGCAAGAAAGCTTTTTCTTGCAATAGCAGCGGGTCCGGCTGCCTGTCTGTGCTTACGAACAAGTAGCCCGAAAGGGCCTTATGCCGGTTTTTTGGTGAGAATCAGCAGCTTTCGAACGATGGGAACCACCACGAAAAGAACCGCGATAATCACAAAGAAGAGAGCTACGGGACGAGTGGCAATCTGTCCCCAGTGGCCATTAGAGGCAATCAGCGCCATGCGCATATATTTCTCAATCAGCGGCCCGAGAATGAAGCCCAGAATGACGGGCGCCATGTCGATACCAAGGCAGATGAGGAAATAGCCCAAAAAGCCGAAAATAATCATCACCCAAACGTCGAACATACGGTTGTTCAGGGTGTACACACCCAGAACGCAGCATGCCACGATGGCAGGGAACAGATAAGACAGCTTCACGTTGACCATACGGACGAACGCCTTCATCAGGCCCAGCTCCATCACGTACATCACAACGTTTGCCAGGAAGTAGGCCACCATGATACCGCCCACCAGCTCCGGGTGCTCACTGTACAGCAGAGGGCCGGGCTGCAGGCCGTGGATCATCAGTCCGCCAATCAGGGCGGAGGTGGTCAGATCGCCGGGAATGCCGAGGCAAACCAGCGGGATCAGTGCGCCGCCATTAGTGGCGTTATTGGAGGTTTCGGAAGCGGCAATGCCCTCCGGGCAGCCGTGACCAAACATCTCCGGCGTTTTCGAGACGGTGCGGGCCAGGTTGTAGGAAATCAGGGTGGAGGCGTTCTGGCCGATGCCGGGCAGAATGCCGATGCCGGTGCCAACCACACAGCCGATACCAACGGCCTTCCAGCTGGACTTCATCTCAGAAATGGGAGGAATCAGCGTGGTTTTTGCAAAGTTAATCTTCGGGCGGGGCTTGTGCAGCTCCAAAGACTGGTTGAACACCTCGGTAATGGCGAACAGGCCCATCATCAGTGCGGTAGAAGAAATACCGGCCTGAAGCTGCCAGAATCCAAAGGTGAGACGGGACACGCCGCTGATGGAATCGATACCGATGCCGCCCAGCATTAAGCCAAGCAGAGCGCCCAACAGGCCCTTGATCATGGAGTTGGAGCACATGGCAACCACCACCGACAGCCCCATTACAGCCACTGCAAAATACTCCCAGCTACCAAAGCTCAGGGAAATTTTTGCAAGCTGGGGTGCAATTGCCATCAGGGCGAATGCCGAGAAGGTGCCGCCCACAAGAGAGCAGAAAACACCAATGGCCAATGCCTGTGCGGGCTTGCCGTTTTTCGTCATGGGATATCCGTCGAAGCAGGTGTAAATAGACGACGGCGTACCCGGAATGTTAATCAGTGTGGCCGTAATCAGGCCGCCGCTGATACCGCCTACATAGACGGCAATCAGCGTGGTCAGGCCCTGAACGGGCGACATGACATAGGTAAACGGAATAAATAAGGTGACGCCCAGCGTTGCGGTAAGACCGGGGATACTGCCGAAAATAATTCCGACGAAGATGCCCAGCAAAAGCAACGCGATGGTCATGGGGTCACTGAAGATATACTGAAAGCCAAGGATGATTGTCGACAATCAAGAGCCCTCCCTTTCCTGTCTGCGCAGGATGATATAGTGTTTAGCCGGCAATCTGGGCCATGTCCGCAAAGACGGGGGTCAGGTTCTCGGCCCAAGCGAGTGCACGAACCTTGGCGGCGGGGCCGTCAACGTAAGACACGGTGAAGCCGAGGTTAGCCATGGCATCCACAAACTCGGGCTTTTCGCAGACTTCCTTCATCTTGGCGGAGATGTACTCCAGAACGGCGGGATCGGTGCCCTTAGGGGCGAAGAAGCCACGGGGCTTGCCGTAGGTCACGTTGTAGCCGGATTCAACAGTGCTGGCCACGTCGGGATGAGATTCAATGCGCTCGTCGTTGCACACCAGCAGGGGAACATTGGTGCCGGCTGCGATGTAAGCGGAGGTGTCGGCCAGAGAGTTGACTTCCAGCTGGATGTGGCCGCCCTGCAGGGCAGTTTCGCTGGCAGCGCCGCCGTCGTAAGGAACGATGGTGACCTTGTCATAAATGCCCATGGCCTTCAGCAGCTCCATGGTGGTGCCGTAGTTAACGTTGTTAGAGCCGGTGCAGCCCACGGTCACGGTGCCGGGATTTGCGTTGATGTAATCAATTGCCTCCTGTGCAGTGGTCCAACCGGTGGCGGGACTGGTACACAGCAGATTGTAGTCGGTCACAACGTCGCAGATGTATTCCAGATCCTCGTACAGAGGCTCCTGTGCCTGACCGCTCATGGAGTAGGAGATCAGGTCCATCTCGTTGTGGGTCATGATGGTATAGCCGTCGTTGGCGCTGTTGAAGCCCTGCAGTGCGCCGATGTAGCCGGAAGCGCCTTCCACGTTGATGGCAACTGCGGTAGCGCCCAGATCCAGATGCTGAATCACGCCGCGCACCAGGTTGTCAGAACCGCCGCCGGGAGCGTAGGGAATGACAATCTGAACGTTTTTGGTGGGATAATCCAGTGCGGAAGAGCCGCTGGCAGCGCCGCTGGCGGAGCTGCCGGTGCTGGCGGAGCTGCTTGCGCCGTTGCCGCCGCAGCCGGTCAGAATTCCTGCCAGCATTGCAGATGCAAGTGCAAATGACATAGCTTTTTTCATGTATGTTTCCTCATTTCCTTAAATTAATTTGTTTATCCGAAACCCCCGTTTAGGGAAGGATACACTTAAGAAGCTGGGTAAAAACAATCCACAGAGCAACGGTCAGAATTACGGAATAGACGACGATGGAAATAATCTGCTTTTTGGGCAGCTTTCCCGCCTTTTCCGACTCTCCCTGATTCTCCTTCATTGCAAAGGTGCCGCAAAGGACGATATTCAGCACCAGTGTGCAGGGGAAAAACGTCAGCACCGGCAAAAGCAGTGCATAGAGAACCAAGGCCACTGCGGTAATAACAATTTCCTTGGAAATGGGGATTGCAATTGCCTTGTGCTCGCCGTCCCGCTTAAAATTGATGGCGTAGATCAGCTGCAAAATGCACAATCCCAGCATAATCCCGGCCAGAAGGTGGATATAGGTGCTGGCTTGCGCCCACATGCCGCCAAGGCCGTTTTCTACGCCGGTAATAATGTGCTTGCTGGTCAGCAGAAAAATGGACAGAACGCCCATCACCACCGCCAACACAAGGTCGTTGGTGCTTCGAATCACTTTCTTCATAAACTTCCCTCCTTTCAATTACTTAACAGTTTGCTGTGCGTTGGAAAAGACTTGCGTAAGAGCTAACATCCATTTCGGCAAGTTTCCTCGCCGAAATTAACAAAATAAAACCACGGAAACCGATAAATGCCTCAGAAATTATAGAGGGTTTTAATCTGGATTCCCGTGTCGTAATATGCCGTCTCCACCGGACGGTCCTGAAAAATCGCGTCCACAAGAAGCTGAACGGATTTATAACCTTGCATATAAGGGTCCTGCTCAATGAGGAACTGTACGGTTCCTTTTTTCATGCAGGCAATGTTGGAATCGGTGGAGTCAAAGCCCACCACTTTGATCTTTCCGGAAAGTCCGGCGTCATCCACGGCATGGGCGGCGCCGCTAAGGCCCGCGCCGCTGACGAAAATACCCGTCAGCCCCGGCGCACGCTCAATCTCGGCGCAGGTAAGCCGATAAGATATATCGTGATTGCCCTGGCTGTAAACCACGGGGGCCAGATCCATTTCCCCACCCGGAAAATTGCGGATGTGGTCAATAAAGCCGTGAATTCGCTCTTCACTTGAAAAGTGGAGCCGGTCTACGCCTACAATCAGCGTGCGCCCTTTTTCCGCCGAAATCTGCTGCATCAAAAACGCGGCACAGGCGCCGCCTTTATAAGAATCTTGACCGACAAAGCAGTCTCGCAGCTTGTCCTCTGTGTCTGCGTTGTAGGTGATAATGGGAATTTGCTTTTTCGTAAGCTGGCGAAGAAGTGCGTTGACCTGCTCCGACTCAATCCCGCGCAGCACCAGTCCCTGAATATCGCTGTCGATCAGACGGCCCAGAGCATCCAGATAAGCGGCTTCGTCGTCGGGAGGGGCAAATTCCGTCAAAGTCTGAATGCCATACTGCTGGGCGTAGGAAATGCCATCGCTGACACCGCGCATCACCAGCCGCTGAAAGTCCGGCTCGCGGAGAGAAACCAGCACGCCGATCTTGTTTTTCTTTCGGGAAAGATAAAGTGCACGGCCAAGGCTGCTGGGCTGAAAGTTCAGCTCTTCCATCACGGCCCAGACCTTCTCCACCGTCTCAGCCTTAACCCTTCCGCGGTTGTGGAGCACCCGGTCCACAGTCCCGCGGGATACGCCGGCCTTTTGGGCGATGGATTCAATGGTTGTCATAAATCATTCCTCTTCTTTCCAAAAAGATACAGCCGGAATGGGACAAACTTTATCCGGAACGACAGCCGTGCTGACAAGGCAAAATCTTGCTCTGCAAAAAATAGATGCAAGCCTTCTTAGCAAAAAATGCTGCATGTGCTGCCGTAATTAAAAATTCGCATAATCGTGTGAGTGAACGTGCACGCAAAAATGCGTGAACGAGCACGCAACAGCCGCAAATAAAAGACGAACTCTCTTCGTCTGTTGCTGGACTCTTTTCTACACATAATAATATAATTCGTAAAGAGGCTGTTTTCAAGTGTGATATATGACAAAAAATTCACATTTGTTTTGTAATATTAACAAAAAATTTAAAGTAATGAGACATTTTTAACCTGCGCTGGATTCTTTTTCTGGTTAAAAAGTCATTTGTCTTAAAACTGCCTCAAAGATAGCGCAAAACAGAGAACCAAAGCAGGAGGAGACGGACTCGGCGTTGTCCGTCTCCTATCCATAGCTTTAATCCCAATTTTTTACAAAATTACTGCTGAATTTAATGAAAAAACCGGGAAGAAGGGTAGGGTCTTATTCCTTGCTTTGTTTTTTCAGGTGGGGAATCAGTCCGCCGTCCTTCACAATTTCAAGAATATTCGGGGGCAGCGGATTGCAGCGGTATTCCTCGTTTTTTGTTTGGTTTCGTACAATTCCCTTCGGAGGGTCAATTGCCAGCTCGTCTCCGGTCTCAATTCGCTCCATCTCGTCCAGCATTAAAACTGGCAGCCCGATGTTGATGGCGTTTCTATAAAAAATACGGGCAAAGGACTTGGCCACCACGCAGGAGATTCCGCTTCCTTTAATGACAAAGGGAGCTGTTTCTCGGCTGGAACCGGGTCCAAAGTTTTCTCCCGCCACAATAATATCCCCCGGACGGACCTGTTTAGAGAAGTTTGGGTCCGCGCCCTCCATGGCGTGGGCAATCATGATGTCGTCTCCTTTGCCAATGTAGTTGGCGGGGGAAATCAGGTCCGTGTTGATGTTTTCTCCAAAGCGGTGTACCTTTCCACAAATGCTGAAGCCAATCATATCCGTTCCTCCCTGTCAGTCGTTCCGCGGGTCTGCCAGACGGCCCTCAATGGCGGACGCAGCCACTGTAGCGGGCGAGGCCAGATATACCTCGGAGTCATAGCTTCCCATGCGGCCCCGGAAATTGCGGTTCGTGGTGGAAGCACACCGCTCGTTGGCGGGCATCACGCCGGAGTGCAGGCCCACGCAGGCACCGCAGGTGGGGGCCAGAATTGAGGCCCCGGACTCCATCAGCGTTTGAAGAATGCCCACTTCCATGGCCTGTCGGTAAATCCGGCTGGAGCCGGGAGACACCAGCAGCCGCAGGTTTTTAGCAATCTTTTTTCCCTTGAGCACCTCGGCGGCCGCGGCCAAATCTTCCAGCCGCCCGCCGGTGCAGGAGCCGATATAGGCCTGATGAATTTCAAGGCCCGCCACGGCCTCAATGGGATGGACGTTGTCCACCACGTGGGGGCAGGCCACCTGCGGCGAAAGCTTCTCTGCCCGATAGGAAAGCTCTCTTTTATAAACTGCATCGCAATCGCTTGAAAAAACCTTGGAGGGGTAAGCTCTGGCAACGGCCTTGAGATATGCCATGGTCTTTTCATCTGCCGCAATCAGCCCCGCCTTTGCCCCTGCCTCCACCGCCATGTTGCTCAGGCACATGCGTCCGTCCATCTCCATGCCTTGAATGGTGGAGCCTACAAATTCCATTGCCATATAGGTGGCCCCGGCATGGCCCAGATCTCCAATGGTTTTGAGAATCAGGTCCTTGGCCATGACCCGCCGGGGGAGGGCCCCCTCCCACACAATCCGGACGGATTCGGGAACCCGCAGCCAGATACTGCCCGTGTGCAAAACGCCTGCCGCCTCGGTGGAGCCGATCCCGGTGCCAAAGCACCCGAAGGCGCCTGCGGTGCAGGTGTGGGAGTCTGTGCCTACCAGCACGGTGCCGGGTACAGCATAGCCCTCTTCCGCCAAAATTTGGTGGCAGGGGCCGATTCCCTCGTAATAGGCAACGCCATGTCGCTCGCTCCAGTGCCTTGCCGCAGCCACGTTTTCCGCATGGTCCACGTTGCTGGTGGGACAATAGTGGTCTGAAATGACCACCACATTGTTCGGATGCTTGACCTTGCCTCCAAGTTCCTGAAATGGCTTGTCCACAAACCATGGGCCCAAGGCGTCGTCCATCATCAGACAGTCCACATGGGCAGTTATAATGTCCCCGGCGCTAAGGTCAGGTGTGTTGCTGCAATGAGCAAGAATTTTTTCAGCCAGTGTCTTTCCCATAAACTATCTCCCCAAAGGTCCTGCTTATTTAAGCTAAAAGAGGGACCTGTATTTTCACGATTTCTGGGCGTAGAGGTTAATCTGGTGTCCGCTGAAGCAGCCGTCCACCCGCTCTTTGACATATCTTGCACAGGTCAAAAGACGGTCAAAATCAATTCCAGTGTCGTAGCCGGACTTGTTTAACGAATAAACCAGATCCTCTGTGGCGCAGTTGCCAGAGGCGCCGGGCGCAAACGGGCATCCCCCCAGACCGCCGATGGAGCTTTGCAGATACGAGGTCCCCTCCTCCAGTGCAATCCAACTGTTGAGAATGCCCATGTTTCGGGTGTCGTGGGAGTGATAGCCCAAGGGTATACCGGGAAATGCCTGCTTTGCCGCCCGAAACGCGTCGCGGACCTGCTGCGGGTATGCGCTTCCGATGGTGTCGGACAGCTCAATAATGTCGGCCCCGGCGCGCACACCCTGCTCCATAAAGGCCACCAGCTTATCTAAGGGGGTTTCCCCCTCGAAAGGGCAGCCAAAGGAGGTGGCCATGCCGAAAATAATACTTATATCCGGAAGCTTTTCCCGGATTTTCATAAGCTCCTCAAGGGACTGCCGGTGGGTGTGGTTGATGTTGGCCTGGTTGTGGGACTCACTGACGGAGGCCACATATGCAATTTCCCGGATTCCGCAGTCGTATGCTGCTTTTGCGCCATATAAATTGGGAACCAACGCGCCGAAGGTCACGTCCGGATAGTGCCCTGCAAAGTGTTCCGTCACCTCTCTGGCGTCGGCAAGCTGGGGAATTGCCTTCGGGCTGACAAAGGACGTCAGCTGAATGCGCTTCACGCCGGATTCCAGCAGTAGCCTGACCGTTTCAAGCTTTGTCTGTGTAGGAATAAAGTCCTTGATATTCTGAAAGCCGTCGCGGGGGCCTACCTCGTAGATGTCAGGACATTTTTTTCCCACGTTAAACCACCTTCTTCTCTGCAAGCTCCTGTATGGCCGTTTCGTCCAGACACAGAAACTCCTTCAGAATCTCCGATGTGTGCTGGCCCAGCAGCGGGGCGGGCCGCTCGTAGTGGACCGGCGTTTCGCTCAGCTTAATTTGGTTGCCGGTGATTTTCAGCTTTCCGGCCACGGGATGCTCTATTTCCACAAACATCTCTCGTGCTCCCGCGATGTGCGGGTCACGGGTCACCTGATCGATGTTGTAAATGGGCCCGGCGGGAACACCTGCGTCTAAAATCATCTGCACCGCCGCCTCTGTGTCATAGCTTGCCAGCCAATCCTCAATAATCGGCTTGAGGGCTGCGTGGTGCTCCACCCGCGTGATATTTGTGAGGAACCGGGGGTCTTCCTCCAGCGCGGGCTGCCCCATCAGCTCGCAAAGCAGATGAAACAGCTTGTCGTTGCCCGCGCCGATTACCAGCATACCGTCCTTCGCCCGAAAGGAGTCGTAGGGATAGGAAGCTTCGTAGCGGTTTCCGATGCGGGAGGGAATTCGCCCTGTAACGAGATAAATCTGGTTGATAATCTCCAGAGAGGAGACGATGGAATCCACCAGAGCCACATCCACCAGCTGCCCCGCTCCGGTGCGCTGCTTATTAATGTAGGCAGATAGCACCCCAACGGCCAGACTGATACCGCCCATTACGTCGGACATCGCCGTGCCGGAGCGGGTGGGGTCGCCGCCGGGCCAGCCGGTGGTGCTCATCAGACCGCCCATGGCTTGGCCGATGATGTCATAGCCGGGGCGCTGACTGTATGGACCGTAGTGGCCGAAGCCGGACACGCAGCCGTAAATAATGCCGGGGTTAATTTTTTTAAGATCCTCATAGCCCAGGCCCAGCTTTTCCATTACGCCGGGGCGGTAGTTTTCCAGAATCACATCTGCTTTTTTCACCAGCGCCCTGAGAATCGCTTTCCCCTCCTCACTTTTGAGATTCAGGGTCATGCTGCGCTTGTTGCGGTTTAGATTCATATAATAGGCGCTCTCGCCATTGATCTGCGGATAGTGCCCGCGGCTGTCGTCGCCCTTGCCGGGCACCTCCACCTTAATGACGTCGGCTCCCATATCCGCCAGCATCATAGAGCAATAAGGTCCCGCAAGCACGCGGGTCAGGTCGATAACTGTGATTCCAGACAGCGCTCCGTTTTCCATGATTTAGTTCGCCCTTTCTCTTTATCTTGGTTGCTGACGTCAGCCCCTGTGCAGCCGCTTTTCCTCAATGGCGCTTTGGCGCACATAGGCGGTACCGTCCATCAGAACGCGGGCTGTTCGAAAGATGTTTGCCTTTTCAATTCGCCACGAGCCGTCGGCTTCTTTGCAAACCGCTGCTTCCACGGGGATACTTCCGGAGGCGTGGCCGAAGTATATCATGTCCTGCTGCTTGGCCGCGTCCTTTAGCAGCCGGTTTACCACTGTGCCCTCAATCCGGGCTGCAACGCCCGTGCACACCGTTCCGCTCCCCGCATAGGTCTTGTTGACCAGATGGCCCATGTTGAACAGCCGTGCGGCAAAGGCGATGTCTTCCTTTTTTACCTTTGTCCCGTTAAAGCAGGCGTAGTCAACCGCTTCTATCACTGGGCAGATAAAGGGCAGATACGGCGTTTTTTCCACTGCGTCCCGATAGTCCTCCACCATCCCCAGCAGCTCGCAGGCCTTGCCCCGGACGGATTCCAGCAGGGTGCACAGGGCTTTGTTGCCCTCAATTTCCTGCGGGGTTTCCACGCCCGTCATGTGAAGCTCGGCGGCGTGGACAAAGACGCTGATAGTTCCTGCGTCCACAATAGAAATGTGATAGGTTTTTCCATCCAGCGTCACCTCGTCCAAAGGGTTTCCGGTGGGCAGCAGCTTGCCTGTGGTGCCGCCGCACACGGCGCTCCAATCAAGGGAAATCCGGGCGCCAGTGCCGGGAACACCGTCAATGGCGAAATCACCGTCCACCGCAGGCTCGCCGTTTTCCACGGGAACCTGTGCTACCATAATCCTGCCCAGATTCACTAGGTGGATGCGGACTGTGGTCACAGGCTCCACTGCCCGAACCAGCCCTGCGTGGATGGCAAAGGGGCCTACCCCTGCGGAAATGTTGCCGCAGTTGCTGTTAAACTCCACAAAGGCTTCGTCCATGCTCACCTGAGCGAAAGTGTAGTCCACGTCCGCGCCCTCGCAGGAGGGCGGGCCGATGATGGCCAGCTTGCTGGTCAACAGGTCACCGCCGCCCAGACCGTCGATCTCCCGGACATCGGGACTTCCGTACAGGGCCAGAATCGTCTTTTCCCGCAGCACAGGGTCCCGTGGCAGTTGATTTTCCATAATAAAAATAGCCTTGCTGGTGCCGCCCCGCACGATGGAGCACCGGATGGAGTTTGACTGATTCATAAAAGACCTCCCATACCGTTTGTTTGATTGGGTTCCCCCGGGAAAAGTCTCGGGGGAACGCGTTCCAGTGCCACAAAACCGGTTACATGGCATTGATTTCCTTTAAATAGCGCTCTGCGCCGGGGTGGAAGGGGAGGTCCGGACCAAACGCCGCCATGTCGATGCTGAGGGCGCCAAAGCCGGTGTCGGCGGCCGCCAGAGCGTCCAAATTTTCCCACAGGGTACGGGTCAACTGATAGACGGCCTCTTCATCGGTGTCAGCGCGGCAGTACAGCATGTTATAGCCGATCCAGGTGTTGCAGTCCTCGTCCTGCCCCTTGTAGGTTCCGCCGGGAATAACCCCGTAGCCGAAGGCGCCGCCGGCTGCCTCGTTGAACTTTTCAAACACGTCCTCAGGAATGTCAATCAGATGTACGGGAATCTGGCTGGACAGCTCTGTGACGGAGGAATTTCCAATACTCATGCCATTAAAGGTAGCGTCGAAGGTCTTGTCGCGCAGGCCGTCCATGGCGCCGCTGGTGGCAATCTCAAAAATCTGGAAGTCTTCGGGCGTTTTACCCATTCCACCGATAATCAGTCTGTTTCTGGACGCGGTGACGGAGGAGGGCGTGTTGATGTTCAGCTTTTTTCCAATCAGGTCGTCTAGCGTCTTGATGTTGGAGTCCGCACGGGTAATTTGATGGCCGTACTCGATGGCGTACAGGCCAATCAAGCGAAGGTCCTTGAAGCCCTCGTCTTCAAAGCCCTCCTGCATGGTATAAGCTTGGGCCAAATCCAGGCAGGTGCCCATGCCAAGGTCGGCGTCGCCCTGCATCACCAGATACAGGTTTTCGTTAAAACCCGCTGTGACCTGCGCGGAAAGCTCCACTGCGTCCTGATTATTGTTCAGAACATTGGAAATGATGGATCCCAGCGTATTGGGGGAGGAGCCAGAACTGGAGGTTGCCAAGCTCCATTTCAGTGACTCGGTTTTTTCTGGGGCGCTTTCCTGCGGTGCAGAAGACTGGGGCTGCCCGCCGACATTGGTGCTGCCGCAGCCTGCGGCTGTGCCCAGCAGCATGCAGACTGCCATGAGAGACGCAAAGAGCCTGTTTGTTCTTTTCATACTTCTTCTCCTTCTATATCCGTTATATTTTTCCGGCATCCGATGCCGGCGGATGTTTACGGTGCGGCGCGCGGACTTATGTACCGGCCGCCTTCAGCTTTTTCGCTTTTCCGTAGGAATTGAGAAGGGTAGCACCCACCAGTACAATGCCGACAACATCGGTGAGCGTACCGGCAAGAATCATGCAAAACGCTCCCGCGATCAGCATGATCCGCTCCAGAGGTGTGCAGCGGGTAAACATCCAGCCCTGAACGCCGCCTGCCATTGCCAGAACGCCGACAATCGCCGTTGCGCAGGACTGCGCGATAAAAAGCGGGGAGCCTATCAAAAGCAAGGTGGGATTAATCAGATACCCGAAGGCCACCAGATAGGAGGCTACGCCGAAAATGGTGCCCTGAATCGCCGTCTTCCAGAAGTCGGCCTGAGCGATTCCCGCCGCAACGGCGGCCACCACCGCTACCGGCGGGGTGGAGCCGGATTTGATGGCAAAGAAGAACAGGAACATGTGTGCGGCCAGCACGGGAAAGCCCACCTCCACCAACGCGGGCGCAACGAAAATTGCGACCAGGGAATAGGCGATGGGGGTTGTCATGCCGCAGCCCAAAATGATGGTCACCACCATGGCAACCAAAACCAGTCCTAGGGTGGAACCGCCCACGGAGTTGACCAAAATTGTGGTGATGCGGGCGCCAAGCCCTGTCACTGTGACAGCCTGCGTCACAAGGCCCAGACCGCAGAGAATTGCCACCACTCCCGCGGTATCCCGCACGCCCTGCTCGAAAATGTCAAGAATCTGGCGGAAAGATATTTGGGTTCCGGGACGAATCTGGGCCGACGCAATCAGCAGCACAATGCACACCAACCCGGAAAACATGGTCGTATAGGATTTTCCCATCAGCAGATAGAACAGCACACCGATGGGCATGATGAGGTGCCACCCGCTTTTCAAAACCTGCTTCCAGTTGGGCAGCTCCTCTTTTTTCATGCCGTGAATACCGCTTTTCTTGGCCTCAAAGTGAACAATAAAAAAAGCGTTGAGAAAGTAGAGAAACGCGGGAATCACTGCCGCCAAGGCAATGGTGGAATAGGGGATACCGGTCATTTCCGCCATAATAAAGGCTGCGGCACCCATCACCGGGGGCATAATCTGTCCGCCTTCCGAGGCAGTTACCTCGATGGCTGCCGCCACATGGGGCTTAAAGCCAAGCTTTTTCATAAGTGGAATCGTAATGGAGCCGGTGGTGACAACATTGGAAATGGAACTGCCGGACACGGTACCCATAAGTGCGCTGCTGACCACCGAGGTTTTCGCCGGACCGCCGTCATACCTGCCGAACGGGCCGTTGCAAAAATCCATCATCACGTTGGCCGCGCCGGTGCCCTGAAGGCACGCGCCGAACAGGATGAACATGAACAGATAGGTGGACGCCACCGACAGACCCAGACCGAAAATACCTTCCTCCGTAAAGGAGGTAAGATAAATCAGCCGTCGAAAGCTCAATCCCGCGTGATTTAGCGGCCCGCTGAGGTAGTTTCCAAACATACTGTAAGAAATGCCGATCAGAGCGAGAATAAAAAACGTCAGGCTTGTCCGTCTGGCCATTTCCAGCACCACGATGACCAGAACCGTGGCAATGGCAATCTGCGGCATACTTAGCTGGTTTGCCGTAAACAGTGCCAGTACAGAGCGGTAATCAAATACGATATATCCTGCGCAGATAAAAATAGCCCCGATGAAAACCCAGTCAATCGTCCTTGCCAAGTGGGGAAAACGGCCATTTTTAAATTTCAGCGGCTTCCCCACCGAAAAGAAAACAAAGCTCATTACAATGAGAAACAGTGCCCGGTGCACGATGGTCGTTTTATATGGCCCGAAAACTGTTGCGTAGAACATGTATGCAGTGAACAAAATTGCCGCGCTGCGAATGACCCATTGCAGCGGTGTGCGTTTACCGGTGGGCACCTTTCCGCCTGAAGGTTCCTCGTTTTCGATCAGCTCCTCCAGCCGTCCCTCCTGCGCGTTTGGAGCATTGGTCATTTTCTCTTCCATACTGTCCTCCCACCATTTAATTTTGCAAGCGCTTTCATAAATAGACTATACAATTATAGTGGTGTATTTGTCAATATAGTCTTGGGATATTTAAAAATATTTGGTATAATAACATATATTTTGCCAGGAAATTTATATAATTCAGAAATAATATTTTGCGTTGAAAAAATAAAAATGAAAGCGTTTTCTTTTTGCTGTAAGAAAACTGGTTGCATTTTACTTGTGTTTATATGATAATAAGCACAAGTAAATTAATCTGGTAAGGAGTCGTCCGCTGTCTATGAACATTTATGAAATTGCGGCAGAGGCTGGTGTCTCGATCTCTACCATCTCAAGAGTCATCAACTCGCCGGAAAAGGTTTCTCCCAAGACGCGCAAGCGGGTGGAGGACGTCTTTGTGCGGAATAATTATGTTCCCAACGCCCTGGCCAGGAGCCTTGTCAAAAGTTCCAGCAAAAATGTGGGCATTATTTCTTCGGAGATTCGAAATCTGTATTACGCCACCGCCGCCCATGTTTTGGAGGACTGCTTTTTCAAGTGGGGCTACACCTCGTTTCTCTGCCCCACGGGAGGGTCTCTTGAAAGAAAGCTGGAGTATGTCCGCATTTTGGCGGAAAAGCAAGTGGACGGACTGGTGCTGGTGGGTTCGGCGTTCTCTGTGCCGGAGATTGAGGCCAGCGTGCAGAAGTATCTGTCCGGTACGCCGATTATTGCCATTAACGGCTGGTTGTCTGCTGCTGATGCGCACACTGTTTCGGTGGACCACACCGCGGGAGCGGAGCTGATTCTGGACCACCTTACAGAGCGAGGATATAAAAACATTTATTTTGCGTGCTGCACCCGGAATCAAAACAGTGCGAAAAAGAGAGAGGCCCTCTCGTCGGCAATCAGGCGGAGGGGCCTGCCTATGAATGCGCAGGAAAATATTTTCCAGTTGGAACCCGGATACGACGCAGTTCATGCCTTTGCAGAAGCATTTCTTCCATTGGCGCGGCAGCATACTGCGGTAATATTTAGCAACGATATTTCCGCAGGCTATGGTCTTCTTGCGTTCCGGGAGTTAGGATTGTCCGTTCCCGGGGACGTTGGGATTGTGGGCTATGATAATATTTGTTATCCAAATCTGCATTTTCCGGATGTAACGGTGCTGGATACGAAAATCGAGCTTCTTTCTTCTCTTGCGGCAAATACCCTCCACGATATTTTTATTCAAAGAGACGTGGGGAGGGGGATTTCCATTCTGCCGGAGCTGATTGTTCGGTCCAGCACCTAGCCCCGGGCTGGACAACGCCCCTTTGCGGAGCAAAAAAAGAAAGGCACCTGATTTCCTACAAAATCAGGTGCCTTTATGGTTGCGGGGGCAGGACTCGAACCTACGACCTCCGGGTTATGAGCCCGACGAGCTACCAACTGCTCTACCCCGCGATATAAATTGGCGCTGCAAATACCAATGGTGCCGGTGACCGGACT
>JAEXCS010000031.1 GCA_023402075.1 Bacillota bacterium | reverse complement strand
GGTGCTGATTAGAGCGAGGGTCCACCCGTTCCCATTCCGAACACGGTAGTTAAGCTCGCTTCTGCCCACAATACTTGGCTGGCAACGGCCCGGGAAGACAGGTAGCGCCAACATTGAGCGGACAGTCGTTTGACTGTCCGTTCTCTTTTTGCCGTTTTCAGGCATCCCTTAAGCGCTGTTTTGCTTTCATGATGGTAGCGAAAAATTGGCTTTATAAACAGAGGCAGAGGATGGACATAATAATCTGCTTCGCGGACAGTTTTTGATGCGTATGATTTAGAGGGAGCGGTAAATACTCCTTGTTGCATGCCCTTGCGTTTGCGGGCTTATCGTGTTAAAATATAGAAAAGCTGAAACCCTACAATATATTTAAGATTGGAGGCCGTGTTTATGGATCGTAAAACCACAGGAATTGTTGCGTATCTGACTTGGGTTGGATTGCTGATTGCGTTAATTGTCGGAGATCGGGAGGGTGCAAAGTTTCACCTCAATCAGGCGCTGGTAATCTGGCTGGCCGGATTGTTGAGTGTAATCCCTATTATTGGATGGATCTGGGGCATCTTTTGCTTTATCTGCGCGGTGATCGGCTTCATCGGTGCCATCAACGGCGAGGAAAAGGAAGTTCCGCTGCTGGGCCAGTTTAAGCTGCTGAAATGAGAGAAAGAAGCCGTGCATTGCACGGCTTCTTTTTTTAGTGCGGAAGAACGATATAGACTTGCCGCTGTGATTCTAAAGCAGGAAACTTGTCTCCGGTTTCAGGAAGGAAAGACATTTGAATTAAAAGTTTACTGGCGCAGATAGAAACGGCGGCCACTTGCAATTTTTGTCGCCTTTGGATATAATACTAGCAATGAAATGCTTAAGGAAATTGGGTGCTATATGCTGTATCATGTTTTAGCTGTGGGAGATGTGGTGAGCGAGCCGGGGCTTGCTCATCTGGAAAAGACGTTGCGGCCCCTGAAAAAATTGAAGAACATCGCTTTCACGGTGGTCAACGGTGAAAATGCTGCCGCCGTTGGGCTGACGCCGGAGCAGGCGGAGCGCATTTATGACGCGGGTGCGGACGTCATTACGCTTGGCAACCACAGCTTTGATAAGCCGCAGATTGTGGATTTCCTGGATGAACACTCCTATATTCTCCGGCCTGCCAACTATACTCGCCGCGCGCCGGGCCGGGGCTGGGGAATTTACGACTTGAACGGCATCCGCATCCGGGTGGTGAACCTAATTGGGCGGTGCAACCTGAATTGGGGGGCGGACAACCCCTTTACGGTTGTAGACCAGTTGCTGGCCGGAGAAAAGACGGACTTCACTCTGGTGGATTTTCACGCTCAGGCTACCAGTGAAAAATTAGCCATGGGCTATTTTCTGGATGGACGCGTTTCCGCCCTGTGGGGGACTCATACCCATGTGCCCACCGCCGACGAGCGGGTATACCCCAACGGAACCGGCTATATCACGGATTTGGGCATGACCGGCGCGGTGGAATCTGTGCTGGGGGTGAAACCAGAGCAGTCGGTGGAAATGTTTTTGGGAGGCCTGCCGGGCCGATTTCGGGCACCAGAAGGTCCGGTAAAGCTTCAGGGGGCCGTTTTTACGCTGGATAGCACTACCGGCCTGTGCGTGGGCGTGGAGCGGGTGGATATCCGATAACTTGCAATCACATACAGATAGAGGGGAACGGATTCATGTCAATCGAAAAAGTAAGAGCTTATTTTCAAACCCAGGGCATTGAGGGGCGCATCCAAGAGTTCAACGTATCCTCGGCCACTGTGGAGCTGGCGGCCCAAGCCGTGGGTGTGGAAGGTGCGCGGATTGCCAAAACCATCAGCTTTAAGCTGGGGGATCGGGTGCTGCTGGTGGTCTGCGCGGGAGATGCCAAGGTAGACAACCGCCGCTATAAGGATCAGTTTGGAGGCAAGGCCTCCATGCTGAGCCATGACGAGGCCGCCACGCTGGTGGGCCACGCCGTGGGCGGAGTGTGTCCCTTTGCTGTGAAGACCGGCGTTGAGATTTATCTGGACGCGTCCATGCGCCGCTTTGACACGATTTTTCCGGCGGCGGGCAGCATCAACAGCGCCGTGGAGATGACCTGTGACGAGCTGGAGAAATACTCCGGCGGGACATGGGTGGACGTGTGCAAGGGCTGGCGGCCCGACGAGCAGTAACGGCTATGCTTCGATTTATTCACGCGGCGGACTTTCATCTGGACAGTGCGTTTCACGCTCTGTCACCCCAGCGAGCGGCGGAGCGGCGGCGGGAGAGCCGGGAGCTTGGCGAACGGCTGGCGGAAGAAGCCCTCCGCCGGGGGGCGGATTTGATACTTCTCTCCGGCGACCTGTTTGATGGGACGAACAGCTTCCGTGAAACACCGGAGGAACTGGCCCGGGGCTTGGGACGCGCGGGAATCAGCGTGTTCATCGCCCCCGGAAACCACGATTTTTATTCTGCCGACAGCCCCTATGCGACGGTTCAGTGGCCCGAGAATGTGTACATATTTAAGTCTGGGGAGATAGAGAGCGTGGATTTGCCTGACTTAAACTGCACGGTTCACGGCGCGGCCTTTACCGGCCCAGAGCAGGCGGAGGGACTGTTGACCGGATTTTCCGCTCCGCAGGACGGGCGGATTCATCTGATGGCGCTCCACGGGGACGTGGAGCCGTCGGCTCCGCGCTACAACCCTGTTACAAGGGCAGAGATTGCCAACAGTGGCCTTGCCTATTTGGCATTGGGACATGTTCATGCCGCCTCCGGCCCTCAGAAAAGCGGAAAGACCCTGTGGGCCTATCCCGGTTGTCCGGAGGGGCGGGGGTTTGACGAGCTGGGGGACAAGGGCTTTTATTTCGGCACCGTCTCTGACGAGGGGGCGGTGACGCTGGAATTTGTGCCTTTTGCCCGCCACCGCTACGAAATCCTGACCGTGGATGTGACGGACCGGGATCCCCGGGAGGCGGTGGAAGCCGCCCTACCAGAATGGACCACCTATGATTTGTACCGGATTCTTTTCACCGGGGAGACGGATGAGCGGGGGCTTGATCTGACGGCGCTGGAAACGGTGCTCTCCGGCAGGTTTTACGCGCTGGAGCTGCGGGACGGAACCCGCGTTCATCAAGACGTTTGGGCCAGAGCGGGAGAGGATTCCCTCCGGGGTGAATTTCTCCGCCGCCTGCGCCAGCGGTATGACGCTGGAGACGAGGAAGAGCGGGAGCGCGTCAGCCGCGCTGTACGGTTTGGCCTTGCGGCGCTGGACCACAGAGATATTTTGTAAAGACGTCGTTTTTTAAGGACATAGAATGAAAAAGATTTTAATGATTGGCACGGGTGGCACCATTGCTTCGCAGGTGACGGAAGATGGACTGGCCCCGGAGCTTACCAGCGCGCAGCTTTTGACCCATATTCCCGCCATCTCCGATATCTGCGAGGTGGAAAGCTTACAGCTTTTGAATCTCGACAGCACCAACATCGCGCCCCGGCATTGGCTGGACATGGCGTGCTGCATCAGGGAGCACTATGAGGACTATGACGGCTTTGTCCTGACTCACGGGACGGACACCATGGCCTATACCGCGGCCGCACTGAGCTATCTCATCCAGAAAAGCCCCAAGCCCATTGTGTTCACCGGGGCGCAAAAGCCCATCGGCTTCGACGTGACGGATTCCAAGATCAACCTCACAGACGCATTCCGCACGGCGGCGGCGGGTCTGCCGGGGGTATCTCTGGTGTTTAACGGGAAGGTGATTCTGGGAACCCGGGCGCAGAAAATCCGCTCTAAAAGCTTCGAGGCCTTTTCCAGCATCAACTATCCGTTTCTCGGGGTTTTGAGGGACGGGGTACTTTTGCGCTACCTTCATGAGAGCTGTGAGGGCGGGCCGGTATTTTATGATCGACTGGATACAAGGGTTTCACTTTTGAAGCTGATTCCCGGCACGGAGCAGGCATTGCTTGACTATCTGCTGGAGCGCTGCGACGCACTGATGATTGAGTCCTTCGGCGTGGGCGGCCTGCCGGATTACGAGGGCCTGAATTTTTGCGACAGTGTTTGCCGCTGGACGGAGCGTGGCAAGCTGGTGGTGCTTACCACGCAGGTGCAGAACGAGGGGAGCGATCTTGGCATCTACCATGTGGGTCATCGGCTGAAGGGTGTTCCGGGTGTGCTGGAGGCGTTTGACATGACCACCGAGGCGGTGACGGCCAAGCTGATGTGGATTCTGGGACAGACCCGGGACATGGCGGAGATTCAGCGCCTGTTCTACACGCCGGTTGCCCACGATATTTTGTGGCCCGCGGAGTGCTGAGATGGTATTGGTTTCAAAAGAGGACTTTGACGTGAGAAAAATTGCGGATAGCGGTCAGTGCTTTCGGCTGAAACAGCTGGAGGAGGGTCGCTTTCGCGCCGTGGCGGGGAATCGGTGGACCGAGCTTGAGAAACGGGACGACGCATGGGCGCTGGACTGCTCCGAGGAGGAGTTTAACGGCTTCTGGCAGGATTATTTTGATCTCAAGACGTACTACGCCGCTTTCCGCTCCGCTGTGCCGGAGAAGGACACGTATCTCACGGCGGCGGCTGCTTTCGGAGCGGGCATCCGCATTTTGCGGCAGGACCCGTGGGAGATGCTGGTGACTTTCATCATTTCCCAGCGGAAGAACATCCCGGCCATTCGCGCCTGCGTGGAAACGCTGTGTCAGCGATACGGAGAAGACCTTGGCCCGGAGCATGGGTTTCCCAGCGCGGCGGAGCTGGCCACCGCAGGGGAGGAGGGCCTGCGGGCCTGTGCGCTTGGCTATCGTGCGGGCTATGTTTTGGCGGCGGCCCGGATGGCGGAGAATGGAACGCTGAACCTTGCTTCATTGGCAGACCTTGACGATGAGTCGCTGTCGGAGACGTTGATGAGTGTTCCGGGCGTGGGCGTGAAGGTGGCAAGCTGTGTGGCGCTGTTCGGATATCACCGCATTGCCGCGTTCCCCCGGGACGTTTGGATTAACCGCGTGGTGCGGGAACGATACCGGGGCCGATTTCCGCTGTATCGTTACAAGGGCTTTGCCGGAGTGATGCAGCAGTATCTTTTTTATTATGCGCGGTGCGCAGCAGAATAAAGAAACCGGGCGGAAGGACATCCCTTTCCGCCCGGTCTGTATTTAATTTGGGGGGCAACCTTGCCCAAAAACAAGGAAATGGCCGATGATGCACTGGCCTGCTGCGGAAATTTGAATGTGTGCAGACCTGCGTGGGCAATTGACCGACCCGGTGTTGTCCATGGGTTCATGTTCGTTTGCTTTTTCCGCCACTGCGCAGGTAGATTTGCTCGGCCAAGGCTCGATACAGCTTTTCCGGCTCCACGGGCTTGTCCAGATGGTCGTCCATCCCGGCGGAGAGACTGGCTTTTACGTCGAAGTCAAAGGCGTTGGCGGTCATGGCGATGATGGGAACCGTTTTTGCGTCGCCCCTGCGGAGATTGCGGATGACGCGCGCGGCACTCAGCCCATCCATCACAGGCATCCGAATATCCATTAGAATCGCATCGTAATAGTCCCAGCCGCGTCGCATGAACAGATCCACACCCTGCTGCCCGTCCTCCGCCCGCTCAACAAGCACGCCTGCTTTGGTCAATAGCTTTGTGGCAATGGCGGCGTTGAGAGGATGGTCCTCGCACAGCAAAACCCGCTTGCCCCGCAGCTCTAAAAAGGGGCTGGTTTCCCCGGGGGGCGGAGGCTGATAGCGCTCCAGAACCTCAATGGGCAGTTCCACTGTGATGGACGTGCCCTCGCTTAGCTTACTTTGGATAGACACGGTTCCGCCCATCAGGTGCACCAGATTCTGTACGATGGGCAGACCCAGCCCGCTGCCGGCGTAACGGTTGCTCTGGGAGTTGGGTTCCTGAGAAAAAGGCTCGAAGGCATGCTGCTGAAATTCCTCACTCATGCCTACGCCGTTGTCGCTGACGGTAATCCGGCTGAGGGAAATTCTATGCTGCTGCTTCATACACTCAATGCGAAATTCAATTTTCCCGTGCTCCGGGGTAAACTTCACGGCGTTGGAGAGAAGATTTGTGAAAATTTGACGCATCCGTACCCGATCCGCCAGAATGTACTCGTCTTGAAAGCCTATAAATTTTGTGCTGATTTGAATATTCTTTAACTGTACGGACGGATAAATTCCCAAGAGCGTGTTTTCAATCAGCTCGGACGCCAGAACCGGCTCCCTGTGCAGCTCAACCTTCTGCCCCTCAATCCGGCTCATATCCAGCGTGTCGTTAATCAGACTTAGAAGGTAGTGGCTGGAATCCCGGATGGCAGAGAGATTCCCCCGGGCCTCCTGAGAGAGATCGGGAAGATCCATGGTCAGCGCTGTCATGCCCAGAATGCCGTTCATGGGGGTGCGCATATCATGGCTCATGCGGGAGAGAAAATCGGTTTTTGCCGTGTTGGCGCTTTGAAGGGCCACATTCTGTCGGCTGATCCGGCGGGTAAACACTGCCAGCACTGCCAGTGCCGTCAGCAGGCCAATCAGGGCAGCCAGCACTGCAAGGAGTTCGGTCGGGTGGCTGCGGAGAAGATCCAGTGGGCCTCCGTACTGCGGTCTGTCTGTCTGCGCCCGGATAATCAGCTGATCAATTTCGTCGGCGGAGATGTTGGCCAGCGTTTTGTTAAGAACAGAGGTAAGAACGCCGTTTCCCCGGGTGACGCCAAAGCAGGCGCCGTGGCTGTAATTATCGGTGAAAATGGAAACCACATTCCCATAACGATAGACGCTGAGATAATACTCGGCAACGTAGTTATTCAAAATGGTGATGTCCGCTTTGCCGGAGGAGACTGCCCGGATGCAGGCGTCCCAGTCGTCAAAGTAAAGAAGCTGCTCCGGTAAAAAATCTCGCAGAAGAAGCCGGGTTGGAGCGTCGGGGCTGTCCACCACGGCTACCGTGCAGTCTGAAAGGTTTACACTGGAATCCTTTTGCTGAACCCAGCAGTAGTTGGCGGTAAAAAATGTGTCGGTAACACTCACGCCGTTTTCCGCCGCATGCAGAAGATCGCTGGAATAACCCGGAAAAATCAGAGGCTCCCCCTGTGTGCCAGACGTTGATGCATCACGGGAAACCGCTTCGTACTCCACGCCCAGCTTTTCGCACAGCAGCTCCGCCAGAGCGGGGAAAAACCCCTTATACACGCCGTCTTCCAGCCGAGAGAGGTAGCCCTCCTGCTCGGCAAAGGCAAAGCGGAGACTGCCCATACGCTCCACGTACTCCACCTCCGCCCGGGTCAGTGGGACGGAGACCCGTTCCGGAAACCACTTTTTATAGAGGCCGGACAGGAAAAGCGGCTCGTTAATTTCCAGACGGCTCATGGCGCTGTCCAAAAGAGAAAGGGCGGGGTCGCCCTGCCGCATGAGAATGTGGTTGGTGGTGTTGTCAAACCGGGCAAGAATTTTCATGTCGTCGGTCAGGTCCATCACATTGGAAATCACCGCATCCGCCGTACCGGAATCCAGCATGGCGCGGCACTCGTTGTAGTCGCCGCAGATCAAAAGCTGATCGGCACGGATGCCAAGGTCTGAAAGCCGGGAGGCAATTACATCCCGGGTCAGCAAACTGCCGGAAACCGCTACCCGCAGTTTGCCATAAGCATCGTAGTCGCAGTAGTACAGCTCCCGATTGGAATTCAGGGTCATCAGTGCGTGATAGGTGTTTAAAATCACGCGGGAACTCATCCCGTCGATGGAATCGGGAATCAGAGGCATGGACACCGGCATCCGGATATCGGCATTCCCCTCCAGCAGCATGTCGCGTGTGCTGTCCCAGCTATCTGCCGCCACGTAGGTGAAGCGTACCCCGGCGTACTGGGACAGCTTGTCCAAAAGCTCTACGCCGTAGCCCGTCTCGTTGCCATAAGCATCGTATTCAAAAAATCCGTCCAGAGGATAGAATGCTACCTTCAGGGAAAGCGGCCCGCTAACTGCATCTTCTGTGGCAAGACAGGAAAGGGACCCTCCCGCACTTAGAAAAAGCGCGCAAAGGGCAACCAGTGCCCCGCGAAGGAAACGGTTTTTCATACCCTCACAGCCTTTCAATCCGGTTGCATCAAACAAGCTTCACTGCAGAAAAATCTGTAAAATTTTACATTATTTTATCATACGCCACCGGCAGAAGCAACCTCTTTGGCAGATTCCCTCTCCATTCGCCAAAAAACGCGAAAAACCGCCCGCCAAAGCCTGCAAGCAGGCCCGGCGGGCGGCAGATGGCTATTTGAGAATGGTCTTAAAGATTACTTGCACAGGGCGGCGGTGTCCCGGGCGATCATCAGTTCTTCGTCCGTGGGGATCAGAAGCACCTTCACATGAGAGTCGGCAGCGGAGATGACCTGCTCCTTGCCCCGGCACTTGTTGGCTTCGGCATCCATCTTCACGCCCATGAATTCCAGATTGGAGGCAATTTCCAAGCGCTGCTCGGCGGAGTTTTCACCCACGCCAGCGGTAAACACGATGGCGTCCGCTCCGCCCATGGCGGCGGCATATGCGCCGATGAGCTTTTTTACGCCGTAGTTAAACATGTCAATGGCAAGAGCCGCCTGCTCGTTGCCCTTTTCCGCGGCCTCTTCCAGATCGCGGAAGTCGGAGGATACGCCGGACACACCCATCACGCCGGACTTCTTGTTGAGGATGTCCAGCATTTCGTCGATGCCCAGCTTGTACTTGTTCATCAGGTACTGGAGGATGCCCGCGTCAATGTCGCCGACCCGAGTACCCATGGGCAGGCCCGCCACAGGGGTAAAGCCCATGGAGGTGTCCACACTTTTTCCGCCGTCCACTGCAGTGACGGAGGAGCCGTTGCCAAGGTGGCAGGTGATGATTTTCAGTTCGCTGGCGGGCTTGTCCAGCATTTCTGCGGCCCGGGCGGCCACATACATGTGGGAGGTGCCGTGGAATCCGTACCGCCGCACCTTGTCCGTTTTGTAATAGTCATAGGGCAGGGCATAGGTAAACGCCTTGGCGGGCATGGTCTGATGGAAGGCGGTGTCGAACACGGCGGCCATGGGCACGCCGGGCATGGCCTTTTCGCAGGCGCGGATGCCGGTGATGTTGGCGGGATTGTGGAGAGGGGCCAGGGGGATGCAGTCCTCCACGGCCTTCATAACCTCCTCGGTAATGACCACGGACTTATTGAAAGCCTCGCCGCCATGAACCACGCGATGGCCCACCGCCTGAATCTCCTGCATGGAGCCGATGACGCCGTTTTTCGCGTCCACCAGTGCGCCCAGCACGGCCGCAATGGCCTCGGAATGGGTGGGCATGGCCACGTCAACGGCCTTCAGGGTTTCCTTGCCCTCCAACTGGGGCTTGTAGGTGAACTTTCCGTCAAGGCCGATACGCTCGCAAAGGCCCTTGGCCAAAACCACGCCGGTGTCCGGGTCCATCAGCTGGTATTTCAGGGAAGAACTTCCTGCGTTAATCACGAGAACATTCATGGTAACTCCTCTTTCCGCGGGCAGCCCTTGCAGACGGCCCTAAAATCATGTAAAATAGGTTTGCCCTTTTTTAAAAAATGGCAAACTACTTCTTTAAGTATAACAAAAAAATCTCAGGATACAACTGCCAATTTAACCGAATTGTCACTTATTTGTAACGGGTTCGAGGTGAAATCTGTGGAAACCGCTGGTATTATTGTAGAGTATAATCCGGTTCATTCCGGGCATGTCTGGCAGATTGCGCAAACCCGGCGGGCGCTGGGGGAGGATGCGGCGATTGTTTGCTGCATGAGCGGCTGCTGGGTGCAAAGCGCGGCGCCCGCCATTGCCGACAAATGGCTGCGGGCGCGGCTGGCGGTGCTGGGTGGGGCGGATCTGGTGTTGGAGCTGCCTACCATGTGGGCGGTATCCTCGGCGGAGACGTTTGCCATGGGCGGTGTGAGTCTGCTGGCCGCCACAGGCGTGGTAAAGCATCTGTCCTTTGGCAGCGAGTGCGGGGAGATTGAAAGCCTGCAAGCTGTGGCACAATGCCTGAATTCCCGGGAGTATGCGGCAGAGCTTCGCCGCTTTCTAGATCGGGGCCTTCCTTTTGCCGCCTGCCGTCAGGCGGCGGTGACGGAGCTGGCGGGCCCGGAATTGGGCGTGTTGCTGGAAACGCCCAACAACAATTTAGGAATCGAATATCTGCGGGCGGTGCTCCGTCTGGACGCGGACCTGCGGCCCATGACCGTGCGGCGGGAAGGCGCGGGCTATCACGACACCGCCGCTGCGCAGGGCAGTCGGTTTATCTCCGCCACGCAGGCCCGCCGATGGATGGCGGTCGGCGAATGGGAGAAGGCCGCGCCCTATCTGGTTCCGGGAGAGAGGGAGCTTTTACAAAGTGCGGAGCTGGCGCTTCCGCCGTTTTCTGATTCGGTGGAGCGGGCGTTTCTTTTACGCCTGAGGACCATGACGGCGGCAGATTGGGCAGAGCTGCCCGACAGTGCCCCGGAGGAAGGATTGCCCGACCGTTTGGCCCGGGCAGGACGAAAAGCGCTGTCTCTGGAGGAATTTTACGAGCTGACCAAGACGAAGCGCTATCCCCACGCACGGCTGCGGCGGTTGGCTTTGTGGGCGTTTCTGGGTCTACGGGCGCAGGATCGGCCGAAAACTCCACCCTATCTGCGGGTGCTGGCGGCGGGAGAACGGGGGCGGGTTCTTCTGCGTAGGATGAAAGAAACCGCCTCTTTGCCGGTTTTGACAAAACCGGCCCATGTGCGGCAAATGGAGGACGCCTGCCGCCGAAGCTTTGATCTGGAGGCCCGCTGCACCGACCTGTACGGGCTGTGTCTGCCCCATATTCCTCCCGGCGGACGGGAATGGATAGAGGGACCGGCCATCCTCTGAAAAGGAGATTTTCTATGCGAAAACAAATTCTGATCGCGCTGGGGCTGTCTCTGGCACTGCTGGCAGGCTGTGCCAACGCGGTCCCTGGCGGCGCGGTATCTTCACCGGCGGACGAGTCTCTTGGCGCCATGGGGGCATCCAGTGTGCTGTCCTCCGCGTCGGAGACGCTGGACTTTGTTCTGGAGAGCGAAAAGAAGGGCGACACGCGCGTCGCGGAGGACGGTACCATGCTGGCCTCTTACAGCTATGAGCTTCCCGTGCTTCGGGTGATGACGGAGGATGGACAGATTCTGGACTCCGCAGCCACGGCGGCGGAGAAGGCGGCGCTGGATGCCGCCGCCGCCTTCAACAGCAATTTTGAAGACTGGCTGGCGAGCACGGATTTTTCCGGTGTACTTGATGGGGCAGAGGAGGATTACGCCCACCGGTTGGAAAGCAAGCTGGACTGGTACAACAACTATGAGGAGGAGTTTACCTATACCTCATGGCGGACGGACCGAATGATCAGCATTGGCGGTGCATATTACAGCTATACCGGCGGTGCGCATCCTAATTCTGTCTTCCTAGGCTGGAACTTTGACTTGAAAACGGGCCGCTTCCTTCACCCGGCGGCGCTGGGTGAAGATTCCGAAAAATTTCAGGCGGCGGTGACGGAGGAAATTATCCGTCAGGCCGACGCCCGGGCTGCTGAAAATGGCTTTGAGTCGCCTACAGAGATGTATTGGGAGGATTATCAAAGCATTGCCGCCCAGTGGCCCGATTATGCCGTGACATTTTCCGATGAAGGCATGACGGTGGTTTTTTCCGCCTATGGAATGGCCAGCTATGCCGCGGGAGAGCAGACCTTTGTCCTTGACTGGGACTTTTTGAAGCCCTATCTCAGCGAGGACGGCAGACAGCTGCTGAACATTTCCGCAGATGCGGGGGATTCGTTAAAATCCGCCCCGTGAAATTAACTTTAAAACCTGCGCCGCCGGATTTCCGGCGGCGCAGGTTTTGCTTGACATACATCGAGACGCAAGGTATAGTAAAAGCATCGAGTTACAAGGTATAGGAGGGATTGCTGTGGAGAAGCGAAAAAATATGGAGCATACCGCCCTGCTGGCGCTGTCACTGCTGGCGGGGGAGGATATGTACGGATATCAAATGATTGTGGAGCTGGCCCGCCGTTCCGAGCGCGCCTTTGACATGAAAGAGGGGACGTTGTACCCCATTCTTCACGGACTGGAGAAGGACGGGGCGGTGGAGGCGTATTTGCAGGAGGCTCCTACGGGAAGAATGCGAAAGTATTATCATCTGACAAAAAGAGGGGCGGAGCGGCTGAGGACAGAGGAAACCGCGTGGCAGACCTATTCCGGGGCGGTGAACGCGGTGCTGCGGTTTGGTACGGGTCTTTCCCCGGCGTGAAGACGATGAACAAGGAGGAATTTTGCGACCGGGTGATGGCTTGCGTGCGCCACGCCACGCCAGAGGAGAAGGATGCCATCCGCCGGGAGCTGGAGGGCCACATGGAAGATCATGTCGCCGCGCTGATGGAGGCGGGGTATGCGGAGGAAGAAGCCGCCGAACGCGCCGCCGCCGCCATGGGGAGTCCGGAAGAGGTCGGCGCGGCGCTGAACCGGGCGTATCCCCTGGGCTGGCTGGTGCTGAGTAGGGTAAGCTTGATTGTGACGATGCTACTGTGCGCTATATTTTTACTTACATCGCCGGGGCTGGAAAGGGTCTATGACAACCTCCAGGCTCGCCTCAACCCCCGCTTCGACGACTTTGACGGCAGAACCCGGTATACCTATGAGCGGGAGGTGGACATCCGGGCGGAGCTGGGGGAGGATGTCCTGCGGATTTACAGGGTGGGCCTGGATGTGAAGCCGGACGGAGAGACAGGGGAAGTGGCTCTGTTTTTCTGCAATTACAATCAAAGTCCCATGGGCTATACATCTAACACGACTTATTTGGATCTGCGCTATCAAACCTCCCTGATGGAGGGGAGGGCACCGGGCGTTGGGAGCAGTACCGGCGGGCCCGGCGCGTATTACTTCTTGACGGCAAGAATCCCGGTGACCCGGGCGGACGACGTGGTGGAGATTTTTTACGATCGGTTTGGCAACCATATCCGGCTGGAGGCGCAGGTGCCTTGGGAGGAGGTGACATGAAGCGGATGGAACGAAAAAGCCGGGTGAAAACCCGCAGGGGCAAGGCCCTGCGCCGGACGCTGGCGTGTTTTTTGCTGCTGGCGGCTCTGGCCGGACTGCGGCTGTATACCTTCACGCCTATGCAATGCGTCCGCCAGGTGGAGGAAAAAATGGGGACGGGACAAACCCAGGTGGTGCGGCGGATGAGCGGGGAGAAGTGGAATGAGTGGGACTATCTGACCGCCAATGACAATGCCATCCTGCTTTGCAAGGTGAGCTTTCATCCACTGGTCGGCTGGAACGGAGGGGCGATGGCGGTTTTGGACTGCGAGGGCTTGGGGGACTTCCAGGCCAGGGCCATGACCTGGCGGATCGGCGGCGAGCAGTTCACCCGCGTCATGGTATACGGCAGAACCAAATTGCCGGAGGCGCAGGGTGTCCGGGTGCCTTGAGGAGACAATAAGTATACAGTCAAGACCTATTAATTCCTTGGCGGCACCTATTTTTCTTGAAAATCTTGAATGATTTTCTGTTCTCAATCGACCGTTGAGCCTGCACAATTTCATCACAAAGCTAAAATTGTACGCAATAAAACTTTCAAACGTATGTAGTGATTTGAAGGCTTTATTCTGAACAATTTATTTAATTGTTAGCATAAATCTTTCACCAATCTCATTCCAGAATAAAACTTAATTTCTATTTGCTTGGTATTCAATGCAGTAATTGAAGCTACGATATTGCTTAACCTAATCTGTTCAATGGATTTGGGGGTGATTTGCTTATTCATAAATACCTTTTTGATTCTGGCGATATCCTGTAACTCCGGTGCTGCTAAGATGCTTTTGTCAGGGGTAAGCAGGGAAGATAAGCTATCCACCAACACATCATACACCAACTTTTCTTTCAAATTGCAAGATGTTTTACAGTTTGGTGAACCGGTTTTTATCCTTTCCTTACATCTCCAGACTGCTGTTTTTTCACCTTTATTATTGCGCCATATACATCGTATATAACCACTTTCGCAATCAGCACAAGTAATCAAGCCACTTAGTGGGTATTTAGAACTATATTTGAGCCCACGCTCTGTTTTATTCTTGCGCATTTTCAGCTCTTCTTGTACCTGAGCATACTGCTCTCTGCTGATAATTGGCTCGTGATTGTTTTTGATGTAATATCGCTTTACTATTCCATCGTTCATCACCTTTTTCTTTGTCAAAAAATCAATGGTATATGTTTTCTGAAGCATAGCATCTCCAATGTACTTTTCGCAAATAAGCATTTTATGGATTGTACCGGAATGCCATTTATCTAAGCCAGTAACAGTTTTAATGCCCTGTGCCTGTAGTTCTTTAGCAATTCGGGCAAGCCCTAATCCTTGTAAATACAAATCAAATATCTTTCTGACAACCTCCGCTTCCTCCGGCACTATGATCAGCTTTCCATCTGCATCTTTTGTATAGCCCATAAACTTCATATGATTTACTTGAACAATGCCTTGCTCAAACTTTCTGACAATGCCCCAGCGGGTATTCTCACTGAGATTCCGACTTTCTTCTTGGGCCTGACTACTCAGTATGGTAATCATTTGTTTCTGCCATTCTGTTTTCCTCCTGTTCATTGTGATTTTGCAAGCAAAGCATACCCTAAAGTGCAAGGAATAGCTATACCCAATACCAACAAGAAAGTATACGGTAAATCTCCCGTACATCCACTAATCTCTATAAATGTGGGATAATGCTTAAAGAGTTTATAAATTCGACTCGAAGCTATAAACTTTCTAAACTTGCGTAGGAGGTTATCCCATGAATACT
>JAEXCS010000026.1 GCA_023402075.1 Bacillota bacterium | reverse complement strand
TGCTTTCGCATTGGCATCGTTCAATTTGGCAATGGGCAGAGCGGAGATCCGCTCTGCCCAACTCTGTTTTCCGGTTTGATTTTTAGCGTTTCACCGCACGAAGCTCAATATACCCGCGCTCACCGCGGGGCTCCAACTGAATGCGGGGATTGGCATCATCCCAGGTGTAACCGATCACACTGGGGTCGTATCGGTTCATGGCCTGCTGGACAGCGACGATTGCTTCGCAGTAATCCTCCTCCTGAAACGGTTCCCCCTGGAACATCAGGTATTCCGCCGCTGGCAGGGTAATCATATCGAAGCTTTCCGGCAACTTGCCGTTATAGTCGGCAGCTACCTCCACCCCCTGTACATAGGTGGAGGTATTCGGCTTCTTGTACGCTTCTGGCAGCCACAGGCACACCGGCTCGCCGCAGAGGGAATCCATGCTGGTGAGCAGCCCCCATACGTCGCAGCCTACCTCCTCGCAATAGGGGAAATAGTCCTCCGCTTTAATTCCACGCTTGATGATCACTTTTCGCTCCGGCTTTTGAATGACTTGAACAAACACGCTCTGCAGATTTTCCATGTCACTAACATCCTTTCTCAGCTCTCGGAATTTGACTCCGTAAGGAATGAAAAGAGTGACGGGAACAGGATTTTTCGCGTACTCGCCGGGGTTGCAGCCGAACGCCCGCCGGAATGCACGCTGATAGCCATCCACGCTGCCAAAGCCCAGATCATAAGCCACATCAATGACACGGCAATCTTCCTGTTTTAGCCGCAGGGCGGACTTGGACAGCCGTAGGCGGCGGACATACTCCGTGGGAGTCAGTCCAGTATAAGACTGAAACAGCCGGTAGGAATGCCACGGAGAAAACAAAGACTCCTTTGACAAATCGGACAACGAAATTTCCTGCTCCAGATGGGCTTCGATATAATCCTGCATCCGCTGGACAGCCAGCACTTGTTCCTTCACACTTCTCACCTCCTGCAACAAGTCTAACTCGCTGAGAAAAAACTCTCTCGACTATTTTTGCTGTTTCATTTTTTCTAAAATATTACTTCACCCGCAGGGTGCGAAGATAGTCTTTCTGCTCGTCCGTGATGCGGTAGCTCTCCACGGCCTTTTGAATTGCCTTGTTGTGAGCCCATTTGTCCAAACGATGTTGCTCAATATAAGGAATCACCGCATCCCACTGCTTGGCCAGAGCTGTGGCAAAGTACCAGGCGATCATCATATTGACGTAGTATTCCTCCGAGTGAACACCCGCGACCCAGACGAGGTGATCGGGTGCAAAGTCCTCGTCCAAAAAGTGTGCCATCAGCATCCCAATACCAAAGCGGATGGTGTAAGTACGCTCAGAAGCCATCCACCTCTGAATCTCTTTTAAAAGTTCCGGGCGGTGTTTTTTGAACACCTTGGGACTCATCAAATCGCAGGTGGCCCAGTTGTCAACATAGGGCAGAAATGCATCGATTGCTGCTACCACTGCGTTATAGTCCTTGATTTGCTCCACCAGAAAACCGTGGAGGTTATTTTCATCGTAATATTGATGGGGCAGCGTGCTTAAAAACTCTGCCGTTTCGGGCTCTTTGGAAAGCTCCTTCGCCAGTTTCCGCAGTTCGGGTGTGCGCACACCAATCACCTGCTCCGGTGCTACCGTGGGCATCAGTTTACATTGAAACTCCTTGTACTTCAGGTCTTGCAGGGCAAACAGACGAGACTGAATGCTCGTTTTCACATCATGCATCATCGCACGCTCCTATGATTAGATTAAAATCCCCTCGCAGTGGTCAATTTCGTGCTGAATAATCTGTGCCGTGAAGCCGGTGAAGGTTTTTAAACGGGTCTCAAACTTCTCGTTTTGGTATTGTACCTTGATAGACTTCCAACGCTTTGTTTTTCGGGTGCCGGTGAGAGATAAGCAACCTTCTTCCGCCTCGTAGGGTTCAGACTTCTTGATGATTTCCGGGTTGAACAGTACCATGTATTTACCCTCGTTATCAAAGGCAATGATGCGTTTGTTCACGCCGATCATGTTGGCGGCCATGCCAACGCAGCCGTCCTTATGGACAATCAGCGTCTCCAGCAAATCCTCCGCCACACCGAGATCGTCCGCTGTGGCCGGCTCGGCTTTTTGGGCAAGAACCGCCTCATCTCTGCAAATTTCACGAATCATGTGTTGCTCTCCTCCCAGCTTTTCAGCACATCAAGTTGTTCGGGTGTGTGGAACCAATGCTCAGCGTTATCCATAATGGTCAGATGACAGCCAAACCGACTGACAAAAGCATCCACCGTACTCCGGTCGGTCAGATTGTCCTCACCGGCGTATAGGAGCGCCGTTGGAGCAGCCCATTTCGTGATAGGGTGCGCTTTTGCATATTGGAGATAGTTCCAAGAGAGCGTTTCGCCAAAGTCGGTAGGGATTTCGCCCTCCCGCTCTAAACTTTCTTCGTTGACCGATACCCAGAGCATCATGTTTCGAATCAGCTTTTCCATATCCAGCACAGGCGAAACAAACAGTGCCTGTTCCGGCGGGGTATCCACAAAGGCCAGCATGGAAAACCATGCACCAATACTGTTGGCGCGAAGGGAAATATGCGCCCAGCGCTGTCGAAGATACCCCATGACCTCCTGCAGCTCCGGCACCGCGTGCCACGGGTCAAAACCGGTGACCGCTTTCCGCTCGCCGTGTTCGGGCAGGTCGATAGCCAGAACCTGAATACCCTTGGGGCAAGCGATTTTCGCGAAGGCTTCCGCCTCTTCTTTATACCCGCATTTCCCGTGGATGAACAGCCAGACCTGGTCAGAAGGCTCACCATACAGAATCGTCGGGATATTGTAAATTTGAAATTTTGTAAAAGTCATGGGACACCTCTTTTTTACAATACAACATATATTTGTTTTTTATCATAGCACAGGTTATCACAGATCACAATTGCACCTATAACAAGGGCGCCTACTAAATGCAGGCGCCCTCGCTTTGTCTTTTTCGATTAGAACAGTTGTCCTGGCAGCTTCAACTTTTCCTTCGGAGGAAACTGCGCATCGAAGGAATTGCTTGCTGCTTTTCTATCTTCTAAAGATGGGCAGGACATTGTACAAAAATCGAAGTCCCATCGAGATTTTATAGAGGAGTTTATGGAAGAACAGAAAAACAGCGGCATGGAATTCACCATGTCGCTGTAATTACTTGTGGTAGGGCGTCTTTTGGTCGCTTACTCCTAAAATGTAATCAATGCTGGTTTTATAAAACTGAGCCAGCTTGATTAGCACCTGAGTAGGAATATCATTTTCTCCGGTTTCGTATTTTGAATATCCTGTCTGGGACATTCCTAAAATTTTCGCAAGCTGTGTTTGATTTAAGTCTGCATCTTCACGCAAATCTCGCAGTCTGTTAGCCACTACAATCACCTCGGATATAGTATCCCATAACCTGAAACAGATTATTGACTTTTAATCTGTTTCAGGTTATGCTGTACTTGAGAGGTGAGAACATGCCGGAATATAAAGAAATGTATTTGAAGCTCTTTCGTGCCAGTGAACAGGCAATCAGCACACTGATACAGGCACAACTAGAGTGCGAGGAGCTGTACATCAGCCAGCCTGAACCGGATTTTAAGGTATTATCCATATCACCAGAAAACAAAAAAAGCATGGAAGAGGAATAATTCCAACTCCATGCTATTATGTTTCATATGCAAAAAAGAGCTGTCCACAGACAGCTCTTTTTAGTGGGCAAAGCCCGTTGGCGGAGAAGGTGGGATTCGAACCCACGGACCGTTTTTAAGACGATCAAACGATTTCGAGTCGTTCTCGTTATGACCACTTCGATACTTCTCCATATGTTTTCAAGTCGGTTTCCCGACGAAAAAGCGACTATTTACTCGTTTAAAAAGCTGTGCGCATACGCTCTGTTTTCTTGCTTTCTGGGATGGCACAAGCCCTGTATTCATGCCGGTTTTCGGCGATAGGGTAATTACCAATCGGAGTTGATTTCAAACTCGCCATTGCCATTTTAATAACAATTCATATCCCATTCCGTTTTACAGTCGCGGATGCAGCCTAAAGTTTTAAAGGCATCGCCTTATCCGGGTGTTTATTATGACACACTTTTGGAAAAGTTGCAAGCCCTTCCCTTCTGGCATAAGGAGATTTTATCCCCATCCGCAAAAAAACATAAAAACACCGACTTCCTTCTTGACAGTAGGTGCATTTCATGCTATCATACCTAAGCTGACGTTTCCATGGAGGGCTCGCGCAGGTGTAGCACAATGGTCAGGGCACCAGCCTTCCAAGCTGGGGATGCGAGTTCGATTCTCGTCACCTGCTCCAAAACATGCGCCAGTAGCTCAGGTGGATAGAGCAACTGCCTTCTAAGCAGTAGGCCAGGGGTTCGAATCCCTTCTGGCGTACCAGTCCCCTATGGTTCATCATCAGTAAGACCGCGCGGATTTATCAATATGTGGTGGGTGTAGTTCAATTGGTAGAGCACCGGATTGTGGTTCCGGCTGTCGCGGGTTCGAGTCCCGTCACCCACCCCAGAATGAGCGAAGGGGATCGGGCTTGCCCCGATTCTCTTCGTTTTCGCTTCCATCTTGGGACGTAGCCAAGTGGTAAGGCAAGGGACTTTGACTCCCTCATCCGCTGGTTCGAGTCCAGCCGTCCCAGCCATTTTTTCCGCATGATCCGGTAGCTCAGTCGGCAGAGCAACTGCCTTTTAAGCAGTGGGTCCGGGGTTCGAATCCCCGCCGGGTCACCACACCGCCGCGAACAGAAATCTGTTCGCGGCGGCGTTTTTATTTCGTTAAAATTTTGTTGTCTGCCGCCCGAATAAGCCGGCGGGCAGGGCTTGCGTGCCGGCAAGCCCGCAAGCCCTGAAACATATAAAATTTTTTGAAAACCACAGTAATTACCGGGGTTTTTTAAGCATTTCGGTGTCTTGTGCGCATCTGCGCTTAATAATCGTGCTATCCAAAATGGGGAACACTCACCAAAGCATGAAGGACGCACGGACACAGGGCCCAGTATTGACAAATCCGATATAATCCGTAAACTAAGTATATAAGGTCAGCCGCTCGCCTCTTTTGGCGAACGGCTTTTGACAAATAACTCCGCTTTTTGCTCTTGTTAGACGCACCCTCTGCCGCGCGGACAGAATTTGGCAGCACTTTCCGCGCCGCTCTTTTGGTCGCGTGCTTATCTTCGGTCGGCATAAGTGGATTTATTTTAGGGCTTTCAGGAGTCCTTGCAATACATAGTTAGGAGGATATCATTGAAAGAAAATCTAAACGCGAAAATTAAGGAATCCATGTCGTCTGTCCTGCCAATTACGGTGATTGTGTTCCTGCTGGGAGTTACGATTGTCCCTGTCCCGGTGGGTACAATCACCCTGTTTCTCGCCGGGGCCGTGATGCTGATTGTGGGAATGGGCTTTTTTTCTCTGGGCGCGGACGTGGCTATGATGCCGATCGGTCAAGGCATCGGCAGCTACTTTGGCAAACCCGGAAAGCCCATTGCAGCTATTCTTGCAGTCGGTTTTGTTATGGGCGTGATTATCACCGTGGCAGAGCCGGACCTTCAGGTACTGGCTCACCAGGTCCCCGCCATCCCCGACAGCGTTCTGATCTGGACAATCGCCTTGGGCGTGGGACTTTTTTTAACCGTTGCGGTCCTGCGGACCGTGTTTCATCTGAATCTGGCCCACCTTTTGCTTATTTTGTATGCGATTGTCTTTGCGCTGGCTTTTTATGTCTCGAAGGATTTTATTCCCATGGCTTTTGACAGCGGCGGCGTCACCACCGGGCCGATTACCGTGCCGTTTATCATGGCCTTTGGCGCAGGCCTTGCCGCCATGCGGGAGGATGACTCTCAGGACAACAGCTTTGGCCTTGTTGCCCTTTGCAGCATAGGCCCCATTCTGTCGGTGCTGGTGCTGGGGCTTTTGTATAGTCCCTCTTCCTCTGATTATACCACCATCACAATTACGGAGGTTATCACCACAAAAGATGTGGCAGCGCAGTTTGTACGCAGTCTTCCCGTTTATGTAGAAGAAGTCGGCAAGGCTTTTGGCCCCATCCTGCTATTTTTTCTGGCGTTTCAGGCCATCTCCCGCAAATACAACAAGCGCCAGATGGTAAAGATTCTGGTGGGTCTTCTTTATACGTTTATTGGCCTTGTTTTGTTTCTTACGGGGGCAAACGTGGGCTTTATGCCCGTGGGATATTATATCGGCTCGGAGATGGCCAAAGCCTCCTTCAACTGGGCGCTGATTCCTCTGGGCATGATTATCGGCTATTTCATTGTGGCTGCGGAGCCCGCCATCCACGTACTGAACAAGCAGGTGGAAGAGGTCACCCAAGGCTCAATTTCCCAGAGTTCCATGCAGCTAAGCCTTTCCATCGGCGTAGCCATGTCTCTGGCGTTCGGCATGATTCGTGTGCTGACGGGCATCTCGATTATGTGGTTTTTGATTCCGGGCTATGTTATTTCCATTGTCCTGTCGTTTTTTGTGCCGAAGATTTTTACCGGCATCGCGTTTGACAGCGGCGGCGTGGCCAGCGGACCCATGACAGCCACATTTGTACTTCCCTTTGCCATAGGAGCGGCGGAAACCTTTGGCGGAAACATTATGACCGATGCATTCGGTATCGTGGCGATGGTTGCGATGACTCCGCTGATTACCATTCAGGTTCTCGGCTTTGTGTACCAGATGCGGATGCGCTCGTCGGCTCTGCGTACGGAGGCCGATGCTGTATTCTCTCAGGAGGATACAATTATAGAATATGAGCCCGAAGAATATGGAGAGGAGGACGTGACAAGTGAGCAATGAGTGCAACCGGATCATCAAGCTGATGGTCACCATTGTGGATCGCGGCAAGGGCGAAAAGGTCGCCGAAATCTGCCGAGGACATCATCTGTATTACCATATCCTCTGCTTTGGCATGGGAACGGCAAATTCCGAGATGCTGGATTATCTGGGTCTTGGAAAAACGGAAAAGGACTTCGTGATTACCATGGGGCCAAAGGAACGGCTTCCCTCCGTCGTCAAGGAAGTCGCACAGCAGATGCAGCTACACAAGCCGGGGCGTGGAATTGTCTTCACGATTCCGCTGTCCGGAATCAGCAGCCTGTTTTCTCAGATGCTGCTGCGGGAGGAGGATAAAGAATTGGATCAGAACACCGGAAAGCAGGAGGGCTGCTGCGGCTCGAAATACGAGCTGGTGGTTGCCATTGTAAACCGCGGCTATACCGATAAGATTATGAGCGCCGCCCGCTCCGTGGGCGCCATGGGCGGCACGATTATCGACGGGCGGGGCGTGGGCTATGAAGAGGCAGAAAAGCTGCTGGGCGTTTCCATCAAGGCCGAAAAGAGCATTGTGTGCATTCTTTGCAGCCGCAAGGATAAGCACACCATTATGCAGGCCATCAACACCGAGGCGGGCATTAAATCCGAGGCCCGTGGCATCTTGCTCTCCATCCCCGTGGATGACATGCTGGGCCTTCATGTCGAGCACGAGGACCCCGCACAGTAGCTTTTTCACGGTAAGGCACAGGATATTTTTATATCCTGTGCCTTTTCTGTTGTTATGGCATCCTGCCGGTAAAACGATAGTAACGAGCCATCCTCTGCGTGGCGTTTTGACTGCGACATTCACTCCGCTCTTGGATTTTAATGCGCTCTGCAAACTTCCGCAGAATTTCCGGTGTCAGTTCCTTCATGTCGGCGTACTTGTTTGAGGCGCATAGCCAGTAACGCAGGGATTCGCATTCGTTTGCTTTACGGCAGCACAGCTATGCGGTATACTGGATATAAAAAATAACATCCCTTATTCGTATAACAAAAGTCGGGCGAGTAAGTTTTGCAGAATGATTGGAGGCAGTATGATGCGGACACCTCTCACAAAGAAGCAGAAAACACTTCTCATTATTCAATTAATATTTTTAGTGATTTATATCGGCTTGTCCACTCTGATTGGTTTTCCATTGGGTTTTGGAACGATGATGGCACGGAGCATCGCCCAAAACTATTGTGAATCTGTCTATCCACAGGCCGCAATGGGAAAAACGGTATTCAATCCTGTCAGCAACTCCTTTGAAACCGCAATCTATTTGGGGGATGAACCCCTCTATATTAGAAGCAGACCCAATCAAACCGCCGTGAGTGACCGATATCGTGAGAAACTGTTTTTACAGGAAACCGGCGTGACAGAAACGGTTTCAAGATTGTATCGCACTTATGCTTTAGAGCAATCCTACCGATTCGTCGCCTGCTATGTATATTGGAATTACGATGAACCCATGACCCCCATCACCAATCTGCGATTTGATTATGGGGACTATGAAACTTCAAAACTCCCCGATGACGAACAGATAAAAGAGCTTCTCGCCCCTATTGCGCTTGACTGCATCCTGCAGGTGGAGAAGCATCTCACCTTGAACAAGGTGGAGCTGCTCTACTATCACCCAGACTTTGACCCTGACGAAAAGGGCAAGACATGGCGAGTCATGGAGATTCCTTTAACGGATGAAACCCCACGAACCGAAAAGCTTTTAGACGGTGCGCAGCTTAAAATCAATTGAATTGCTTCATCAAAGTGCGTAAATAAATTTACCTGAATGGTTTCTCGCGAGGAAGTTTCTGCCCTGCGGACAGACCCGGGGCCTTTCCTTGCTTTTTTCGGAAAAAGCATTATAATAAAAAAGAATTTCAAAGTTGTGCGGAAAGGATTATCATACTATCTATGAGAAAACATACAAAGCCCCTTCCTGCCCGGGGCATGGGCCTGCCGCTGACATTTTTGCTGGCAGTGCTGCTGACGGGGTTTTATACACTGCTGTGCCTGTGGATTCAGCCGAACAGCCTGCGCGCCGCCCTTTCTCTTTTCCTTAGAGAGCCGCTGCTTATTGTGCTGAACGCCCTACCCATCGGGCTTTTAATTGTGGCCTTTGCGCTGCTGTTTGCAAATGTGTTTTTCTCCGCCGCGCTGGTGGGGACACTTTGCGGCATTCTCTCCATTGCCAACCGCATTAAAATTGAGGTGCGCAACGAGCCGCTGTTTCCCCGGGATCTGGGCCTTTTGAAGGAAGCAACCAGCGCCGCCGGGTCCTATAGCATCCGCTTTCCATGGCCCGCCATTGCCGTTGTGGTCATAAGCTGCGCATTACTGGTGGCTCTGGGTGTTTTTTTCCGGGGCAGACCACTGTCCCCCGGAAATCCCATCTGGACTCGCTTTCTCTTTCGCCTTTCGGGCGCCGTAATTACGCTGGGCGTGCTGACGGGCCTGATTTTCACTGTTTACGCTTCCAATCCCCTTTACAATTCCTTTCCCGCGTCCAACCCCTATTACGTTCCTTCCGTGTTTAACGATCTGGGGTTTCCCTACTGCTTCACCCACCACTTTACCACCTACACCGTGGATAAACCGGCCGGCTTCAGCCGCGCTGCGGCACAGGAGTGGGAAAGCGGGGCGACCGATTCCGGACAGAGTTCCCCTGTAAATGTGATTATGGTGATGAACGAGGCATTTTCCGACTTGACGGATCAGCCCATGTTTACCTATTCGGCGGAAGAGAATCCCCTGAAAAACCTTCAGGCCGTCCGGGAAAGCGCCCATGCCATCTCCGGTCATGTGGTGGTTCCCGGCTTTGCAGGGGGCACTGCCAACACAGAGTTCGACGTGCTCACTGGGATGCAGACCAACGCCCTTTCCGCCACCACCACCTCCGCCTTCCGGGCGGTGAACCGCAAGCTGGACAGCCTGTACCGGGTCTTTGGCGCGGACGGCTACACCACCTCCTTCCTTCACCCCGGGGATGCGTGGTTCTATAACCGGGAAAACGTCTACGACTTTTTCGGCGCGGAAGAAACGGAGTTTGCGGAAGACATGCCGGAAATTCAGTACAAGGGCCGCTGGGTGACGGACGACTATACCGCAGGTTTGATCGAAGGAAAATTCGAATCCGCAGTGTCCGCCGGAAAACCGCTGTTTAACTACACCACCACCATCCAGAACCACATGTCCTACACCTCTGGCAAATACGGCCCGGGGCACGCCTTTCCGCAGGTGCAGACCACGGCCGACCTCTCTGCCGAGGCCCGGATGCTCCTGTCCGTCTATATTGAGGGCGCACGGGACGCGGATGCCATGCTGGGCCGCCTGACGAAGTATTTCACCGCCAGTGAAGAGCCGGTGGTGCTGGTCTTCTGGGGCGACCACCTTCCCTATCTGGGAGATAATCAGCTTGCCTATAAGGAGCTTGGCATGAATCTGACCCCGGAGGAAAACGGTTCGGCAGGCTTTTTAAAGTCTTATGAAACCCCTTATGTCATTTGGGCCAACGATGCGGCCGCCGCCGCGCTGGACTGGGACGCGACCGTCGCCGCTTTAAATCTGCCGGCAGACGGAACCATCAGCGCTGCCTTCTTGGGTACAACGGTGCTGGAACTGACAGGTCACGCCGCAGAGACGCCCTGGTTCCGGTTTATGAGTGAGCTGCGCCGGGATTATCCGGTGATTCAGAAGGAGACGGCAGTCCTGCCTGACGGAAGCGTGACTACGCTGGACACGCTGGATCAAAACGGGCAGGAGTTGCTCTCAAAGTGGCGCTGCTGGAGCTATTACAAGCTCAAATACAAGGACGTAAGCTGATGGGTCGGCAAAGTCACGAAATCGCCCTGTGCGGTGTAGCCGCTTCGCTTGGAACGGTGCTGCTGCTTCTGGGGGGCATTATCCCCGGAGCCACGTACTGTGCTCCGCTTTTGGCAATGCTGGCCCTGCTGCCGGTCCTGTCAGAGCGCGGGCCGCGACCGGCTCTAAGCGTCTATGCCGTGACAGCGGTGCTGGCCCTGCTGCTGACACCGGATAAGGAACCCTCTCTGGTCTATCTGCTTTTGGGATATTATCCCGTTCTGCGCCCCACGCTGGATCGGCTCCGCCTTCGCTTTGTGCGCCTTTTGTGCAAGCTGGCGGTATTTAACTCTGCCGTGGCTGTGTTATATTTTCTGCTGCGGGCGCTGGGACTGGACGTGCTGAATCCAAAGCTTGCGGGCTGCATAAGGCCTTTGTCGGCGGTGTTCCTGCTGGGCGCAAACCTGACGTTTTTTCTCTTGGACCGGGCTTTGGGTCAGATGACGCTGCTTTGGCAATGTCGCCTGCGCAAGCTGTTTTTCAGGCACTGATTTGCCCGTTTTTTCCCAATATGCTTTAAAAGGAAAGCCAAGCGCCCAAAGGGCGCTTGGCTTTCCTTTTCACATACCAAACATGTTCACATACCAAGCATGGCGAAACCGTTTCATTTTAGAATAAATCATCCTGCGTCAGTTTTCCTGCGCGGCCGATTCCGCCTTAACAGCGGAACCGTCGATTTTGTGCAGATGGCGGTAGGCGCCTGCCGCTGCGGCAGGCCCCACCACGGCGGCAAGCTCTTCTTCCGTGGCGGCACGGATTGCCTTGACGGTTCCAAAGTGCTTTCGCAGTGCTTCCCTGCGCTTGGGTCCCACACCCGGGATATCGTCCAGCACGGAGTGCAACGCGTTTTTCCGATGGCTCTCCCGGTTATAGGTGATGGCAAAGCGGTGCGTCTCCTCCTGAATCTGACCAATCAGGGCAAACACTGCCTGATTCGCCTGAATGCCTATTTCCAGCCCCTCCGGGGTCACCAGCGCCCTGGTGCGGTGGCGGTCGTCCTTCACCATGCCGAAAATGGGGATGTCCAGGCCAAAGGCCCGGGTCACCTCCAAAGCAGTTTTGGCGTGAACCTCGCCGCCGTCAATCAAAAACACATCCGGCAGGGGCAAAAATTTCTCGTCCCCGTCAGCGGCGCGCTGAAGCCTGCGGCGCAGCACCTCACGCATGGAGGCGTAGTCATCCGGATGTCCGGACACATCTTTGATCTGAAACCGGCGGTAAGCACTTTTCAGGGGTCTGTCGCCCCCGTAAACCACCATGGAAGCCACAATCTCACTGGAGCCTGTATTGGAGATATCGTAGGACTCCATCCGCTGTGGAGGACGGGGCAGGCCCGTCATTTTTGTAAGAAGGGCCAGCACCTGACTGCTGCGCTCCTCCCGGGTAGTGGCCCGTTCCGCCTCCTCGGCGGCATTTCGCCGGGCCATTTCCAAAAGCCCTGCCTTCTCCCCCCTCTGGGGAACGTGAACCCATACCTTACGGCCTGCCCGGCGGGACAGTGCCTCGGACAGCTCCTCGCAGTTTCCCGCGTCGGCAGGAAGCAGAATTTCGTGGGGCAGCAGCGACCGGGGCAGGTAATACTGGGCGGCGAGGGCAGAGAGCATTTCCCCCTCGTTCTCGTCCACCGGCGCGGTAAACAGCTCCGTCTCCCGTCCCGCCAAATTTCCATCCTCCATGTGGAGAATGGCATAGCAGCACTTGGCCCCTTTGTAGATGCCCCAGATATCGGTGTCCGCGCAAAGACCCGCAATGACCGTCTGCTTTTTTGCCAGCGCACCGATGGCGTTGATCCTGTCCCGGAGGACGGCGGCCCGCTCGAAGCGAAGGGCTTCCGCCTCGGCTTCCATCTCCTCCGTCATCTCCCGCAAAAGCTGCTTGGATTTCCCCTCCAGCAGCGCCGCCGCCTGCGTCATGCGGCTCTGATAGTCCTTCTCCGACAAGCCCGGACGGCACCACCCATCACACCGGCCCATGTGATAATTCAGGCACGGCCGCCCCACGCCGATGTCCTGCGGAAATTTCCGGCGGCAGGTGGGCAGCTTCAGCGCGGCGCACACCGCGTCCAGTGCCTGACGCGTCTCAAATCTGCCGCCAAAGGGGCCAAAGTATCGCGCCGCATCGGCTGCATAGCGGTGAACCATGGAAAACCGGGGGTACATCTCTTTAGACAGCCGCACAAAGGGATACCCCTTGTCGTCCTTCAGTAAAATGTTATACTGCGGCATATGCCGCTTGATGAGGGAGTTTTCCAGCACCAGTGCTTCCCACTCGCTGGAGACAAAGATCGTGTCAAACCGGTCCACCTCGGACACCATTTTCCGGGTCTTCGCCGTGTGAGACGCACTGTCCTGAAAATACTGGCTGACGCGGTTTTTCAGTTTTTTCGCCTTACCCACGTAAATGACCTTGCCGGTTTTGTCCATCATCAGATAAACACCGGGCTTCAGGGGCAGATTCCCTGCCTTTTCTCTCAGCTCGTCTTTTGTCACGTACTCCCTCCTCTCGTTTCCATATAAAAAAGAAAACCCCGCGTTACCGCGGGGTGAAAGAGACGCGGCCGTCTCTTTTTCTCTTTTTTCTCCGTGAAAAGTTCAAGCGCAGGTGAAAGGGTTATTCGCCAAAGTTGTTCTCAATCAGCTCCGCCAACGCGGCAACGGCTTCCTTCTCGTCGCTTCCGTCGGCAATCAGCGTAATTTTGGTCCCCATGACGATGCCCAGGGACAGCACGCCCAGAAGGCTCTTCGCGTTTACCCGGCGGTCTTCCTTCTCCACCCAGATTCCGCTTTTGAACTCATTTGCCTTTTGGATAAAGAACGTCGCGGGCCGCGCGTGAAGACCCACCTCGTTATTGACCGTGATCTCCTGTGTATACATATGCAGCACTCCTTTTCCCTATCGCCGTATTAAAACTCCGCATACCATGTCATTTTGTCCTTATATCATATCCGTTTTTTACAAAAACGTCAACAGAGTTTTATACAAACATTTCGAAAATACAGGGGGAGAATTGACGCGGTTTTTGTCTGTTTCCACAAACTTGTTAGGATAGTCTACTAGTTTGCTTGTGCGCAATTTGCCTTTTCCGAAAATTCGTGGATTCCCGCGGGTTTTTTGTCCACCAGACAGGGAAAGACGGGGCCGCCGCAAAAGCGGCGGCCCCGTCAAGCAAATGTAAATTAATAGTTAAGCGCCTTGACCTGGAAATAGCTCCGGGGATGGTTGCACACAGGACACACCTGGGGCGCGTTCTCCGCAATCTCCACATGGCCGCAGTTGCGGCAGAACCACATAACCTTTTCGCCCTTTTTGAAAACCTCGCCTTTTTTCAGGTTTTCCAGCAGCTTCAGATAGCGCTCCTCGTGGGTCTTCTCGATTTTTGCCACGCCCTCAAACTGGGCAGCCAGCGCCAAAAAGCCCTCTTCCTCGGCGGTGCGGGCCATCTCGGCATACATGTTCGTCCATTCGTAGTTCTCGCCCGCGGCGGCGGCCACCAGATTTTCGTCGGTAACGCCGATGCCGTCCAGCGCCTTGAACCACAGCTTGGCGTGCTCCTTCTCGTTCAGGGCCGTCTCCTCAAAGATGGCCGCGATCTGCTCAAAGCCCTCCTTGCGCGCTTTGCTGGCATAGAAGTCGTACTTGTTGCGGGCCTGGCTCTCCCCCGCAAACGCAGTCCAAAGATTTGCTTCCGTCTTGCTTCCCTTCAGTTCCATGATAACATTCCCCTTTCAAACATTCTATCTCAGGCAGCGGCACACGCTGTGCCCCGCTGCCGTGGCTGACAGTAATTTTTACGTCTTCTGCAAAAATTTCACCGGGCGAATGGGTGCGCCCGGGAAGCGCGGACAAAACGCATGCCGGATTTCTCCGGCGTACTCAGCAGTTCTCTTCCCCCTTGCTTTTTCCGCACCGGGGGCAGGTTCCGTAAAACATAAGCGCGTGGCGTGTGGCCTGAAACCCCTCCCTGCACGCCGCTGTATCCAGCCCGCAGTCGTAGAGAACCGGGGCATCGCTGACAGCGCCGCAGGTAAGGCAGGTGAAGTGCGGATGGGGCGCCGTGTCCCCATCAAAGCGGACAATGGGGCCCGGCAGCTCCTGCAGCCGCCCCTCCTCCGCCATCCGGTGAAGATTGCGATAGACGGTGCCAAGACTCAGCCGTGGAATTTCGGGTTTCAGCCAGCCAAACACCATCTCTGCCGTGGGATGCTCCACACTCTCCCGCACGACCGCGTAAATTTTCTCCCTTTGGAGCGAATATCGCTGCGGCTGCATGGGGCCTCCTTTCAAACTGTATCCAGTAATGATTTCTAATTATATGATAATATGCACCTTGACAGAATGCAAGTGGTTTTTTAAAATTTGTTACTTTTTTCACCGTTCTCTGCAAAAAAATGCCATGGTTGTTTCACTTCAAACCTGCCATACTAACACAGGGTATCGCAATGCAACAAAGTCCACACAAAGGAGGAAACGACTTGAAAAGGACATTTACGCTCTTGCTTACCGCGCTGATGGCTCTGAGCCTGACGGCCTGTAACACCAGCAAGAAGGACAACGCGAACGGAAGCGTGCCCAATCAATCCGTCACTGACGGCAACGCCGGCTCCGGCGCGGGTTCCGCCACCGGAACCGCCGTGGTAAAAGATAGCGACCAGCGTCGCATTGAAAACGGCGCCAGCGGCACCGCCGCTCGGGCTGAGGACAACAGAATGCTGGGTCTTGAAAACGACGGCGTGGGCGCTCCCGAATCCGCGGTTGTAAACAACGGGAACAGAACCGACAGCGGCGTGATTCGCAGCAACACTTACGGGCAAATGCTGCGCAACGCCCGCGTGCATGACCGGGACGGCTTTTTGCTTGATGGTGAAAACGCCGTAAGCCCCGGCGCGGCGTTCCGCTAAACTTCCGGTGCTTTGCTCCGCGGCAAATGCTTTGCCCCCGGTGGGACAGAGGGCGCGGCGGCACGGGAACACACAGAATTGATCGTGCGCCGGGAAATTTTATTAAAATTTCCCGGCGCGCCCTCACGTCATCAGCACCGCGAGATACACCACATACATTCCCAGCAGCAAAAAGCCCTGCCATCGGTAAAACCGACCGGCGGCAAGGGGCGGCAGCATGGCAATTGCCCCCACCGCAAGACACATGGGCAAATCCAGCGCCGTGGTTTGCGGTCCGATCGTCAGGCGTCCGCCGCCCACGGCGGCACACACCGGCAGCACCAATGTCAGATCAATCACATTGGCCCCAACAATGTTTCCGATAGACATGGCCGTTTCTTTTTTTGCAATGGCCGCAAGGGTGGTTACAAGCTCGGGCAGCGACGTGCCAATGGCCACCAGCGTCACCCCGATCACGCCTGCCGGAACACCCAGCCGAAGGGCCAGCTCGCTGCCGTAATCAATCAGCAGGCGAGAACCGCCGATGATTCCCCCAAGACCCAGAAAAAACATCGTGAGCTTTGAGAGCATTTTTTGCCGGGAGATTCCACCTCCGCGGGCCCGTTTTTTCCGCTCCGCCGCCATGCCCTGTCCGGCGTCGCGGAGGTTGCTCCAAAGATACATGGAGAAAATTACAAGCAGAAACAGGGCAGGAAGCAGGGAAATGCTCCCATTTCGGCATAAAACCGTCAGCAATGCCGCCCCGCAGAGCATCAAAACCGCCTTGGGCGCAAACCGCCGATCCACGGCGGCGGGAATACACAGCACGGAGATTCCCAAAATCAGCCCCAAATTGGCGGTGACAGAGCCTACCGCGTTGCCCACCGCCAAATCCACTTCTCCCCGCAGCACGCCGGTGATGGACACCGTCAGCTCCGGCAGCGTAGTAGCAACGGAAACCACAGTGGCCCCCACAATAAAGTGCGGAATTCCGGAGGTTTCCGCAATCCACACCGCTCCATCCAAAAACCAGTCTCCGCCCTTAACAATTAGCAATAGCCCTGCCGAAAACAGCAGCACGATGACAACCAGCTCCACAGCGCGCCCGTCCCTTCCCGCCCCACATTCGCGCAGGGTCTTGTCTATCAGGATATGCGGTTTCCTTTCGAAATACCATTCCTAATTTTGTGAAAGGCCGGCCGATGCCTTAAATCGGCTCGGGCATCCACTCCCGGGAGCGGATGTCTTTTTCCAGCACCAGCGGATCCGCCGCCGGGTTCACTGGCGAAAAGCCATACTGCGCGAAAAAGCGCAATGCGGCTTTGTTTCCCCGGCGCAGGGAGAGCCGCAGCTTCTCTCTCCCCATGGCGCGATACCGCAACACGGCCTGCCCCAAAAGCTGAATCCCAAGCCCTCTGGACCGGCAGCCCTCCGCCATACAGTAAAGCGAAATCCAGCCCGCTTTTTCCGCCGCTTCCTTTTCGGGATTTAATTGCAGAATCCCGGCGGGCGCACCTTCCATATAGGCCCCGATCGTGGGCCGCTCCGCCGCTTCCCGCAAAAGCACATCCGCGTTAAACGTCCGCGTCTCTCCCGCCGCTATCCAGCCATTTCCCACGCAGTCTGTCAGCAGCGCAGCCTGCCCGGGCAGCTCCACCGGGCGAAAATACAGCCCCGGCTCCACGCCGTTGGGGTGCTTCCACCAGTGCTGGTTTGCAAAGGTTGACAGGGCTTTTACGTGGCTGTTATCGTCCCGGTAAATCAGGCGGAACGCCCCGTTTTCATATTCAATTTTTGAAACGGCAGTATTGTCGCCGTGGGGCGTCTTTCCAATCTCGTCCAGTCCGCAGCCTTCTATCTCACCCAGTGTCAAACGAATGGCACAGCCGTGGGAAAATACTGCCACGGTTTTGCCGGAATTTTTTTCGCCTATGTCCCGCAGCGCCGCCAGCATCCGGTCCCGGACGGCGACCATGCTCTCGCCGCCCTCTACCTGCCACAGGTCGGGCCGTGAAGTGAACAGCGCCAGCTGCTCCGCTTCCTCAATTCCAATTTCGCCCCAGGTTTTTTCCTCCCATTCGCCCACGCAAATTTCCCGCAGGTCCCTCCGGGTTTGAATAGGCAGGCCTTTTATGTTTGCGATGGCTCCGGCGGTGATGCGGGTGCGGGTCAGATCGCTGGAATACACGGCGTCAATTTTTTCATCACGAAACCGCTCTGCCAAGGCTGCAATCTGCTGATAGCCCCGGTCGGTAATAATGCTGTCGCATTGGCCCTGCGCAATGCGGTAAAGATTTCCCTCCGCTTCGGCATGGCGGATCAGATACAAAACGGTCATGTCAAGTCCTCTCTTTTCTCAATTATTAATTCTTTTTCATTATATCGAAGCCGGTGGTATTTGGCAAATCAATTTCCGGCATAAGACGCGCTTTACGCGCCATACTAGGTTCAGACCGCAAAAGGAGTGACGAAATATGAGGAACAATGCCGGGTTTTGGTTCGGCATGGGCGCCGGAATGGCTGCGGGCGCTCTGGTTGGAATGATGATGCCCCACGGAAAGCGGACCATGAAAACTCAGGTGGGTAAAGGCATTCAAAAGCTGGGCGTCGCCGTGGACCACACTGTGGATCATCTGGTTTCTACCATGCGCTGACAAACGGGGCGGGAGCCAAAGCTCCCGCCCTTTCCCCGCGTCTCAGTTAAAGGAAATTGGATTTCTGATTTCACGCAACCAAATGCGAAAACTTTTTTCTTGACATTCCGACATGTTTTGGTATAATGATAAAGCTGTTCCACAACAGCAACCTGCATATCGATCAATTTTTCCCAGCAGTTATGGAGAAGTCGCCTAGTTGGTCGAGGGCGCATGATTGGAAATCATGTAAACCCGAAAGGGTTTCGAGGGTTCGAATCCCTCCTTCTCCGCCATATAAGGACGGTAATTTTGATACAATGCGTATCGAAGTTACCGTCTTTATTTTGCACACGGCAGCCGTCAAAAGGTCTTGGTTTCAAGGCTTTTTGACGGCTTTTTGTTTTCTGCCGTTTGCCTCGTGCGTATAAAAACACCCGTCTGCGGAGCACGCTGGCGACATACGCCTTGCACTCGGCAAACGGGTGCTTTGGATTTGCACACGGTGTTCACCCTGCAAACGGGAACATCGGGGTCGCGCTGAGAGGGCTTTTGAACCAATGCCGCCGCTTTGAAAACAAGAATAAATATAAGCAAATATAAGCAAACCACTTGAAAAGTCACATTTTCTGTGCTATACTTTAATGTAGGTTTGTGTACCCACCAGAAATGTGATGAGGTGAAAAGATGAGCGAGATTGTCAATGACAACTGGATCAATATCGATGAAGCAGCTACCTATTTGGGGGTGAAACCAGTGACGGTTAGGGACTGGATAAGGAAAGAAAAAGGAATCCCTGCTCACAAAATAGGAAAGCAGTGGAAGTTTAAAATTTCCGAGCTTGACGCTTGGGTCAAAAGTGGAGAAAGCGCAATGGAGTAATCGCCTCTACTCACCAAACAAATAAAAATTACGCTGAATTAGGCTGAGTTAGAATGGAGTAAAAGAGGAATATGGCCGTGAAAAAATCAGAATTGTACTCCCTGTTATGGGAAGCTTGCAATAAATTGAGAGGCGGTGTCGAGCCGTCAAGGTACAAGGACTATGTGCTTGTCCTTCTGTTCTTTAAATATGTGTCAGACAGATATAAAGGGCGCAGGTTTGCCGAGTTTACGGTCAACCCCGGCGCTTCCTTTGACGACCTCATCGCGGCAAAGGGCAAGAGCGATGTCGGCGAAAAGGTCGATAAAATTATCCAAAAGTTTCTGGAGGATAACAGGCTGCAAGGCTCTCTGCCTGATGTGAGCTTTAACAACCCTGACGAACTCGGTTCCGGTAAGGAACTGGTCGACAAGGTTTCAGGGCTTATTGCCGTGTTCCAAAACCCAGCCATCGACTTCAAAAGCAACCGCGCAAGCGGTGATGATATTATCGGCGATGCCTACGAATACTTCATGATGAAGTTCGCGCAGGAATCCGGCAAGAGCAAAGGACAGTTCTACACGCCGAGCGAGGTATCGCGTATTATTGCGCGTCTTATCGGCATTGGCAGAATTGATAATGATGTCACAAAGAAATGGACGCTGTACGACCCTGCGGCTGGCAGCGGAAGCCTCCTAATTCGTGCTGCGGATGAGGCTCCTGTGGACGCGGATGGCAATTCCATCGTCACCATTTTCGGACAAGAGAAATACCCTGACACCGCCGGTCTTGCAAAAATGAACTTCATTCTCCACAACAAAGGTACCGGCGAAATCAAAAGCGGAAATACATTATCAAGCCCGCAGTACCTTGATGAATTCGACGAGCTGAGGAAGTTCGACTTTATCGTCATGAATCCACCGTTCTCCGATAAGGCGTGGACAGACGGAATCAAGCCATCCAATGACAAATACAAACGATTTGCTGACTACGGCATCCCGCCGGAGAAGAATGGCGACTATGCTTGGTTCCTTCATGTCCTGAAATCGCTGAGTCAGAATGGCAAGGCAGGTATTGTTATGCCGCACGGCGTACTGTTCAGGGGCAACGCCGAAGAAACTATTCGCAAAAAGATTCTTGAAAAGAAGTGGATTAAGGGCATCGTTAGCTTGCCTGCCAACCTCTTCTATGGCACGGGTATTCCCGCCTGTATCATTATCATTGACAAGGAAGATGCCGAAAGCAGGACAGGTATTTTCATGATTGACGCCAGCAGCGGTTTCAAGAAGGACGGCAGCAAGAATCGCCTGCGCGAACAGGACATCGAGAAAATTGTCCGTTATTTCAATGGGCAGATCATCGAGGATGGTTATTCCCGCTTTGTTACCTACGAAAGCATTCTTGACGAGAGCACAAACGACGGCAATCTGAACATTCCCCGCTACATAACGAGGATAGACGACACGCTGCCGCAAAATATCGCCGCGCATTTGAATGGCGGCATACCGAAAGCCGACATTGATTCGCTCGAAAAGCTTTGGACCGTGGCTCCCGAATTAAAGCGTGTATTGTTTGCTACGCTCGACGAAAAACACAGCATCTACACGCTGGCTGTCCCTTCCGACACCATCGAAGAAACGATATATCAGGATGCCGCCATCGTATCAGAAAAGGAAAAGGAGCTTGTCCCCACCTTCTCCGCATGGAGAGATGAGGTGCGTGATATTCTGCTTAGTCTGGACGCCGAAACAAATCCAAAGGCACTTATCCGCGATCTATCCGGCAAAATACTTGCCACATACCGCGATTCACGACTGCTCGACCAATATGATGTTTACGATTGTCTGCTCAATTATTGGAATGAAAAGCTGCAAGATGATGTCTATGCTATCAAGGTCGGCGGCTATGAGGCGGGCCGTGAAATTGAATATGAATACGCCAAAAAGAAGGCCAAGGACGAGAACGGTGAGACGATTTCTGTGGACGACAAGTCCAAGGTGAAATCCTTTGATGGCGCATTGATTCCGAGGACGATTGTCGAGCGAATCTATTTCGTGGACGAATGTGCCGCAATTACCGCGCTGGAGGAGCAGTGCGGGCTTATCGAGGCCGAGCTTGACGAAATGCGCGAGGAGGAATCCGGTGAAGATGGACTGCTCCTTGAGGCTTTGAATGAGGCCGGTGATTCCATACCGAAGGCAAAGCTCAACCAGCGCATCAGGGTACTGGAAGAAAAGAAAACGTCGGAGGACGCGGATGCGCTTGCACAGATAGCTGAACTCTTCGCAGCCGGAAAGACCGAGGAGATAGAAGCCCTGCTGAAGCAGAACCCTTCCCTTGCCGCATATGAACTGCAGAACAAGAAGGGCGTTTTCATCAAGTCGAAAATTGCCGCAGCACTCAAAGCGGCTCAGGCGGATGCCGTCATTCCCGAAATCTATGCGGATGAATACACCGCGCTTTGTGCGTATCAGGAGAAGATGTCCGCGCTCGACGAAGTGAATAAGCAGCTGAAAGCCCTGCGCAAAGAGCTTGACGACAAGGTTGAGAAGAAATACGGCGAGCTTACCATGGAGGAAATCAAGCATCTTCTCTTTGATGAAAAGTGGATGGCACGGCTTTCCGGCGACATCGGCGCAGAGGTAGACCAAGTGCTGAACGCCCTTGCTTCCAAGGCGCTGTTGATTGCAAAGCGCTATGAACACACGTTGAAGCAGATTGAGGAGAAAACCTCGGATTCCAAGAAAGCTGTCAAGGCAGCACTTGAAAGGATGGGGTACAAATGGTAACTTATCCGAAGGATTGGGATGACCTAACCTTAGGGGACTTGGGCAGTATCAAGATGTGTCGCCGTATCTTTTCGCATCAAACCGAAAAAAGTGGACAAATACCTTTTTATAAGATAGGTACTTTCGGCAAAAAAGCAGATGCCTATATCTCGCGGGATTTATATGATACTTATAGAAGCCTATATTCATACCCCAGAAAAGGCGATGTCCTTATCTCTGCTGCGGGCACAATTGGCAGAACCGCCGTGTTTGATGGCAAGGATGCTTATTTTCAAGACTCCAACATTGTGTGGCTTGATACTTCTGATGATGAAGTGGATAGTGCCTTTTTGAAGTATTTTTATGAGTCATATCCGTGGCAGAATCTTGAAGGAACTACCATCAGGAGACTATATAATAGCCTGATTCTAAGCACACCTATTTCTTTACCATCTCTCCCTGAACAAAAAGCCATTGCAGAAACGCTCTCTTGCATGGACGAGCATATCGCCAACCTAACGGAGCTCATCGAAAAGAAAAAAGGCATCCGCGACGGCGCGCTGGAAGATTTGGTAAGCGGCAGGACACGGCTGAAAGGGTTCGCTGGTGAGTGGGAATACAAGTGTTTAGGCAGTATCACTTCAGAGATAGTTACTGGTGGAACACCATCAACTTTAATTTCGGAATATTGGGGCGGAAGTATTCCTTGGCTTGCATCCACAGAAATACATCAGAAAAGAATTATACGTCCAACAACATTTATTACAGATGCAGGGTTGAGATATTCTGCGGCAAAAATTGTGCCCAAAGACTCCGTGTTGATTGCGTTGGCAGGTCAGGGGAAGACGCGAGGAACTGCAGCCTTTCTTCTAAGTGATATGGCCATCAATCAATCGTTAGCTGCTCTTGTCGCAGATGAAAAGACAAATGCAAATTTTCTGTTTTACGCAATGGAAAGAAGCTACATTAGCTTAAGAGAATTGTCCTCTGGAGATGGTGGCAGAGGTGGCTTAAACAAGAAACTACTGAGGAAGTTTGTTATACCGTATGCTTGCGATATCGTTGAGCAGGAGGAAATAGCGAATATTCTATCCGCTCTCGATAAAGAGATCGCCTCTTTAGAAGAAGAAAAAGACAAAATGCTACAAATAAAAGCCGGAGCGATGGACGACCTGCTCACCGGGCGGATACGGCTTACCAAACAAGGAGGATAACGATGTCAGTTGATTCTGAACGAAAACTACAGAACAAGGTCAAGCATTGGCTCATTGACAACCTCGGTTATATCTTCCTTGGCAACTTGGAAGACCGGTATAACACGCCCGTCAAGGAAGAACTGCTGATTGCAAGCCTCAAAAAGCGCGGTTACAAGAAAGAGCAGATAACAAAGGCAGTTGCGGAGTTGCACAGTACAGTCTCAAATCAGGCTGATACGCTTTATCAGGTAAATAAGGCGGTGTACTCTCTCCTGCGCTACGGGAAACAAGGCGTGAAGGATGACGCCGGACACCGCGACACGGTCCATTATATCGACTGGGATGATTTCGACAAGAATGATTTTTATGTAGCGGAGGAAGTAACCGTGCTGCGCTATGACCGCACGACAACGAAACGTCCCGACCTTGTTTTGTATGTGAACGGCATCGCGCTGGGTATGTTTGAGCTGAAGCGCTCCTGCGTCAGTGTTGGCGAAGGTATACGCCAGATGCTCACAAACCAGAAAAAGGAGAACATCGAGAGCTTTTTCGCCACGGAACAGCTTCTTTTTGCCGGTAACGAGGCGGAGGGTCTGCGCTACGGCACGACCGAAACCCCGGAGAAATACTATCTGAAATGGAAAGAGGACGCAAAGGCGACGGATGCTCTGTCCGCAGAGATTAAGGCTCTCTGTGATAAAGAGGCAAATCCCCTGCGCAGAGCCATCGTATCGCTCTGCCAGAAGGAGCGTTTTCTCTCCATCATTCACGACTTTTTGATTTTCGATGCGGGAATCAAAAAGGTTGCACGGCACAATCAGTATTTTGCCAATATCGCGGCAAGACAGCGTATCCACGACAAGGACGGCGGTATCATTTGGAACACGCAAGGTTCCGGTAAATCCCTCATTATGGTCTGGCTGACTAAATGGATTATCGAAAATGTGCCGGACAGCCGCGTCGTTATCATCACTGACCGAGAGGAATTGGACGATCAGATTGAAAGCCTGTTCTTTGACGTGGAAGAAAAGGTCGTGAGGGCGAAAAGCTGCGCCGACTTGAGAACGATACTGGATAAAAACGAGGATTCCATCGTTTGCTCTCTGATACACAAATACGGTCACAACGCCGGTAAACAGGCAGACATTGACCAGTACCGCAAAGAGCTGCTTGCGAATCTTCCGCATGACTATAAAGCAAAGGGTAACATCATTGCCTTTATCGACGAGTGCCACAGAACGAACTCCGGAAAGCTCCACGAGGCCGTTCGCGCACTGATGCCGGACGCTGTGCTTATCGGCTTTACCGGTACACCTCTGCTGAAAGCCGATAAAAAGACAAGCCTTGCCACCTTCGGCACATACATCCACACCTACAAGTTCGATGAAGGCGTTGAAGACGGCGTTGTCCTTGATCTCCGCTATGAAGCGAGAGATGTCGACCAAGATTTGAGCAGCAAAGACAAAGTCGATTTATGGTTTGACAATAAGACGACCGGCTTGACAGACCGGGCAAAGCTCCAGTTGAAGCAGAGCTGGACGTCAATCAATAAGCTGTATAGCTCTAAGCAACGGCTTGAAAAAATCGCGTCCGATATCATCTTTGACATGAGTTTAAAGCCGCGCCTGAAAACCGACCGAGGCACTGCCCTGCTTGTTGCCGGAAGTATCTATGAAGCCTGCCGCTACTGGGAAATCTTCAACTCGCTCGGATTTACGAAATGCGCTGTAGTCACCTCTTACGAGCCGACAACGCAGGCGGTAAGAACGGCAACCTCAGACTTGTCGATGCAAAGCGAGGAAGAATACAAGAAGGCTGTCTATGAACGGATGCTCGGCGGCAAGACGGTCACGGAGTTCGAAGCAAACGCCAAGAAGCAGTTCAAGGAAGAACCCGGCAAGCTGAAACTGCTGATTGTCGTTGATAAACTGCTCACAGGCTTTGACGCACCAAGCGCTACCTACATCTATATAGATAAGTCCATGCGTGACCACGATCTTTTTCAGGCTATTTGCCGCGTAAACCGTCCCGACGGTGAAGATAAGGACTACGGCTACATCGTTGACTATATGGACTTGTTCCGCAATGTTCAGCTTGCGGTTGCCGACTACACCTCCGGCGCTTTCGAGGAATATGACAAAGATGATATTGAGGGACTTATCAAGAACAGCTACGACGAGGCTAAAGCAGAAATGGACGGTGCACGGTCATCGCTGATTGAGCTGTTTGAAAATGTCAGCGCTCCGCAGGCGGATACCGATTTCATCAGCTATTTCTGTGAATCCGGCGAGGATGAGGAAACGGCAGGCCGCCGTGACCTGCTGTATGTGCTTACGTCCTCCCTCTCTCGCTCTTTTGCCACCTGCTGCGATAGACTTGCATCGCATTACGGATATGAAGATGCGCAGGTCGACAGTCTGCGCACAGAGATTTCTGATTATAACCGTGTTAAGGAAATGGTGCGTCTTGCAAGCTGCGATTATATTGACCTGAAGCCATACGAGGCAGATATGCGCTATATCCTTGACACCTACATTCGCGCTGACGACAGCACGGTCGTAAGCGAACTTGGCAATATGTCTCTGGTGGAACTGCTTCTGAGCGGCAGGACCACCACGCCCGCCGACCTCGTAAAGGATATACCCGGTGACGATGTAGCAAAGGCGGAAACGATCGAGAATAACCTCAAGCATGAAATCGTCAAGAAAATGGGTGGCAATTCCGTCTACTACGGGAAGCTGTCCGAAATGCTCCAAAAAATCATCGACCAGCGGAAAATCGAAGCTCTCAGCTATGACGAGTATCTTCGCCAAGTGGTCGAGCTTGCAGAGGCGATTTTGCACCCGGAAACGAGTATGGACTACCCGGATGAAGTCAAGGATAGTGCCGCCAGACGCGCTTTGTACGACTTCTTTGACAAAAATTCGGAGCTTGCTGTTGCTGTAGACAATGCCATCCGCACAGCACTGCGTCCGAGTTGGAAGAAAAATTTCCAAAAGCAGCAGAACATCAGAGGCGCTATTTATCAGGCGCTGATAGATGGCGGCTACGACGAAGAAGATGCAGCGAATACCTCTGGCGATATCTATGACTTAGTTCAGAGGCAGGATGAATACGATGAATGAAACTTTGGAAATCAGCGGACTTCAGATCCAAATTCTCAAGAAGAGAAATCTGAAAAACCTCTATATTCGGGTCAACCCACCGGAAGGCAATGTAACTGTTAGTGTTCCGGCGGGTTACCCCGACGAGGAAATCAAGCTGTTTGTTTTGAGAAAGTTGCCGGAAATCACAAAGGTCAGAAATAAAATGAATGTGCAGCCGAGACAAAGCAAACGCGAATATGTATCAGGAGAATCTTGCTACCTGTGGGGAAAACCTTATATGCTGCAGGTAATCCCCAATGGAAAGCGCTATTCCATTGAAAAGACGCCGAACAAAATAATCATGACAGTTCCCGATGGCGCAACAATCGACGGTAAAGAGCAAGCGCTCACCGAATGGTACCGTACTGAATTGAAGCGTGTTTTAGAAACCGTATTTGAAACCTGTAAGAAGAAAACCGGCATCGACGCGGACGAAGCGAGAATCAAAAAGATGAAAACTCGCTGGGGCACTTGCAACATCGACAATAAAAGAATATGGATAAACCTTCAGCTCGCAAAGAAACCGCCGGAATGCCTTGAATATGTCGTTATCCACGAGCTTATTCACCTGCTGGAGAGAAATCATACTAACCGCTTCAATGCTCTGGTCGAAGAATACTGCCCTACATGGAAGGAAGCAAAAAAGCTCCTCACAGAAATGCCGTTGGATTACATTGAAGCTGGAGGCGAATTGATAGATGAGGAATAATCTCACCACAAGTGACATCTTTGATGTGAATAAAAAAACTGGTGGATTAATCCTCGGGAAAAACCGTCTTGACGATTATGCCTCCAAGTATTTGAGCCGCGTTTGCAGAGAAGCACTGACCACGCCGATGCCTCTGCCAGTTGAACAGATTTTAGCAGACGAGCATTTGGCCGTGAAAGAGGTCTCGCTGTCACGAAATCTTGATATTTTTGGGTGTTGCCTGCTGCTTAATGGTGAGGTTCAGGTTTACGACAAAGGCACCAGCAGCATGAAACCGCAGAACTACCCGGCAGGAACAATCCTTATAGATCCGGATTATGCGGAGAGGTACGGTGTAGGCGCGAAGCGGAACACGCTGATACACGAGGCATTACATTGGGAAAAGGACCGGCGGTATTTTGAAATCCTACAGATAAAAAACAGAGTAGCTTCGGAAAAACTGTATCCGATTATGTGCCGTCAGTCTGAAACCTATTATGAACCATCCGCAGGAAAAAACACAAAAGAAAATGAAGTCCGTTGGTTGGAGTGGCAGGCACATCGGTTGGCACCGAGGGTGCTGATGCCGCATGATATGTTCAAGAAAAAAGCTCTGGAAATAATTGAACATCCAGCGGACAACGACGCTTCACCGCTTTCCTGCGATGTTTTGATTGAAAGGCTAAGTGCGTTCTTTTTGGTATCCCGGAGTTCGGCAAAGTACCGTCTGATTGAAGTAGGTTTGGAAACGGTCATTGCTCAGTTTGGGGACTATGCGGATGTTTACGCCGAAATACTGGAGAGCAAGGACTATCAGCCGTTAAGTCCCATCGAAGCCTTTTCCCTTGCCTCCGAAGATTCTTTGCTCAGTGAATGGATTAGCAGCGGTTCGTTTATCTACGCAGATGGGTATTTTGTGCTTGCTAACCCTAAATTTGTAACCTTCAAAGCTGGCGTTCCGCAGCTTACGACCACGGCAAAGAAAAACCTTCAGCGATGCGTTCTCAATATCCGTGAGCAGCGATTCGCAGACTACACATATGCGTGTAAAGACTTCGAGGGATTATGCTATCTCTACAAGGCCGATGCAAAAGCACAGGATGTTGATAAAAGGATTTATCTTTTTAACCCGAAGCTTCAAACGAACATCAAAGAGCTTGACCCTGACGAAGCCTACGCTGCGGCATTCAATTCAATCCCTGCATATGATGAGGACGAGGAAAATCAGTTATTGGGAATGCTTGGGATGCCGAACAAATCACTTTGCCAATGCCTGTGGTTTCTTATGGAGAACCGACACTGGACTGCACCGTCCACCTTTACAGAATACACAGGATTGCACGCAAATTATCATGGGAAAATCAGGAATGACACCTACAACAATATGGGGACTGATGTTCTCATGGCGGTTTGTATAGGAATGAAACTTCGGTTGTGTCTTATAGAAAGCATTTTTGATAAATCGCAGAATAAACTAAATCGTTTTCAAGACCCGGATAAAACATATTACCGCATTCTTGAACGCTTTCCGGGTGTTTCCATGAACGACTTTAACGGGATGTTAAAAGCTGCAAAGCTGCCCGAATTGGGAACGAAAGAAAAAGTTTCATAAAGCTGATAACTCATTGAGTTGGCTTTTTACCGATAAAACATCATAGCAAGCCCTCTTGAACCCCGAAAGGGGTTCTTTTTTTATGCCCAAATTCTGAAAATCATCGGTATTATGCGCGTTTTTGACCAACCCGCTGAGTTGGGATTCTAAAAACGAAATGCGCGATAATTGTAGTCAGCAGTAGGAAATATCTGCTGACTGCAGTCTTGTACGAAGCAATCGCGAGTGCTTGTACAACAGCGTTTCCGCTTCCTGACGAGGAGATGCCGGAAGCGACTTCAAAGAAAAAACGGTGATTACATGACAAAATCCGAAAAGGAAATGTGGCGTATCAATATTGAGAATACGGCAGCAGCGGTCGCCGAGCAGTTCGGGAATGAGGTTGTGACGTCAGTTTTCCGCCGCTACGACGCTCGTGGGCTATACGATCTGAGTCCCTATTATTACAGTGAGGCGTTCGGCGATTTAGAGCTTATCGCCAACGACAATTAACACAATCGTCCCGGACAAGACGTAAAAAGGTCTGCCCGAGTACCAGCTCATCTCTGTGGCCACGGAGATGCGTTCGTAGCTGGCGCAAGGGCCACACAAAAAATAGAGTGCCAGCTACGAACGGCTGGTCACCGATGTGAAGCGGAGAAATCCGCATGAGGTGACCATCTATGAAATTTAGCTCTGGCAGGTATGCAGGTTATCTCCGCTTCGGCTTAAACGCCGGAAGGAGAAAACCTCATGACAAAGCAAGAAAACACACGCAAAATCTACATCCGCAACACCAAAACGTGGGTACCGGTAACGGAAGAAGTTTATCACGAATACTACCGCCCCATCTGGCGCTTACAGAAGGAAGCGCAGAAAAGCGGTCAATGTATGTGTCCGAAAGCAAAGCTCTGGATGTGCGACGGTGACTGCGCCACCTGCGAATATCGCGCAGCTGGAAACACCATCTCGCTCGACGCGCCGATGGAAAACGGTGACGGCGAGGAGTTTAGCCTCAAGGATACGCTTGAGGACCCGACCGCCAGCTTTTCCGATGTTCTCGTGGACAGGCTTCTGCTGGAGCAGCTTCTCGATGAGCTGGCGGAGCGCGACCCTGAAGGCAAGCGCATCTGCGAGCTTATTATGGAGGGCAGCTCAAAGGCAGAAATCGCGGATACCCTTCAGCGCGAGTTCGGCGGCGACTGGTACAAGTCCAAAGCCGTCTACCGCGAAAAGCAGGTGCTCGACCAGCTTCGCAAACGTATATTAGGTCTCAAGTAATCACATGGTTTTGCCCTCTGTCACAGAAAGTTGGCGGAGGGCAAACTTATTTTTCTGTTTTTTGTACGATGGGCTTCTTTTTTTCCAGTGGGTAGTGAGGACAGGAAAAAACAATAAGTCCTCAGATTGGAGGAAGCCCTAATGAACGAGGGAAGACAAGTATCCGGCACGGACGAGGAATTGATTGATATTTTGACTGCAATTTCAGTCGTGTCAAAGCGGCTGGCGAGAAACCTCACTATCCTCGCTGCACAAAGCAAATCTAAGGAAGGAGAGAAAACGAATGAGCAAAACGAGCGAGATGGCATTGACCATCGAAGAACTGCGCAAGTGTGCTGCTGTTATCAGCGACGCGGCTAATTGGTTGGCGGAGCAGTTCAGCGGCGATGAAGTGCCGGAAGCGCCCACACCGGTGGAAGAACCACCACTCACACTGGAAGCGGTCAGAGCCGTTCTTGCGAATAAGTCCCGTGCGGGCTATACCGCTCAGATTCGCTCTCTGCTCCAGAAGTACGGTGCCGACAAGCTGTCGGGTGTTGACCCCGCTAATTACAAAGCACTGCTTGCCGATGCGGAGGAACTGAACAATGCCACATAAAGGACACGCGGTACTATCCGCATCATCTTCTGAGCGCTGGCTTCACTGTCCTCCCTCCGCTCGGCTCTGCGAGAGCTATGAGGATAAAGGCTCGGACTACGCCGCCGAAGGCACCGACGCTCACGAGCTTTGTGAATATAAGCTCCGCAAGGCGCTGGGCATGGAAGCACAGGACCCAACCGAAAACCTCACCTGGTTCAATGAGGAAATGGCCGACTGCGCCACCGGCTATGCCACCTATGTTCTCGAACAGGTGGAGGCTGCTAAGCAAACCTGCGCCGATCCTGTTGTCATGATCGAGCAGCGTGTAGACTTCTCCCGCTGGGTAGCGTCCGGCTTCGGTACCGCAGATTGCCTTATCATTGCAGACGGCACCCTGAAAATCATCGACTACAAGCACGGTCGTGGAATCATGGTCGATGCAACGGAAAACCCGCAAATGCAGTGCTACGCCCTCGGTGCTCTGGAACTGTTCGACGGAATCTACGACATTGATACCGTTCACATGACCATTTATCAGCCACGCCGCGATAACATCAGCACATACGAGCTCTCGAAAGATGAACTTTACCACTGGGCAGACGAGGTACTAAAACCTACAGCCGACCTTGCTTTCGCTGGTGATGGAAACTTCCTCTGCGGCGAATGGTGTGGCTTCTGTAAGGCAAAGCACGACTGCCGTGCCAGAGCTGACGCCAATATGGAGCTTGCCCGTTATGACTTCAAGCTGCCGCCGCTGCTTACAGATGAGGAGGTTGAAGAAATTATCTCCCGTGTTGATGACCTTGTCGCATGGGCTGCGGATATCAAGGACTACGCACTGCAACAGGCTATTAGCGGTAAGGAATGGAACGGCTGGAAACTGGTCGAAGGTCGCTCCAACCGCAAATACACAAACGAAACAGCGGTCGCCGGTGCAGTCACCGATGCTGGCTTTGACCCTTACGAGCGCAAGGTTCTCGGTGTCACCGCCATGCAGAAGCTGCTCGGCAAATCCCGCCTTGAAGAACTCCTCGCGGCGTATATCGAAAAACCGCAGGGTAAACCCACACTCGTCCCGGAGAGCGATAAGCGTCCGGCGATGAACACAGCCAAAAATGATTTTATGGAGGAAAACGATTATGAATAACAGCACAAATAAGGTAAACAACCCGATGAAGGTCATCACTGGTCCCGACACCCGCTGGTCTTACGCCAACGTCTGGGAGGCCAAGTCTATCAACGGCGGTACGCCAAAATTCTCGGTCAGCCTCATCATTCCCAAGTCCGACACTAAGACGGTCGCCAAGATCAAGGCTGCTATCGAGGCGGCTTACCACGAGGGCGAGGCCAAGCTCAAGGGCAATGGCAAGTCCATGCCTCCGATGGCCGCACTCAAAACGCCCCTGCGCGACGGTGATACGGAACGCCCCGATGATGAGGCTTACGCGAACGCGTACTTCATCAACGCCAACGCGACCACTGCTCCCGGCATCGTGGACGCTGACCGCAATCCCGTCCTGACCCGCGCGGAGGTTTACTCCGGCGTGTACGGTCGCGCCAGCATCAGCTTCTATGCTTTTAATTCCAATGGAAACAAAGGTATCGCCTGCGGCCTCAACAACCTGCAGAAGCTCCGCGACGGTGAGCCTCTCGGCGGCAAGGCGTCTGCTGAGTCCGACTTCGCCACCGACGATGACGACGAGTTCTTGAACTGAGAAAGGAAAGGTGAAAATCCATGACATCTTTACAGACCATCTTAGTGACCGCCCTCATCGTTATCTGGCTCTGCTTCAGCGTTGTGTTCCTCATCACCGCGATTCAGAGCGCGGTGTATGACCGCAAACGCGAAAAGCGTGAAAAGGCACAGGCCGCTCGTGACCTCGAATACCACGGGCAGCGCATGAAGGAATTCAAGTAAAGCTACAGGGACAGGCGGCAGAGATTTCTTTGCCGCCTTGTTCCCATTAAGGACGGTTGATTATGAAATCACTCAGCATAGATATTGAGACCTTTTCCAGCGTTAACCTCGCCAAGTCGGGTGTTTACCGCTATGTCGAAGCGCCGGATTTTGAAATATTACTGTTTGGCTATTCCGTAGACGGTAGCGCTGTGCAGGTGGTTGACCTTGCCTGCGGCGAGAAGCTGCCCTCCGACATCCTTGCGGCGCTTACCGACAAAGCGGTGACCAAGTGGGCGTTCAACGCCAGCTTCGAGAGAATATGCCTTTCCCGCTTTATTGGCCTGCCGACCGGTAAATATATTGATCCGGCTCCGTGGCGGTGTTCCATGGTCTGGGCGGCAACGATGGGTTTGCCGCTGTCGCTGGAGGGCGTCGGCGCGGTGCTCAAGCTGGATAAGCAGAAGCTGGCCGAAGGCAAAGACCTCATCAAATACTTCTGCCAGCCCTGTGCGCCAACAAAAGCAAACGGTGAACGCACCCGCAATTATCCATATCACGCGCCAGACAAGTGGTCGGCGTTCAAAAAGTATAACGTGCGGGATGTGGAAACGGAAATGTCCATACAGGCAAAACTTATGAAGTTTCCCGTGCCGGAATCCGTATGGGACGAATATCACCTTGACCAAGAAATAAATGACAGAGGCGTGGCGCTGGATATGACGCTTGTGCGGGAAGCTATCGCCATTGACGGGCGATCCCGCTCGGAACTTACAGCGGCAATGAAACAGCTCACAGAACTGGACAATCCAAACTCGGTACAGCAGATGAAACAGTGGCTTGCCGACAACGGCATGGAAACAGACACACTCGGCAAAAAGGCCGTTGCCGAGATGCTCAAAACAGCACCGCCGGAGCTCTCAAATGTGCTTCTACTCAGGCAGCAGCTTGCGAAATCGTCGGTGAAAAAGTATCAGGCGATGGAAAACGCGGTCTGCGCCGACGGTCGTGCTCGTGGGATGTTTCAGTTCTACGGTGCAAATCGTACCGGGCGCTGGGCAGGTCGGCTTATCCAGATGCAAAATCTGCCTCAAAACCATCTGGAGGATTTGGCTGAAGCCCGCAGCCTTGTTCGTGTCGGCGACTTTGATGCTCTTGAAATGCTCTACGAGGATGTGCCGGACACCCTCTCTCAACTAATACGCACTGCTTTTATACCGAGAGAGGGTGCAAAGTTTATCGTTTCCGATTTCAGTGCCATCGAAGCCCGCGTCATCGCATGGCTTGCAGGAGAAAAATGGCGACAGGATGTGTTCGAGGGCGGTGGAGATATTTACTGCGCGTCCGCATCGCAGATGTTCAAGGTGCCGGTCGAGAAGCATGGCATCAACGGTCACCTGCGCCAGAAAGGCAAAGTTGCTGAACTTGCACTCGGTTATGGCGGCTCAGTTGGTGCGCTCAAGGCAATGGGCGCTCTTGATATGGGCTTGACCGAAGACGAGCTTCAGCCGCTGGTTACAGCGTGGCGACAGGCAAATCCGCACATCGTGCAGTTCTGGTGGGACGTTGACCGTGCCGCTACAGAGGCAGTTCGGGATAAACGCATCTGTGTCACTCACGGCATCAAGTTCTACTGCCAGAGTGCGATGCTGTTTATTGTGCTCCCATCCGGCAGACAGCTCGCATATGTAAAGCCGCGCATCGGTGAAAACCAGTTCGGTGGGCATTGCATCACCTACGAAGGCGTCGGCGGCACAAAGAAATGGGAGCGGCTTGACACCTACGGTCCGAAGCTCGTTGAAAATATCGTTCAGGCGACTTCCCGCGACGTTCTCTGTTATGCCATGAAGACGCTACGTTGCTGCTCCATTGTCATGCACATACACGACGAGATTGTTATCGAAGCGAACCAGCGTATGTCTTTAGCAGCGGTTTGTGAGCAAATGGGCAGAACTCCACCGTGGGCAAAGGGCTTATTGCTCCGTGCCGATGGCTACGAGACAGATTTTTATAAAAAAGATTAGAAGATTTTTGTACGACGGGGCTTCTTTTTTCCAGTGGGTAGTAGAGACGGACAAGAAGCCCGTCGTGAAAGGAGTGTTCCCATTGAGTATAAACAAATTCAACAGCGAGGGCTATTACGACCCTACCGCATTTGAAGCTATGACAATGATTGAAAAAGAGGAACGTGCGCTTCGTGCCTTCCGACCTATCGTGTATATCTGTTCGCCGTTTTCGGGTGACGTGAAAGGTAACGTGAAAGCCGCGCAAGGCTACAGCCGATATGCCGTCGACAATGGCTATATCCCTATCGCGCCTCATCTGCTGTTTCCGCAGTTTCTGGATGACGACGACCCTAAGGAGCGGGAACTTGGGCTGTTCTTCGGTAATGCCCTGATGAGCAAGTGCTCGGAGGTATGGGTGTTCGGTGGTGTTATATCAGCCGGTATGGAGGCAGAAATCAAACGGGCGAAGTGGAAGGATTACCGCTTGCGCTACTTTACAGAAAACTGCGAGGAGGTCAGCGAATATGCGTGAATTGAAGATTGCCTTCGGTAACTCCCGTCAGGCAAAATTCTGGTCGAATAAGACTATGTCCTTCGGTGACATATGCGACCGACTGAAAACGCCAATACGCACTACTGAAACAGCCGAAGAATATGCCAAGCTCCCGAAGCCCAAGCGTGATGAAATAAAAGATAAGGGTGGCTTCGTCGGCGGGCATTTGCGAGACAACCTTCGCAAGGTTGGAAATGTCTCCTGCCGCTCTCTGTGGACGCCCGATATCGATAATGCTACGCCGGAGTTCGTCGCAGCGTTGGAGAATAAGCTGAATTTCAGGTGCGCGGTGTATTCCACACACAGCCACACGCCGGAAGCGCCCCGTCTCCGTATCGTCGCGCCCTTCACAAGAGATGTTTCTGCTGACGAGTTTGTGGCGGTATCCCGCTATATGGCTGCGGAGCTCGGTATCGATATGTTTGACGAGTGTTCCTTTATACCAAACCAGCTCATGTACTGGCCGACCTGCCCGTCAAACGGTGAATATATCTGCGAGTTCTTTGACGGCGAGCTGCTTGACCCGGATAAAATTCTGGCGGCGTACCCCAATTGGCAGGATTGCTCTTTACTACCCACCACCTCGCGGGAAAGCAAGGTCAGCAAGCCGAGTCAGAAGCCGCAGGAGGACCCTCTCGCCAAGTCCAGCGTAGTCGGTGCGTTCTGCCGTGCCTATTCAATTACGGCAGCAATCGACAAGTTTCTCTCAGATATTTATGCTCCGTCGGTTGCAGAAGGGCGTTATGACTACATCTCCGGCGAAAGCACTGCCGGTGTCGTGATCTACGATGACAAGTTCGCGTACAGTCACCACGCGACCGACCCCGCCTGCGGCAAGCTGCTTAACGCTTTTGACCTCGTGCGCATACACAAGTTTGGTGGCGACGATGAGAAAAAGTCCTTTGCTGCTATGTCCGAATTTGCAAGCAACGATGAAAAGGTCAAGCTGCTGATACTGGAAGAACGGCGATCCGAAGCGGAATGTGATTTTCTCGCTGCTGATGATACAGAATGGCAAAAGCAGCTCAAAACGCAATCCCGCAGCGAACTGCTGGAGAACAGCGTCTGGAATCTAAACCTCATTCTCAACAACGATCCTGACTTCGCAAACTTCGCCCAGAATGAACTGGCAAACCGAATTCAAGTTACGGGGCCGCTCCCATGGGACAGGCCAGAGGGAAACAGCTTCTGGCGTGATGCTGACACCGCGCAGCTTAAATCCCTAATAGATATCCGTTATGGCGTCTTCTCTACCCGAAATTATGATGTCAGCTTTACCAAGGTTGCAGATGACCGGCATTTTCATCCAATACGCGACTACCTCGATTCTCTCCCTGAGTGGGATGGAGTCCGCCGTGTTGAAGACCTATTCATCAAGTATTTGAAAGCGGAGGACACCGAATATATCCGCACGGTTACCAGAAAGACTTTCGCGGCGGCTGTTGCTCGCATCTATGTGCCGGGAATCAAGTTCGACTGCGTTCCGGTGCTGGACGGCGACCAAGGCATAGGCAAGAGCAGTATTTTTAAGGACCTTGTCACGACCGAGTATTACTCGGAAACGCTCTCGTTGACAGATATGGATGACAAATCTGGCGCGGAAAAGCTGCAGGGCTTCTGGATTGTGGAGATCGGTGAGCTCGCCGGTATGAAAAAGGCAGACATTGAAAAAGTAAAAGCATTCCTTTCCACCTCCGACGATAAGTACCGACCTTCTTACGGAAAGGTAGTCGAAAGTCATCCGCGCCAAAGCATTATCATCGCCACAGTCAATGGCGAGCGAGGATATCTGCGTGATATTACGGGAAACCGGCGCTTCTGGATCATTAAGGTACACCAGCGAAAGCAAAAAAAGAAGTGGGTATTTGACGAGGCATTCCGCGCGCAGTTCTGGGCCGAGGCAAAAGAAATATGGAAGTCCGGTGAAAAGCTGTATCTGGAGGGCGACGTATTGGATGCTGCTGAAGAAGCGCAGCGCGGCGCTATGGAGGTTGACGAGCGTGTTGGCATGGTGGAGGAATACCTCTCTAAGGTGCTCCCGGAAAACTGGAGTGACATGGACATCTATGCCCGCCGGGAATACCTCTCCAATACGGATAGTCCTGTTGCGCCGAAGGGCACTGTAGCCCGTAAAACTGTAAGCAATGCTGAAATCTGGTGTGAATGCTTCGGGAAGAATCTCTCCGAGCTCAAGACCACGGACAGCTATGCGATTGCGGCGCTTATGACCCAAGTCCCCGGATGGGAGCGTAGTAAAACATCCCAACGCCTGCCCCTGTACGGTAAGCAGCGACTCTACCAGTTAAGCAAATAACGGAACAAGAATTGGAACAGGAACAGCTTTTACATATATATTCATCCGGCTAAAAACAACCTATAAAGAGAAAACACACGCGTAAGGAATATATAGGAGAAGTTGTTCCTTCCTGTTCCACTGTTCCAGAGGGAGTTCAATATGAGAGAAAAACAGATAGAACAGAAGCTCGTGAGAGCCGTGAAAAATATGGGAGGTATCGCGCTGAAGCTCGTTTCTCCCAGTTTCGATGGTATGCCAGATCGCATCGTGCTTTTACCGGGCAGTCACATCGGCTTCGTGGAAGTTAAGGCTCCGGGAGAAAAGCCGCGTCCATTACAGCTATCGAGACATGGGCTGCTTCAGCGGCTCGGCTTTAAGGTGTATGTCCTTGATGATGAACAGCAGATTGGAGGGATCATCAATGCAATCAAAAGTGATATGTGACTGGTGCGGAAAAGAAATAGTAAATCGTGACAGACACGGGCAACG
>JAEXCS010000048.1 GCA_023402075.1 Bacillota bacterium | reverse complement strand
AAGGAAATCTATAAGTTGAGCGGTAACTCTGATGAAACCTTTACTCTCAGAGGCGTAACCTTTGTCAGACTGAGTGCCTTGAAGGAGACCACCGTGACGGAAGTGAACAAGATGATGACCGCCAGCGATCCCATGGGTAGAATGGACCTCTATATCGGCGTGGCCATGGACCCCGATGCTGCGGGCACGTATACCACCGGAACTGCCGCCAACGCCGATTCCGACAACGTGGATGCGGACACTCAGAAGCAGAAGGCCGTCATCTCCGTTGACTTTGCGTGGGACCAGTTTAACGCCGAGTCCGCAAACTAACCATCAAAGCCAAACCAAATTTTTTGAAGTGTAAAATAGAGGGCGGGGCAAAACATAGTTTTGCCCCGCCCTCTGCTGTCATGATGAGAACAGGCTGCGTATTTTGGAGGAGAATATTTTAATAAAATCAATCAATCTGCAACTGCGACTGTCACAACAATTTCCCCTGGAATATCGAGCGCCGGAAATTTATGAAAAAGGGCTGATTAACCGAACAGATTCGGGAAGAAGGTCACCGTCCACGGAATATAGGTGATAATCAACAGCACCACCAGCAATACTTCCAGCATTGGAACCAAATCCCGCATCTGCTGCTTCAGGCTCACCTTTGCAATGGAGCCGGACACAAACAGGCAGACGCCCAAGGGCGGCGTGCACATACCAATGGTCAGATTCACCGCCATCACCAGACCAAAGTGAATCAAATCAATGCCCATGGCCTGCACCAGCGGCAAAAACAGCGGGGTGAAGATGACCAGCGCACTGGTCGTGTCAATAAACGTACCCGCGATCAGCAGCACGATATTGATGACCAGCAGCATAAGATATTTGTTGCTGATGGTGGAGGAGAGGAATGCACTGACCGTCTGAGGAACCTGCGCCACGGTGATGACCCATGTAAAGAGACTGGCGCAGGCCACCACGACCAGCACCTGACCCGTGGACTTGGCGCAGTCTACAAACAGAGCGAACAGGTCCTTCAGCTTCAGCTCTCTGTAAACGAACAGGCCCAGAACCAGCGCGTACGCACAGGCGATGGCGCCGGATTCGGTGGCTGTAAAAATGCCGGAAAGAATGCCGCCAATGATGATGATGGGCATAATCAAGGCCAGCAGCGCATCCTTGCCGGTTTTGACAATTTCTCTGGTGGAAGCCCGCTTTTCGCGTCCCACATAGTTCCGCTTTTTTCCCACGACATAGCTGTAAATCATCAGGCCCACACCCATGATGATGCCGGGAACAAAGCCGCCGATAAACAGTTTTCCCACGCTCACACCAGCCATAGTTCCATACAGCAGCAGCGGAATGGACGGAGGAATGATCGGGCCGATGGAGCCTCCGCAGGCCAGCAGCGGCGCGGAAAAAGTATTCTCATACCCCTTCTTTTCCATAATGGGAATCATAATTCCGCCGATGGCGGCGGTGGCAGCAATGGCGGAACCGGTGATGGCGGCAAAGAACATACAGGCCAGAATGCTGACCATGGCAAGGCCGCTTGGCAGATGGCCGATCAAAGCGTCCGCAAAGTCTACAATCCGCTTGGAAATGCCGCCCTGCACCATCAACCCGCCCGCCAGAATAAACAGCGGGATGGCGATGAGCGCCGTGCTGTCGATGCCGGTAAACATGCGCTGAACAACCACCGTCAGCGGGTAGCCACCCTGCATGATTCCAAACAGGGAAACCAGTCCCAAAGAAAAACAGATGGGAATGCCCACTAAAAACAGGACAAACAACAGTAGAATAAAAATCATTTCTCAGGCATCCTTTCCGTTAAAATCGCGGATCTGTCCCGCCAGAATCTGCACCATGTAGAACAGCATCACCAGCGCCGCAGAGGGAATGCTGGCGTAATAGACCGTCATGGGGATAGGCAGATAGGAGGTGGACTGGGAAAGACCACTCTTTGCAAACTGGCCGCCGTACACCATCAGAAATATAAAAAAGGCGCACAGAATCATATTGATCAGCAGTTCAGTGGATTTCCGCATTTTAACCGGCATTGCTGTCAGCACCACGTCTACGTTTAGGTTTCCCTTTTCCCGAACGCACCACGCCGCACCCCAGAACACCAGATACGTAAAAGAAAGACGCAGGATGTCTGTGCTCCACGGAAGCGGGGATTTCAAGACATACCGGCACAGGACCTGCGCAAAGGTGATTACAAACACCGCGGCAGCGCTGATTCCCATGACGAATTTAGTCAGTCTGTCTACTATTTGATTCAATGCCTTCATACTCTCTCCTTTTATAAAGGGACCCGCCGGAATCGGCTGCCCCATTTGGGCAGCCGATTCCACAGGTCAAAGTTGCTTTTATCCGTTGTGGGACTCCTGCACCGCCGCCATCACAGCCTCGGTCAAAGCGGGGTCTACCAGAGCCGCCACGTCGTCTTGGGTATACAGGTCGGCGGTGGCTTCCTTAAAGGACTTGATATCGGGGGTTTCGCAGATGATCACACCGCTGTCCTTGATCTGCTGGAGATAATCGGCCTCCATAGAGCTGACCTTTTCGCGCTGATAGTCTCTGGCGTAAGCGGACGCTTCATCCACCCACCCCTGCTGCTCGGGCGTCAGACTGTTGTACAGCTTCAGGTTCATGATAATGCTCTCGGCGCCGTAGGTGTGGTTGTCCAGGCACATATACTTTTGCACCTCGTCAAAGGCGGAAGTGGCAATGGAGGTGATGGGGTTTTCCTGTCCGTCCACAGTGCCCTGCTGAAGTGCGGTGTACAAATCGTTGAAGGAAATGGGCGTGGCAATAAAGTTCAGGCTATCGGCCAGTGCGAACCAAATGGTGGCCTCCTGCACGCGGATGGACAGGCCGGACAGATCGGCGGCGCTGGTGATCTCCTTCTTATTGTTGGTGAAGCAACGGAAGCCCAACTCGCAGAAAGCCAGATGCTTAATTCCCTGCGCCTCTAATTGGGGAGCCAGCTCGTCCTGCAGAAAGTTGTCCAGCACATAATAAGCCTCGTCCTTTGTCTCAAACATATAGGGGATGGACAGGACCTGTGTCTCGGGGACAAAATTGGGCAGAGCGCCGTCACTGGTGACCACCGTCATTTCCACCGATCCGAGCTGCACCCCCTCCACGGCTTCACGCTCGCTGCCAAGCTGGCTGTTGGGATACACCATGGCGGAGATTTGCCCGCCGGACAGTTCCGCGATCTTATCGGAAAACGCCTGTGCGGCAATGGTGGACTGATGCTTTTCATTGCCTGTGGTGGCAATTTTCAGGGAGACAGCAGACCCGGAGCCCGCAGCAGCGGAACCTGCGGCAGCAGAGGACGCGGGAGCGCCACAGCCTGCCAGCAGGGTGGCGGTCATGGCCAGACTCAACACAAGACTCAAAAATTTTTTCATCATTATCGCTCCTCTTCACTAATTGCGATTACATTGTAATCGGATGCTAGCTTTCTGCCCAACACTTCATCCACCATCTCATAGCGGAAATTGGAGCCATAGTGAAACCCGTCCAAAACCGGTACCGTACCGGAAAAAATCACGCAGTTATTGATATTGCCCACGCGGCTGTTCAACTCGCCCAAGATGGTATCCACCGGCAAGATGTCCGCCAGAGTGCCCTTCTGATAGGGGAGTTCTCTGCCGTCCACGGTTTGCCATGAGTTCAGGCTGACGTCGTCCCAGTGGTCTTTCAGCTCCTCATAATCCCACAGAACCGGGCATATGGGCTTTGCACAGATTTGCTTCGCCTTGGGGACGCTCTGCGCCTCCAGCTCCCGGTCGGTGTGGTCGCTGCCAAGTCCTATGTAGATTTTTCCGTCCTTTATCACGATGACGTATTCCACTTCGCCGCAGGTCTTCTTCCCCAAGAAAGCCAAATCCTTCTCTTGCGTCAGGACATAGTTACCGCACTGAAAGATCGTGGGGATTTTTTTCGGCGCGGGAACACCCAGATCACGTTCCAGCTCCTTAATGTGTTCCATCGTTTTCTCTATGTTTCGGCCCGCGTAGCCGATTGCAAAAACACGCTCGTACTCCAAGGTCAGGGGCACTTCTTTGCCGCTTGCCTGCAAGGTAAAGGTCATATAGCTCATGATCGTTTCTCCTTCTCTATTTTAAGCGTCCGGTCATGTGTGCATTGCATGATTCCGGACAGCAGGGGCTCAGATATGATAGGCCTGTGGAATTCGGTCGCGGTAGACATTAATACTGCCGCGTACTTGCTCTACGGCGGAAATATCCATCTCGGCAGTAAGTATTTGCTCGTCGCCGCCGCCCAAAATCAGGCACTCGCCCATGGGAGCATATACGGCAGAGTGACCGCAGCACTTGATGTTTCCGGCGGTACCCACGGAATTGGTGCAGGAAAGGTAGCATTGGCTCTCAATCGCCCGTGCGCGATTCAGGGTGTCCCAGTGCAGCGTCCGGGCCTCCGGCCACTGGGAAACGACAAACTGCACTTTGGAACCCCGCAGCATTTCCGTGCGTATCAGCTCGGGAAAACGGATGTCATAGCAGATGACCAGACTACATGGAATTCCGTCCAGTTTAAAATTGCAGGCGTTCTCTCCGTGCTGGAAATAGGTGTGCTCGCCAGAGGGGCTGAACAGGTGAACCTTATCATATTGGGCAATCAGGGCGCCCGTACGGTCGAAGACGCAGGCCGTGTTGTACACCTTTCCGTCAGGTTTTCGATTGGCTACGGAACCGGCAATGAGATTGACGCGGTGCTCTGCCGCTAAGGCGGAAAAGGTTTCTATTACACGGACACAGTCCTGATCCGCCAGCGCATCCAAGTTTTCTTTTGGGAAAAAGCCCACGTTCCATGTCTCTGGCAAAGTAATGACATCCGGCTTCGCAAGAGCAGCTTGACGAACCAGTTCCACGGCATGGGCAAAGTTTTCTTCCGGTGCGCCCAGCTTCATATCCATTTGGATCATGCTGACTTTCATGAAAATCCTCCCTATTTTGCCGACGGGGTTGGCCGACGGCTCGTTTTAAAACTGGTATATGGTATTTGGTATACCAATTAATGATTAAAAAAATATCACATAACCCGGAATCTGTCAATAAAGCACTAAAAATTCACCATTGATTTTGTAAAAATTATTATATCAGTCAAAAAGTGCATCCATATTTCACATTTTATACAAAGAACCAAGGCGAAAAAGGCGCAAGACGACCGTACGATGTTTGGTCTGTTTTTATTTTAATAAATCTGTCTTTTTCAGTTCTCCGCCGACAGTGTATGGGCACGGTGATTTTGCATGTTTTCCTCCGTATGGCGCATATGGGCTTTCATAGCCTGCACGGCCTCTGCGGTGTCGCGGCACTTCAGCGCGTCTAAAATGGCCTGATGCTCTTGAAGTGTGGTAAGCCGCCGCTCCACCGAATTCATAACAGCCTGTGTCCCCAGAAAACGAAAAATATCATAATAATTTTCCAACAGGCGGATGAGCTGCTGATTGCCGCTAAGCTCATACAGGCAGGTGTGAAACCGTCGGTCCTGCATAATAAACGCTTCCAAATCAAAATTTTCCAGCACTTTTTGCTGTTCTTTTTGAATCTGCTCCAACAGGGCAAGGTCACTCTCGGTAATTTGCGCTGCCGCGCCCTCAATGGCGCAGACTTCCAGCGCGGATCGGATATGCGCCGTTTCCTGCATATAGCGCCAGTCGAACTCCCGAACCACCGCGCCCTTGTAAGTCTCAATCTGTAGCCATCCATCTTGTTCCAGCATTTGAAGCGCCTCCCGAACAGGGGTGCGGCTAATGCCCAGATTTTCGGACAGCTTCCGTTCATTCAGCACGTCGCCGGGCTTGTAATGACCACTCAATATTTCGTTTTTTAGAATTTTATAAACTTTGTGCTTATACGGCAACTGTTTTTCCAACATGATTCTCCGCTATTCTCCTCTCTTCGGGATGTGTTCACCTGTCAAAAATCAAGTTTTTGATCTGTTTTACATCCCGTCTGCATAGGTTGCTTTTTCATTTTATAACACATGGACAAGTTCTTGGCAAGCCGCAATCCTGTTCCTCTCTGTTTCCTGCGGCTTTGCCGTTGTTTCAAGTCACGCCCCGTGAGGGGGCATCAAGGAGGCCTGATCCGTAATACCATCCAAGCTGATGGTGAAGAGCATCTTAGTAAGGGAGGCATCCTCGTGCCTTTGAAAATCCGGCAATGTGGAGTGACACGAAAGAGAGACAGTGCAGCAGTATTTAGGGCGTGCCGCAGAGCTGTGTGCAGATTTTCTTTCCGTCTTTGCTTATGAGGACTTTGGTCAGGCACTCGGTATTTCAAAAAGCCATGGAGCAGTTTCAAAAGGAAAACGCCATCCCGGCACTCCACTCGTTCTCACTTCGTGCATAATGGACATTATTCAAATGAATTTCCGGATTTTTCTTGTAACCTTGCTATATATTACCATCCTTTTTGTATTCTGGACGTTGTCAATTTATACAAAATAAGGCTCATAATATTCTCGAATTAAACAAGTGATTTATTAAGAAATAGAGATACCCCTTTCGTCGCGTTGCAGGACGAAATCCGCACATAGTAAAGTTGCAACGCGTCTGTCTAAAGTGGGGCGGGGGCGAGAATGCGGAATCGAATTCATTTTTGCGGTTTCTTACTTTTCACAGGCCTTATATAATAAAATGGACGTGGCTCCGTTGTTAATAAATATGCAAGACCTCGGGCATGCTGGTGCAAGCATGCCCGAGGTCAACATTTTTGTTCATTTCAATGTAACCAGAATCTCTGCATCACCACCTGGAGGAAGCAGTGGCAAAAGAGTACCGGCTTGAGGCCTGCCATTTATGGTTACGGAACTTACGCCGCGCTCAGCACCGGCGGAATTGTCTACGGTGATGTGGTATGTTGCCCCACGATAAATACGGGTAATGGTAAATCCCGGCATATCGGCGGGGAGGCAGGGATCCACCCGCAGGCCGTCCAGCGTAGGCTGGATGCCTAAAATATACTGGCTGATGTTGACAAAAGACCAAGCCGCCGTGCCTGTGAGCCAGCTGTTTTTTCCTTCGCCAAAGGTGGGCGCGTCCTTGCCAGCCACCATCTGGCAATAGACATATGGCTCGGTACGGCGAATCTCGCTGTGGTCTTCCTGCCAGGCGGGGCAGGTGCGGCGGTAGACCTCGAAGGCGCGCGTGCCGTGGCCTAAAATTGTCTCTGCACAGCTGACCCAGGGATTGACGTGGCAGAAGATCCCTGCGTTTTCCTTATATCCCGGCGGATAAGAAGAAATCTCTCCTAGCTCCGGATGATAGGCAGTATAGGCTGGCTGAAGCAGTACAATGCCATATTCACTATCCAATCGTTCGTGGACGCTTTCCAAAGCTTGATGAGCCCGACCGTCCTCCAGTCCGATCCCTGCCATAACACACATTCCTTGGGGTTCGATATAAATCTGCCCCTCGGAACAAGAACAACTGCCCACTGGCTGAGAAGCGGCATCATAGGCGCGGAGAAACCAGTTGCCGTCCCAGCCTGTGGATAAAACTGTTTTTTTCATGCGAAGGATTTCCTTTTCCGCGCGGGCAGCTTCGTCCGCAAGGCTTAAATGCCGGCAGATTTCAGCGTATTCTCCGCCGAAGAGTACAAACATTCCCGCAATAAGCACACTTTCCGCCACGGGTCCGTCGGAGGGACCGAAGGTCTGGAAACTCTCTCCAGGCTCGTGAGAAAAACAATTGAGATTCAGACAGTCATTCCAGTCTGCACGCCCAATCAGCGGCAGACCGTGGGGCCCGATGTGCTCTACGGTGAACTGGAAACTGCGCCGCAAATGCTCAAGCAGCGGCGCGGCCGTGGCTGGGTCGTTATTAAAAGCGCAGGACTCCGCCAAAACCGAGAAATCCCCCGTTTCACGCAGATAGGCAGAGACACCCGCAATCAGCCACAGCGGATCGTCGTTGAAACCTGAGCCAATGTCGGCATTGCCTCGCTTGGTCAAGGGCTGGTATTGATGATAGGTGCTGCCATCAGGGAACTGGGTGGCAGCAATGTCCAGAATGCGCGCTCTGGCACGCTCGGGTACCAGATGGACAAAGCCAAGCAGGTCCTGACAGGAATCCCGAAATCCCATCCCCCGGCCAAGTCCGCTTTCAAAATAGCTGGCGCTGCGACTCATATTAAATGTAATCATGCACTGATATTGGTTCCAGATGTTCACCATCCGATTAAGCTTTTTGTCGTTGGAAGACAAAACAAAGTGCCCCAACAGTTTGTCCCAGTAGTCATGCAGGGCGTCCAGTGCCTGATCTACCTGCGCGTCAGTGCGGTATTTTTCCAGCAGACGCATCGCAGGGGTTTTGTTGATGACACCGGGAGCGGAGAACTTTTCGCCCTTGCAATTTTCACAGTAGCCCAGCAGGAAAATCAGGCTGCGCTGTTCACCGGGCTGCAAATCAATGTGAATATGATGACTTCCTATTGGGGCCCAGCCGTAGGCAATCGAATGATGGCTTTGTCCGATATACACGGTTTCGGGATCGGAAAAGCCCCGGCAAGTACCGCAAAAGGCATCCCGGTCGGTATCAAAACCGGCAATAGGAGCGTTGACACCAAAAACTGCATAATGATCGCGCCGCTCACGATATTCCGTTTTGTGATAGATAGCGGAACCCTCTACCTCTATCTCGCCGGTGGAGAAGTTGCGCTGAAAATTGCTCATATCCTCCAATGCGTTCCACAGGCAAAACTCCACCAGACTAAACAGCTCCAAGTGCTTTTCTACAAGGGATTTGTTGGTCAGCGTCAGACGTGTCACTTCGCATGGGTCTTCCAACGGGACAAATATTTCCTGTTTAGCGTTTACGCCGTTCCGGCAGCCCTCTACAATTGTGTATCCCAGACCATGACGACAGCTATATCGCTCTAAAGGCGTTCTGGTGGGCATAAAACCCGGATTCCAGACAGTGCCGCTATCTTGAATGTAGAAGTAGTGTCCGTTGCTGTCGGCAGGACTGTTGTTGTAACGGTAGCGGGTCAGACGCAGCAGCTTGGCATCCCGAAAAAACGAATATCCGCCTCCGGTGTTGGAACGGAGAGAAAAGAAATCCTGATTGCCTAGATAATTGATCCAAGGAAGAGGCGTTAAGGGTGTGGTGATTACGTATTCGCGGCGCTGATCGTCAAAGTTGCCATAACGCATGGAAACACCAGCCTTTAAAAGAAATGTCGAAAACGTTTAAGATTATAAAAATGAGTATATATAATTAAAATATGCCATAAATTTATAAAAATCAAGAGAAAAATAGGCCTGCGTTTTTGGAAATAAATTAACAATTGTTTTAAATTAAAATTTTTACTTTAAAAGATAATGGGAAAAAGCTAAAAAAGCTTTTAGAATAGAACGAAACTAACGAAATACAGCGAAATGTACAAATAGCACAAATTGAATTTATAAATAATGTAAAATATAGCTTTTTTAACAAAATTCTCTTGAAAAATTGAAAACGCCATTGTATGCTGAAAATACGAAAACGTTTAAGATTTAAATAAGTTTTACTGGGGAGGGAGATATGATTTCAATCAAGGATATCTCCGCAGCATGCGGCGTATCGACCGCCACGGTCAGCAAAGCTCTCAACGGGGCCAGTGATGTCAGCCGCTCCACCCGGGAGCGGGTTTGCCGAAAAGCAGAGGAATTGGGCTATCGACCCAATGCAGCGGCCCGTTCCCTTAAGACACGGCGCACCTATAATATCGGCGTTTTGTTTAAGGACGAGGCAGGAAGCGGCTTAACCCATGAATATTTCTCCGCTGTTCTGGAGGGCCTGAAAAATGAAGCTGAGGCCCGGGGATTTGATATTACATTTATCAATACGAACAACGCCTCTATGAATTATTACGATCACTGTATCTATCGAAACGTAGACGGCGTTGCGGTTGTCTGTGCGGATTTTTCGGATTCGGAGGTACAGCAACTGGTGGCGAGTCAGCTTCCTGTGGTTACGATTGACTACGTATTTGATGGACACATGGCCGTACTGTCCGACAATTTGGGCGGTATTACGGAGTTGTTCAACTATGTTTACAGCAAAGGACACCGTCGAATTGCTTACATATACGGTGCGCCTTCCGGTGTCAGCCGAATTCGTCTTGTGGGCTTTTACAAGGCGGCGGAGGAAGCGGGCATCACGATTCCGGATGCTTATGTGCGCCAAGGTGCGTTTCACGAAGCGGGCGTATGCGCGCAGCAGACTGCAGCGCTGTTGGACCTGCCTCAGCCGCCAAGCTGCATTTTGTTTCCGGATGACTTTTCCGCTCTGGGCGGAATTGGAGAAATACGGCAGCGGGGGCTTCGGATTCCCGAGGATATTTCGGTCGCTGGCTACGATGGAATTCATCTGTCGCAGGTTCTGGACCCAGTTTTGACCACGTTGCATCAGGATACCCACACGATCGGTGCCACAGCCGCACAACAGTTGATTGAGCTAATTGAACGGCCCAAAACCACGCTTCCCCGTACTGCCGTGATTCCAGGAAAACTGTGGGAGGGAGGCAGTGTGCAAAAAATTTTACTGGATGAATGAAACGAATTATTTTTATAAGGAGGAACCATGATGAAAAAGTTGTCTGCATTGCTTCTTTCCGCCATAATGATCGCCAGTCTGTTAACAGGCTGCGGTTCTGGTGGAGCGTCATCCGCGCCCTCTTCCGCCGCCGCATCAGGCTCATCCGCAGCAACGGACTCGTCCGCTGCATCTTCCAGTGATTCTGAAGTTCCAGAGAACACTGTTACCGGCGACCCCGGCGCCTCTGACGCCTTTGTGGTGTGGGGATGGAATACCGATTTTGACAATATTAAAGTAGTTTTGGATAAAGAGTATCCCGATCTATCAAAACGCATTGTTTTTGTAAATGCCGGTGGACCGGACTATTATCAGGACAAAATTGATGCCATTTTGCAGGATACCTCTAACCAGTTGTATCCCGACCTAATGCTGCTGGAAGTAGGCTATGTGCAGAAATACGTGAAGTCCGACTATTTGATGGATGTGGCGGATTTGGGCATTACGTCCGGCGATATGAAGGACATGTATGACTATAACCTGCAATTGGGCACCGATGATAGCGGCACGGTGCGGGCGCTGTTCTGGCAGGCAACTCCCGGCTCTTTCCAGATTCGTGCGGATCTGGCGGAGAAGTATCTGGGCACCACCGACCCCGGCCAGCTCCAAAGCCAACACTTCTCAAGCTGGGATCAGATTGTGGCTACCGCAAAACAGGTCAACCAAGCTTCCGGTGGAAAGGTCAAACTGCTCTCTGGATTTGAGGATCTGCGCTATGTATTCCTAAACAGCGCCCGGTCCGTGGGCTGGTATGACAGCAGCGACGTGATTCAGGTGGACAGCTCTCTTATGAACTATCTGGACCTCTCCAAGACCCTTTATGACGACGATTCCACGTTTAATACCACGCAGTGGAGCACGGACTGGGCTGCAATGAAGGACGGAGATGGAGCCTCTACCGGTGCGGCAATTGCCTTCTGCGGTTGCCCTTGGTATACATACTGGAGCCTGACTGACACCTGGGAGAACAACACCATTCTGGTTCAGGGCCCTGCTCAGTTCTTCTGGGGTGGCACCGGAATCGCCACTACGGTGGGGTGCTCCGATAAGGATATGGCGGCCCAGCTGATGAAAGCCATCGCCTGCGATAAGGACTTTATGATTAAAATCAATGCCCAAAACGGCGATTATATGAACAATAAAGCGGTTATCCAGTACCTGTTGGATAACAATTTGGGGAACTCAACCCGGATGTATGGCGATCAAAATCTAATTGACTTTTATTCCACCAGCGCCGATCACATTGACGCCTCCAACGTTACAGATGTTGACCAGAAGGCCGAGGGCCTGTTCAGCACGCAGGTAACGGCATATGCCAGTGGACAGAAAGGCAAAGATGTGGCCGTGGCTGATTTTAAAGCAAGTCTCCATGATATGTATCCGTTCCTGAAGGTCAGCTGAAATCTTCAGCGAAGAAAAAGTACCGGCCCCGTTCCCAATTTGGCGGGAGCGGGGCCAGTGCGCCCAATTCGGGAAAGGGGGAAAACATGGGAAAGTCTGATCATCCCAGTCGGATTCGATCCGTCAGCTACAGCAAGTATGGGTACTGGTTTCTTGCACCGTTTTTTGTCAGCTATATAGTTTTTCAGCTTTGGCCACTGGTTACAACTTTTTATTACAGCTTTTTTGAATATGTAACGCGCAACTTGCGAACAACTATAACCTTTTGTGGTTTGCAAAACTATCAGAATATTTTGGGGCTGGCAGACGGAGAGCAGGCCTTTTTCCTGCGGTATCTGGGCAACACACTGTTTATCTGGCTGTGCAATTTTCTGCCTCAGATTCTGCTGGCCATGCTGATGGCCGCCTGGTTGACGGATGACCGCTGCCGGCTGAAAGGCAGGGGCCTTACAAAGATTCTGGTTTATATGCCCAATATTATGACTGCGGCATCTATTTCCGTGCTGTTTGGCGCCATGTTTTCTCAATATGGGCCCATCACCGCCCAGCTGCGCCGATGGGGCTGGATTGCCGCCAATTACGACTTCATGCGCTCGGCGATGGGAACCCGGGGACTGATTGCCTTCATTCTGTTCTGGATGTGGTATGGGAATACAACTCTGCTGCTGATTTCAGGTATGCTTGGCATCAACAGCAGTCTTTACGAGGCGGCCGATATCGATGGCGCCTCTGGTTGGAAAAAATATACGAAAATCACGTTGCCTCTGCTCAAGCCCATCATGCTCTATGTTCTGGTAACATCCTCCATTGGAGGCCTGCAGATGTATGATATCCCGGCTCTGTTTAACACGGATGTAACCGGAACTCTGGTAGGCCAGCCGGATGACAAGTCCACTACCATAGCGATGTACATCATGCGGCTTTATAAAAGTGACACCGGCCGGGCCGCGGCGGTATGCGTATTGCTGTTTTTGATTACGCTGGTAATCAGTCTTCTGTTTTTCCGCACACTGCGGGACCGGGTTGAACAGCCTAAAAAGCGGGGGAAGGGGGCAAGGCAATGAGCGGGAACCAAAATACAGAGGATTTGAGAAGGTATGCTCGCGCTCAACGGAAAACTCGCACTTTTCGCACACTTGTGTGTGTCTTGCTGGGCATTATGAGCCTGCTTCCCTTTTTGCTGTTGTTTGTCAATGCTACCCGTGATTCCAATGCGATTCAGAGCGGTGTGACGTTAATTCCTGGAAGCCGTCTGTTGGATAATCTGGCCACGCTCAACCAGAAATCTGGGGGAATTGGTATCGATTTTAGCCATGCGCTGATAAATTCCCTGATGATTGCGGTACCCTATACGTTGCTGTCGGTCTACTTTTCCTCCATGGCAGCCTATGCGATTCATGTCTACCGCTTTCGGATGCGGAAGTTTGCCTGGGGATTTATTTTGGCGGTAATGATTGTACCCAACACCGTAAGCGCCATTGGGTTTTACCATTTTATGCTGAAATTACATTTGACGAACAGCTATATTCCCTTGATTCTGCCCGCCATTGCCACACCCGCTGTAGTATTTTTCATGCGTCAGTATTTTAAAAGCACATTGTCGCTGGAAATGGTGGAAGCCGCGCGGATTGATGGTTCCGGAGAGCTGCACACCTTTAACACCATCGTGCTGCCGCTTGCAAAGCCGGCGTTGGCGACTCAGGCCATTTTTCAGTTTATCGCCAGCTGGAACAATCTTTTTATCCCCGCTCTTCTGTTGAGCACCGACTCCAAAAAAACCTTACCAATGTTTGTGCAGGTGCTCAAGGGAGAACAGTTCCGCACAGATTACGGTGTGGTGTATTTGGGCTTGGCCGCGACGATTCTGCCGTTGTTTGTTGTGTATTTCTTGCTGTCGAAATATATTGTGGCAGGTGTCGCGCTGGGCGGCGTGAAAGAATAAGGGCGAAACGAATCAGTACGTGATTGGCATTTGAAGCGGAACAGGCCTTTGTTTTATGTACGGATACTTCCGGGCGGCGCCGCCGCCCCAGTTCGGTTCGGCGGGCGACTCCACATGGTTCGTTCACCGGGACACAAGAATGGAGGATAGTGCACAAGCCCGTTCAACTCACGGTGCGGCAGTGTGGAGACCTGTCGTAAGGTGGCACGGCGTCAGCCGGCTGCGAGGGGGCATTCCGCAAAGGCGGTGCCGCCAGAGATTTAACTTATGGCAACTGTAACCTTGAAAAATCTGAAGAAGGTCTACCCCCACACGGAGCGGAAAGTAAAAGACGATGAGGAGAAAAAGCATAGCCTCACCATTGCAGCCGAAGGCGTTCTGGCGGTGCAAGATTTTAATCTGGAGATTACAGATCGGGAATTTATTGTACTGGTGGGTCCATCCGGCTGCGGAAAGTCCACCACGCTGCGCATGATTGCCGGACTGGAGGAGATTTCCGAAGGCGAACTATACATAGACGGCAAGATAATGAATGACGTAGCGCCCAAAGACCGGGACATTGCCATGGTGTTTCAGAACTATGCGCTCTATCCCCACATGACAGTCTATGATAATATGGCGTTTTCCCTTAAACTAAAAAAGGCGTCCAAAGAGGAAATTGACCGCAAGGTGCGGGAGGCCGCCGAGATTCTTGATATCTCTCAATATCTGAACCGTAGGCCCAAGGCGCTTTCCGGCGGACAGCGTCAGCGCGTGGCAATCGGACGCGCCATCGTCCGCAATCCAAAGGTCTTTTTAATGGATGAGCCGCTGTCCAATCTAGATGCCAAGCTTCGCAACCAAATGCGCTCGGAGATTATCAAGCTGCGTCAGAAGATTAATACGACATTTATCTATGTGACCCACGACCAGATTGAGGCGATGACCTTGGGTGACCGTATTGTGATTATGAAGGACGGCATCATCCAACAGATTGGGTCTCCCCAAGAGGTATTCGAGCATCCGGCCAACCTGTTTGTTGCTGGATTTATTGGAATGCCCCAGATGAACTTTTATAACGCCGAGCTGGTGCGGGAAAATGGAATATATGCTGTGGTGCTGGAGGGAGCGAGGATTATTCTCTCGGATGAAAAGCAATCCGCTCTAATGGCAAAAAATGTGTCGCCGCAGCCAGTCACGCTGGGTGTCCGTCCAGAGCATATTCTATTGAACGGGGAAGGAGAAAATCGGATTCACGGCACTGTGGACGTATCCGAAATGATGGGATCCTCCGTTCATCTGCATGTCAATGCCTGTGGTCATGATATGGTCATTATTGTACAGACCATGGACCTGCAGGGAGCCAATCGTGTCCCATTTTCTACAGGGCAGCCAATCGCATTTACCTTTGGGGGAAATGTAGTCCATCTTTTCAATAAAGAGACTGGAGAGAATCTGGAATATAATCAGCAGATAAAGAGCTTTTTACAGAATGAAAAATGCTGCTCAGAGATAAAGTGTTAACCGCCAGCAAATCCATACTGCTGCCTTCTGTAATTTGCTGCCGGCCATGTATTCGGGTCGCTAGGAGGTTTGACTGCATAATCGACCAATTCTGAGCGTCCACATACGCTATAAAAAGGCTTGAAAGCCACAAAATAGTGGTTTTCAAGCACTTTTTGCGGAGAGCACCTATCCAAATCCGAACTCTGAATATCGCTTAAACTAACGGTTTTTGAACCGTCCTTGTAGTTGAACGTGTAAACAATTCTATCACCATATCTGAAATAGCGGCAAGGGTGGAATCATCAAAAATCATTCCCATTGTACGGCTAACCACTAAATTTTCTATCCAGTCTTTTTTCACAGCCTTTTTCTTGCAACCTGTTTTGCGTTTGGCACTTCCTCATGTGCGATAATAACGCTTCTTCCCGGGGCGGTGGGTTCGATCGAAAGCTGGAGGCTGAAGCAATGGAGACGGCGGTATAAGAAATGAGACTCCCTGAGGTTTGCCACTAGCGGCAAGCCTCGGGGAGTCAAGTATTATTTCTTGTTTTTTGTGCCGCTTTTTTCAAGCTGAACACAATAATTAAAAATTGCTGCTTCAATCTCTACAGATGCTTGTATACACTTCACCTGAACCTCATCGCACAACTTGTCAAAGCATCCCTTATTCATATTTGATGCATCTTTATTATATTCTTCCACTATCTCTAATAGTCTCTCGGAGTACTGAAAAATAGCATTAAAAATTTCAGTAAATTTCATTTCCTCGCAATGATAAATTTCGGCCCTTATATTCGCGTAATTAAGCATTTTTCGAGCTCTAACCAGCATTTCACTGTTGCTCATAGAATAGTTATCTAATAGTTTTTCACACATTTCTTTATCATTTGCATGCTGTATAGCGTCGATTAGGTCTTTTCCCGCATTCAAAAGATTTCCCACCAAATCCGATGCCATTAATTGCAATTCTTTTATCTGATAAGAATAATCTTCTTTGCTTTTTTGCCTTTTATTTATACGATTAGTTATCCATATTGAAAATAGCGCAACGGCGGTTGGAGATACCCCTTTAAATAGTTCCCAAGCAAAATCCGTTATTTTATAAGTAGTTAAAAAGTCATCAAATGACATTAGTATCCCCCCTCTTCGGCATTACAAAAAGCATTTTTTTCTTCCCAGTATATTACTTCCAATTATCACATAACGCTAGAACTTATGCAACCCCTGATAAAATCAAGTATAGGATATTTAAACGCCTACATTAACGTGTCGACGCTTTCTTATCCGCAAATCCATAGACGAGCGTATGGAACGATTGGAGGGCTATTAAGCAGCTTGCCACAGAAGATATATGGCGAAGGAATAAGAAAATCCCCCGTAGGAGCCAGACAGTTCTTACGGGGGATTTTCACACATTAATGTTAACCGATATGTAAACCACGGGGAGCGTTTTTGCATATTCCCCGGCGTCTAAGAGCAATTTTTTAAATTCCAATAAATTAAACAAATTTACATAAAAAATACCGTAAATCACATATGTCAATGTGATTTACGGTATTTTGGCGGAGAAGGAGAGATTCGAACTCTCGCGCCGGTTTGATCCAGCCTACTCCCTTAGCAGGGGAGCCCCTTCGGCCTCTTGGGTACTTCTCCATCTGTCAAGTTGTGCGTTTTGTCTGCGGAA
>JAEXCS010000034.1 GCA_023402075.1 Bacillota bacterium | reverse complement strand
TTTTCCTTCAACACCAACCGAAAGCCGCAGGTGAAGCGTCTGAAATTAAAAGTAAAAAAAGCGGCGTTCTATAAGCTGGTGTTTGAGAGCAATAGCGCGTCTTCTACGGCGACGGTGTTGCAGGCAGACATACAGCTGCGATATTCCGGGAACGTGAAATGATTGAGGTGGAAACATGAGAAATTTCAGTCCAACGCCCCAGAACGTGTATAAAGAGTACCGCGCGGGGCTGGATTTCAACAACAACATTGAGCTGTATCGGAATGTTGAGACCAACGAGAACTTTTTCATTGGAAAGCAGTGGGAGGGCGTGAAGTCTAACGGCCTCCCTACCCCAGTATTCAATTTTTTGAAGAGGGTTGTCCTGTTTTCCGTAGCGAACGTATCCACGGATAACCTGAAGCTCCACGCGGAGAATATGCCGTCCACGGGGGAAAGGGACCCCCACACCATGGAAGTCCTGACGGACATCATCAACGATCAGTTTGCCAATATCTTCGAGATGAACAGCATCGGTTCCTGCGTTCGGGAGTTTGCCAGAAACGCCGCTGTGGACGCGGACGGCTGCACATATACCTATTTCGACCCCGATACGGATATCGGGCAGACCGCGCGTGGGGCTATCCGAACGGAGGTCTTGCAAAACACGCAGGTTACCTTCGGAAACCCCAACAGCCGGGATGTGCAGTCTCAGCCTTTTATTATTATCGACCGACGGATGCTGGTGGATGATGTCATTGACAGGGCTGTTGCAAATGATATTTCGGAAGAAGATGCAGAAAGTCTGATTCAGCCTGACGACAAAGAAAATCTCTCTGACAGTAATCTTGACCGGCTGGGTGGTGGCAAGGTTACGGTGCTGCTCCGGCTGTGGAGAGATAAAAAGACCGGGAATATTCACGGGTATGAATGCACGCGGGACTGCGTGGTTCGGGAAGAATGGGATCTCGGTATTAAGTTATACCCGGTTACGTGGATGAACTGGGACTACGTGCAGGATTGTTATCACGGGCAGGCGATGATTACCGGTTTGATTCCCAATCAGATTTTCGTAAATAAGCTGTTTGCCATGTCCATGATCTCCCTTATGACATTGGCGTACCCGAAGGTGGTCTTCGACAAGACGCGAATCAATAAATGGGATAACCGGGTGGGCGCGGCGATTGGGGTTAACGGCTCCGTCGAAAACGTGAGCAAGATTGTGGACCCGGCTACTATCTCTCCCCAGATCGCGCAGTTTATAGACCTCGCTGTCAGCTATACTCAGAAGTTTCTCGGCGCGTCTGACGTGGCTATGGGTGATACAAGGCCAGACAACACTTCCGCAATTATTGCCCTGCAACGGGCGGCGGCGACGCCCATGGAGCTGACGAAGCAGAACCTTTTGAAGAGCGTGGAGGACTTGGGGCGCATTTACATGGAGTTTATGGGTGAATATTACGGTTCGCGGTTCGTCCAAATTCCAAACCCCTACGACACGGACAAGCTGGTGGTCCCCTTTGACTTCGCTGTTTTAAAAAAGCTGCCGTTTCAAATTAAGCTGGACGTTGGCAATTCTTCCTATTGGTCGGAGATTGCAAGCCAGCAGACACTTGATAACCTGCTGATGCAGGGCAAGATTTCTACGGTGGACTATTTGGAGCGGCTCCCTGCCGGGTCCATTACCGACCGGGAAGCACTGATTAAAGCTATGCAGCAGGCCCAGATGCAGCCGCAGGGCGGCGCTCCCGGTGAGGGTGCTCCGCCGGGCAGTGAGAGCGTTCCTCTGGTGGGCGGGCGCGGTAATCATGAGTTGCAGAGGAAGATCAATCAGACGGGAGAAGTCCCGCAGGTAATGTGAGGTAAAGCGATATGGCTTTAAGCAAGTTTGATAAGGATATGCAGATCATTCAGGCATTGGATGATGAACCCAACGACGTAGGCGGGCTGACCTCGGCGGAGCTGAAGGCTAAATTCGACGAGGGCGGCGAGGCGGTCAAACAGTATATCAATGAAATACTGACGGAAGAAGTTGCTTCCAGAGAGGACCTGCAAGGCCTTATTTTGGGGCAAATTCCCGATGGAACAATTACCGTGGAAAAGCTTTCCACAGATGTTAATCTAAACATTAATGCTCACGCATCTCGCCACGCCACTGGCGGAGCTGACCCGCTGACCCCGGAGCAGATCGGGGCGGCGGTGACAACTACCCTGACGGCAACGATCCCCACCGGCTGGACGGCATCGGGCGCTTATTATTACAAGGATGTAAGCGTGCCGGGGATGCTGGCAACGGATAATCCCATTGCTGATATCCTGCCGGGGAGCGACAACGCCGCCAACAAGCTCTACGCCGAGGCGTGGAGCAAGGTGCAATCCGGTGAACCGATGAATGGCACGGTGAGACTGTGGGCGACTAGCGCACCGACTACTTCGTTTCCACTTCAATTCAAAATTACTAGAACAGGAAATGAAACCGGGCAAGGCAAGTGCATTTTGGCAGGCCATCCTCCGGTTGGCGGGCAGATCGGGTATGGGACGTACACCGGGGATTACGCAGAAAATCGTTTCATTAGTTTGGGTGTCACGCCGAAGTGGGTGCTTATCTTCACAAAGGCAGGTATGGTTGGCCTATCAGCTACGGCAACTTGCGGCGGACTTGCAGTTAATAATTCCAATTGCGCGAATCCAAATGGCGACGCAATCGACATTGCCAGTGGAGGATTTAACGTGCATTGCAAGGGAACGAACTATGCGGTTGGAACAAATCGCGGCGATTACACTTACAACTACATCTACGGCACCTGAGCGCCGCACCCCGGCGAAGCGGTGCGCCTGATGGGATATCTTATGTCAATCAGTTAGGAGGCAATTTCTATGTACATCACAACCAAAACCACAAAGCGCTACGCTGTGTTCGACCAGAGCATCGGTTCCGGCGAAGTACGATACCAATTGGAGGAGGCCCCGGCGGCGCTGGGAACCGCCGTAAAGCTCTATGCCGACGACGGCGCGTGCATCCGAGAAGACACTGTGGAAGACTGGAAGCACCCGCGCATTGAGGGTAGCACCATCATTTTGAGCAACACGGCCCCGGCAGTGCCGGTGGAGCCGTCTCTTGATGAGGTGCAGGCGGACAAGCTTTTGGAAATCAACGCCGCCTGTGACGCGGCCATTACCGCCGGGTGCGGCGTGACGCTCTCAGACGGCACGGCGGGGCATCTCACGCTCACCCTGCCCGATCAGATCAACCTCAGCACGGCGCAGGCGGCGATTCTGGCGGGCGGCAGCGGCTATGCCTACCATCTGGACGGGGCGCTGTGCGAAATCTACCCGGCGGCGGATATCGCCATCATGGCAAAGGCGGCGACCGGCCATGTGCTGCGCCACCAGACCTACTGCAACCACCTGCGGGCGTGGGTGAAGCGCTGCGAGGCGGTGGCGGACGTGCAGGCCATTACATACGGGGTGGAGCTGCCGGAGGACTTGGCGGCGCATATGGCGGCGGTGCTGGCCGCTGCGGAGGGCGGCAATGCGTAGGGCTGGGGACGCGATTCTAAGCGGCCTGCTGGCGTGCTTCGTGGGGACCACGTATTTTCTCATGGAAGTGGTCTGGAAGACCGCGCGGGGCCATCCTGAAGGCATCAGCTGGACCATGCTGGTGCTGGCGCTGCTGCTGGGCTTTGTGATGGAGCGGATGGGGGCAGAACTGCCGTGGCGATGTCCGATTTGGACACAAGCGATTTTATGCGGCCTCGCCATCACGGCGGCGGAGTTTCTTGCCGGGTGCGTCCTGAACCTCTGTCTGGGCTGGGGCGTGTGGGACTACTCCGAAATGCCGGGAAACCTGCTGGGGCAGGTCTGCCCGCAGTTTACGGCGCTGTGGTGTCTTGTGAGCGGGCCGGTGATTGTGGGGCTGGACTGGACGCGGTACGCCGTCCGGGGTGGGGAGAAACCGCGATACTTTTTGAAATAAGAGAGGATAGCAGAATGGAACACAATGCATTAATTAATGCCAAGGCGGCGCTTGCCGCAATTCTGGCGGCGCTGACGGCCTTTTGGGGATGGTTCGGGTGGCTGGTGGTGGTCTGGGTGGGCATGATGCTGCTGGACTGGCTGATCGGCAGCGCGGCGGCTTTCAAGAAAGGAAAGTGGAGTAGCGCGAAGCTGCGGGCCGGTGCGTGGCACAAGGGCGGCGAGGTGGTGATTGTGGTGGTCGCTCTGGTGGCGGACTGGCTGATTGGTCTGGTGGTTGCCAATATTCCCGGAGTGGTGCTGCCATTTGAGTATACTGTGCTGCTGGCGCCGCTGGTAATCGTGTGGTACATCATTGGGGAGCTGGGCAGTCTTGCGGAGCACGCCGTGACATTCGGTGCGCCGGTTCCGGGGTGGCTGGTGTCTGCGCTGGATGCTGGGAAAAAGGCCGTGGACAGCGCGGGGGACAAGCTGACCGGGGATAAATAATTGTAGTCCCGCCGCAGGCGCGGCAAATCATAATTTTACGAAGGGGAGTACACAACATGAGAAAACCTGACATGAGGCGCAGAACCGACCGGGCGGGGAAAACCGTTGAGGAAAACGGGTTTCGCTATTCCTATGACACAGACGGATACGCAAAAAGCGCGGTGAAGTTCAGCGACAGCCCCGGCGTGATCGTCGACGGGAATCTGATCCCCGGTGAGCCGATCAAGCGGGCCGGAAAGACGGAGTAACGAGGAAATGAGCGTAAAAAACTATTCCAAAAGAACGAGCGGCGGCGTGCAGTTGTCCGCAAACTTCAAAGTGGCGGAGTTTGCCTGCCACGATGGCAGTGATACTGTGCTGATCTCTGAGGAGCTGGTGGCGTTGCTCCAGAAAATCCGGGACCGTTTCGGGAAGCCTATCACCATCAACAGCGCCTACCGCACGGCTGCATGGAACGCCGAAAACGGCGGTGCTCCTAAATCCCAGCACCTTTTGGGCATGGCGGCGGACATCACCATTGCGGGCGTGTCGCCGTTGACGATTGCGCAGTATGCGGAGTTCTTGCAGCCAGGGGCCGGAGGCATCGGAGTATATAAGTCCTTCGCCCATGTGGATGTGCGGAGCGCCCGGACGCGCTGGGACAGCCGCAGCGGCACGGAGAAGGCCGTGCTGGGATGGCCGGGGTATACGAAGGTGTCGGAACTGGACAAGGCCGTGGACAAGCTGGTGAGCGCCGGAGTGATCGACAGTCCCGACCGCTGGAAGTCCGGGAACTGGACGAAGCGGGCCGTGGAACTGCTGATTATTAAAATGGCCGCAAAAGTCTAAACGGGAGCCGAACAGGGCGGGGCGCTGCCCCGCCCTGATTTTTTAGAGAGGTGAATACGGTGGCAAACAAAGTGGATACGAGCAATCAGGGGAAGTGGGGAAATGCCCCCGGGTGGGATTTGGTTGGAGGCGGCTCGTCCGGTTCGTCTTCTAAGTCGAGTCCTTCCAGTGCTTCCGGCAATTCTTCCGGGAGTTCCAGTGGTGGCGGGAATTCGTCGGCCAGCAGCACGCAGTATTCTGGGTCGTCTTCTTCCGGGAACGACTATTCCCAATATTTAAAAGATATGTACGCCGCAAATACTGCGTCGCAGCTGGCCGCGCTCAAAAGCACTTATGACCAGAACACGGCTGACTTGTCGGCGCAGGCGGTTAAAATCCCGCAGACCTACTATGCTGCCCGAAACGATGCTGCGGCACAAAACGAGATTGCGAAGCAGTCTTTTAACGAGTATGCGGCATCCCGGGGGCTGAATACTGGCACGTCCGGTCAGGCCGCACTTGCCAACTCGGCGGTGCTGCAAAAGAATCTTTCAGCCATCAGCACCAGTGAGGCGGATGCGTTGAGCGAAAACGCGCTGGCTGCACAGAAATTAAAGTCTCAGTACGATTCTGCCATCAATCAGGCGCAGGCCAGCGGCAATGCTCAGCTTGCGCAGGCGCTTTATCAGGAGTATGTGCGCCAAGCAGATGCGCAGGTAGCGGCACAGGCGGCGCAGCAAGCGCAGACTAACTGGGAAACGCAGTATCAGACGCAATTGCAGCAGTATGCAGATAATCAGAATCAGTGGCAGCAGGAATTCGATTATAGCAAGCAGAGCGACGCACAGAAGTACGCCTATAATTTGGCAGTGTCCATGCTTAGTCAAGGGGTAATGCCGGACGCATCCACGCTGACCGCCGCTGGAATCTCTTCTGCCGACGCGCTCAATATGAAGTTGGCGGCGATGCAGGGGCAGTCCACAGGGACCGTATCGGCTACGTCGGTTAAGAAATCATCCAATGACGATAGAAATAAAGCGGTGTCGTATGATAACGGAGGCCTGAGTACCTCTCAAATCAAGCAGCTGCAAAACTACTACGGCATTACCGCAGACGGATACTGGGGTGCAGATTCCGTCAAAGCCGCAGGCACGCTGGGCGCAGATCAGGCGTGGTATAACTACAAACTAAACGCGGGCGGTTCGACCGGCGGAATGAATGTCGCCAATTACAACGGGCTGAAGCAGACTATTACCACGTATAAGAACGCCGGTAAAAACGATAGCGCAGCTTCGTATATCGCGGCGAATTGGGACAACCTGAACGCCGAGCAGCAATCCGACCTCAGAAAGTATTGCGCAGAAATCGGCATTTCAATATAACCGGAGGGGCGTATGGCAAAGCTTGACATTAAATTTAATAATAGCGAAAAGACATATTCATTTGATACAGCGACCGCGAAGAAAAAGCCGGCGTCTGTTCAAGAAGAAATGCGAAACAGTGACCCTCGCCCCAATGATCCTGTGACACGAATGCTGATTCGTGATTTATCAAAGCAAAGCCGCGTCGCTGACACGGTGAGCGGGGCGTTGAAGTCTACGGCGGGGAATCTGATGGACACGGCGGGGGCGCTGTATCAGTCCGGGCAAAGTGCCCGGAGCACCGGAAATCAGCAGACCTTGAACGAGTATAAAACGGCCCTTTACCGTGCACAACGGGAGCTTTCGGATATGCAAATTGAAAACGCCCGCAGCCCCGGCGCATGGGGCGAGGTTGACCTGCAAGCGCAGAGAAATATTCTTGCGGATGCCCGTAGAAAATACGACGCCATGAACAAGGTTGTT
>JAEXCS010000033.1 GCA_023402075.1 Bacillota bacterium | reverse complement strand
ATGGAGAAGGACACGAGTTTGATACAAAATGCACCCCCTTACGGTTTTCCCGTTTGTTCCGTTTGCTTTGTGCACACCCTCGGCTTTTGACGCTTGTTCCGAGTGAGAGTGTGAATATCCTCTTTACTTAGTCGTAAGTATTTGAGGATGGTAGATAGATTAAAATAACAATCATAAACAAAATTGCCTCTCTGCCCCCCCCCATTGCTAAGGTGTTGTAAGCAGTCAAGTAAAGTGCACACTTTGGGGGTGTGTACTTTATCTTACCATTTACAATAGCATTTTCCCGCAACCATTATCGGGATGAAAAAGCCAAGACATGCGAGTAACGTAAAATATAACTTCCCCGAACTCCATATCACCGGAAAGAACCAACTTAACGCGAGGTAAAGCAGCGGGAACACTACAGAAACGACCATCAGCCACAAGCGTCCAGCGTGAAGGATATGCGGCCAGTTGCTGTTATTAAAACTGATACCCGCCATGTTCATGCGGAATATACCATCACTGTAAGTATGGATTTTGTTTTCATCGTAGTAGGCAGGTAATGTTTCCTTGGCAAACAGGCAGAGCCATCCTCCAAACAGCAGGCCGAGACCCTCGACCGTCAGGATATCGTCAGCCAGCCGGTCAAATGAATAACCCAGCGCATAAAGCAGTACAAATTCTAAAAAGGCAATTATCACACAAGCAAGATAAATAATACCCCGCCGTTTTCGCTGCTGTCCGCGTTGCTGTTCTTCTTTTGCAGAAAGTTTCAAGGTTCCGCTTACCAAGTTCTCTACCTCCTGCATATTCATATGTTCGGGCTCACCGATATATTGGCCGCTTAACAATTCAGTTATGGTTACGCTGAGCAGATTGGCTAACGGAGAAAGTAGCGCGATATCCGGCATACTCAGTCCGCGTTCCCATTTGCTGACGGCCTTATCAGAGACGAATAGTTTTTGCGCCAGCTCCTTTTGTGTAAAACCTTTTTGTTTTCGTAGTTGCACTAAAAACACGCCGAATTTTTCGTTGTCGATTTCATACATTTGATGCACCTCCGGTTAATACTATAAGTCACATGAGGCTTTTGGGCAACCGACCAGCGGTAGAATCGCGTATTTTAGTGCATTTATAGGTAGCTAATATACATAGATCGGATTTATTCCCTGCCTTCGGTATCAAAGTCTGGGAACAGGTCATGCGCGGCTGTCGGTGTGGGGATAGGTGCAGATTTTTTAGTGCAGCTTATGCGCCGCATCTCAAAATCTATTATGCATACTAACGCAGGCAGGCTATTTAAAAACGATGCAATGTTTATCTTGTATCATTTTTATTTAATCTTAAGATACATTTGATTCCGTGATTTCTACGTTGGATGATTCCGGCCATACTTCATGCCTGTACTACAGTAAACTATACCATTGATGGGAAAAGAATTTCCCTGAGTTTCATCAAAACCGCAGCTGGCAATTATGGGTTTTTCACGGAAATATGGCAAAGAACTTTGAAAACAGTCAGCCCATCTGGCGAACACGGTATCAATGTCCTGTGCAATATGTTTAAAAGTCTCGGCCGATAAAATGATCAATCCGATAGGACATAGCCAGAAGAAACCGCAGATTGCTGTTGTCAAGGTTGATTTGAGTCAGAGTTTGAATGCGCTCCAGGCGGTAATTGAGAGTATTGCGGTGAACAAACAGCCTCTGCGCAGTGTCTTTCACACTACAATCACATTGCAGATAGGCCTCCAACGTGTGATAAAGATTCATGCCGTTGTCATGGTCATACCGACTTAAAATTGACAGCGCAGGATGACAAAAAAGTCCTAAGGTTTCAGGACTTCCACAGCTGTCCAGCAGGTCGTAAAAGGAGTAGTCCGCATAATAGCAGACCGTATCGGGACGCTGCAGCTGTCCAGATAAATCCAGTGCGCGTCTGGCCTGAGCATAGCGCCTTGCAAAATTTTCCGGCCGAAAAAATGTATTGGAAACGCCAATGCGCAGATATTCCCCGCTGGCCAGGTCCTCCAAAATCTGCCGCTGTTCCACCGGCAGTTCCGGTGCGTCGCCCAGCGGAACCAGCGCGGCAATACCGTTTTCGTGGAAGGTGAACCGGGTCTGGGGCAAGAGGTACACCAGCTTCGCCGCCACGTCTTCCTTCAAATGCTTCTGCCCCAGATAACGGGCCTGGCGAATGCAGAGGGCGCAAAGATGGGGCGAAAATTGCAGCCCCACGCTCTGGGGGGCGATCTGCGTGGGGGGCGCCCCAATCAGCAAATCATACAGCAGTTTTTGATAGGCGGTGTTGCCGGGAATCATATACGGCGCATAGCGTGCGATGACATCCCCCGCCGCAGCGCTGATAACGGGCAGCAGAAGCATGTGCGCCGTGGAGATGGGTGTCTCTTTTTCCAGCATCAGCACAATTCCCACCAGTTTTTCATGGATAAAAATTTTGCTGGACAACTTGCGCAGCGGCGAGGCGTAGCAGGTGACCACCACAGGGTCGGAGGTGGGCTGCGCATTCTTCACGGAGTCCAGTTTTTGAACCGCGTTGACAAATTCATAGCTGCAATAGCCCTGCGCAATATTTTGCGCCCATAGCGGGTCGTCGATGGGGTAAATGGTGGAGTGGACCAGCACCTTGAAATCCGCATCCAGCAGTACCAAGGAGTTCCCAAGCTTGGACGCCGCCAGATTGACCACCGGTTCCAGACTGCCGGAGCGGGCGGCGCAGTCCATCAGCTCTCCGTAAAAACCCAACTCACGGGATTCATCCACAGCGGTCTTAGCGGTGTTGACCGCCAAAAACAGCTCTCCGCAATCCACCAGAGCCAGATTGGAGGAACTGTTTTTCAGCGCTTCGCTGGCGGGAGTCCGTGCCAGAACGCACTGAGGCGGTAATTTGCCGTCAGGAAGTTGTTCAAAGTACCCAAAATAAAGCGTGGAATTGCTATATTCCGCACGACTTCCGTCAATCAGGGCAATGTCTTTGATATCAAATAAATCTGTCGAGCGGATGATTTTGACCGAATTTCCCACAGATATCCGATTTATCAGCGTTGTAAACAACATTTTCTACACCTCGCCACCAGTATAGTGCACGATGCACAAATCGTCAACTTCTTTTCGTTTGGCGCAACCGTTTCATTTTGTCCGGGCTGCTGATTATAATGTGGAAAAGCAGACCCAAAAAATTTGAAAAGGAGACCGTTTTATGAGATTTCAGGATAAAGTCGCAATTGTCACTGGTTCTACCAAGGGAATTGGCAGTGCCACGGCCAAGCTGCTGGCAGCCGAGGGCGCAAAGGTGGTCATTGTGGGTACCACCGAGGAGGCAGGCAATGCTGTGGTGGCTGAAATTCTGGCAGCGGGCGGTGAGGCATTCTTCCAAAAGACCAACGTTACCTCCGGCACCGAACTGGACGCACTGGTGCAGGCTGCGCTGGACAAATACGGCAGGATCGACATTCTGGTAAATAATGCGGGCGTGGGCGGCAGCCTCGCCAACATGGATCAGATCACCGACGAAGAGTGGGACAAGGTACTGGCCACGAACCTGACCGCCCCGTTCCAGATCATGAAGCGCGTCATCCCCGTGATGGAAAAGGCGGGGGGCGGTTCCATCGTGAACGTAGCCTCCATGGCCTCCACCGGCGCAGGCCGGGGCGGCATCGCCTATACCTCCGCCAAACACGGCCTGCTGGGTCTGACCCGTCAGATCTCCCTGGATCACGGCCACGGAGGCATCCACATCAACGCCGTGCTGCCCGGCCCCATCGATACCCAGATGATCGCCCGGGTGCTGGCAATGCCACAGCACCCCCTGAACATGAAGATCAAGATGAGCCCCGCAGGCCGTCCCGGCCAGCCGGAGGAGGTGGCAAAGGCCATTTTGTTTCTGGCTTCCGACGATTCCGCCTACATTCAAGGTGCGGCACTGGCCGTTGACGGCGGCTATACCATCTTTTAACTGATACATAAAGGAACGATGATGATGATGTACGAAAAACTGTTTTCCCCTGGGCAAATCGGCAAGGTTACCCTGAAAAATCGGCTGGTTATGTCTCCCATGGGCATTGGCCTTGCCAATCTGGACGGTACGCCAACCGATGAAATGATCGCCTATTATGAGGCCCGGGCCATCGGCGGCGCGGGCCTGATCATCCCTGAAATTACCCGGGTGAATGATATCCACGGCCCCGGATTGATGCGCCAGCTGTCCGTGACCAGCGACCGTCACATTGCGCCGCTGAGCCGTCTGGCCACCGCCGTCCACAAGCACGGCAGCAAGCTGTTCATTCAGCTGCACCACCCCGGTCGGGAAACGGTGTCCGCTCTGCTGGGCGGTGCGCCGGTGGTCTCCGCCTCCGACATTCCCTGCAAGCTGCTCAATCAGCCTACCCGCGCGCTGACTACGCAGGAGGTCAGGGATCTGATCGGCCAGTTCATCGACGGTGCTGTCCGCGTGCAAAAGGCGGGCTGTGACGGTGTGGAGCTCCACGCCGCCCACGGGTACCTGCTCCAGCAGTTCCTGTCTCCCTATACCAACAAGCGCACCGACGAATACGGGGGCAGCTTTGAAAACCGCCTGCGCATCGTTACCGAGATCATCGCCGGCATCCGGGAAAAATGCGGAGCCGATTTTCCCATCGGCGTACGGCTGACCGTGGAGGAATTTCTGGATAAAACCGGCGTCACCGAGGATTTCATTCACATTTCCGACGGCGTGAAGATCGCCATGGCGCTGGAACAGACCGGCATCGACTTTCTGGATGTATCCGTGGGTCTGTATGAGACCGGCATGACCTGCATCGAGCCGATTTCGTTCCAGCAGGGCTGGCGGCGCGACCTGATCAAGGCCGTGAAGGATCACGTCAAAATCCCCGTCATTGGCGTATCCGTCATTCGTGAACCTGCCGTTGCGGAGCAGTTTCTCTCCGACGGCGTGGAGGACTTCATCTCTATGGGCCGCAGCTGGCTGGCGGATGAACAGTGGGGCAAGAAGGTTCAGGAGGGCCGCGAGGACGAGCTTTGCAAGTGCATCAGCTGTCTGCGCTGCTTTGAGAGCCTGAACGAGTGGAACGCCGCAGGCCTTCCGCCCGAGTGCGCATTAAATCCCCGGATGGCCCGGGAGAAAAAATACGGTGACCTGCCCTACGACACCGCCCGACACAGCGTGGTGGTGGTCGGCGGCGGCCCCAGCGGTATGATGGCGGCCAAGACGCTGGCCGAGCGCGGCTGTAAAGTAACACTGATGGACAGAGGTTCCACACTGGGCGGCACCGTCAATCAGGCCAAGGCGCCCCCGCTGAAAGAACGCATGGAGTGGGTTATGGACTACTACCGCGCCGCCTTCAAAAAGCTGGGCGTGGAGGTGCGGCTGAACACCGAGGCTACCGCCGATCTGGTGGCGGAGATGCAGCCCGATGCCGTCATCGTCGGCACCGGCTCCAAGTCGGTCATCCCTGCAAAAATCCCCGGCGTCACGGGCTCCAATGTCTACACCGTGGAGCAGGTGCTCACCGGCAAAGCCGACCTCTCCGGCAAGCGGGTCACCATGATCGGCGCGGGCATCACCGGCATTGAAACCGCCGAATATCTGGCTGCCCGCAAAGCAGAGGTCACCATCGTCGATCTGCTGGATCAGGTGGCGCCCAAGGCCAACCACACCAATGTGGCCGATGTATGCGGACGGCTGAACAAGTACGGAGCAAAGTTCCTGCTCGGTCACGCGCTGCAGGAAATCACGCCGGACGACGTGGTACTGGAAAAGCAGGCCGACAAATCCGTTGTCACCATTCCCTCCGACGCGGTGGTCATGTCGCTGGGATACAGACCCGACTCCACGCTGGCTGAGGCATTAAGGGAAAAAGGCTTGCATGTCATTGCCGTGGGCAGCGCCGTGAAAGACGGTACCATTGCTCCCGCAACCCGCACCGGCTACGAGGCTGGCCGCTCATTGTTTGTGAAGCAGCCCAAGGTGACCACGTTCTATACCCCCGCCGATGAACTGCCCAATTTTGGCAAGGTGTCGCTGATGGATGAGCAGGAGGGCCTGTACATGGCCTATCTGACCGACCCGGCAGCAATTGCCCGGATTCTGCCGCCGCCGCTGAAGCCCTTTTCCATGCCGGTGGTAACGCTGTCGGTCTGCCACATCCACAAACCAACCTTTGCCGACGACTACTATGAGGCAATTCTGGGCGTGTACTGCACCTACGGCAAGTCCCTGGGTCTATACCCCATCTCTCTGGTTCTGGGCGGCCCGGGCGCTGAAATGGCCGTTCAATGCGGCCGGGACAACGGCTCCATTCCCAAGAAGCTGGGGGCGGAGTTCGTCCTCCGTCGCAATGGAAATACCGTCACCGCAGGCGTCACCCGCCGGGGAACGCAGCTGGTGGATTTGAAGCTGGAGCTGGGTCATTATAATAGTCCCCTGACCCACGCGCTCTATCAGGCTCCCGCAGCAGGCAAGCAGGTTTTCGGCGGCGGTTTCTACTTTCATTTCGACCGTGAACCGGATGAAAACGGCGTCAGCCGTTTCATGAACGGCGCGCTGCTGCAAAACCTGTGCGAGTACAACTACAAGTCCTGGGAACCGGGCTTTGCCGATCTCAAGCTGCAATCCTCCCCGGACGACCCGTGGGCAGAGTTGCCCATCAATACCATCGTCGGCGGCGCTTATTCCAACAATAGCCTGCTGGTGCACAAGCTGAATCTGGTGGTGCATCTGGACGCGGAGGCCATCGTTCCCTATCTGTTGACCGGGCGCTATGACCGCACGGCATTTATGGAAACCGGCAGAATTTAATTCACGGTCCAATGCCCGTTCACGCCTGCCCTGTTGACGTACCCATGTCATCCAGTTCCGCCTTAGTTGATTAAACTGTACCCCAATTGTTATGCAGTATGCTATACTGCATAACAATTGGGGCGTTTTACTATAGGAAAAGGAATACCGGCAGACAGCAGAATCTTTTTGCCTCTGCTGTTTAGCAAGCGGATCATGCGCTGTTCATATATCGCAAATAATAAAAACGGTGATCATTTTGAAATGTAGAAAAAAATTGCTTACAACAGTATTTAACAATCGAACCAACCGTTGCAACTTACTACCCATCAAGAATCATAGAAATTCAAGGCGGAAGACTATGACACCGTCATTTTAGGTCTCCCCGTCTGGTGGTACACCTTCGCGCCTGCCGTATCCACGGCATTGCCGAGCCTAATCCTTTACGGGAAAAACGGTAGATCCCTTCGCCGCCAACGCGGGCTGGCATACCTTCAGGGACGTCGCCAAAGCCTGCGCGGGCGCACAGAAGCTTTCTTCGCCATAGCTGGAGAATCAGAATGCGCTTGATTATCCCGTGTGATAGCTTTTGGCCGCCCTTTCTTTTAGCTCGCCTTTCTGCGGAAAAGCCCGGTCAGATTATTCTTATCCAAAATAAGCAGGATCATAAGGGCCGAGATCAAGCCAATCACACCGCCAAATAAAAACGGCGCGTTTGAATTGATTTTGTCCCACATCAGGCCCGCAATCATGGAAGACAGAAGCAAGCCGATACCCTGAAGCATTCCGTATAGCCCAAGAATAGTTCCTTTAAATCCGGCTGGTGAGTTCTCCACAATAAAAGCCCGTTCCGCTCCGCTGATCAGAGCGGTATACGCGCCGTAGGCAATAAACAGAACCAAGATAGCAGGCTTGGCGGATAAAAGCGCAAAGCCGAGATACACAAGCCCGTAAATCAGGTACCCCGGAACAAGTATTTTACTTCTTCCGTATTGATCGGAGAGTTTGCCGGACGGAATCGCAAGAACGGAAGTGGCTACGTTGAAAATCAGATACAGCAGCATAACCTGTGAAGCGGAAAAGCCGCGTTCCTGGGCTTTCAGGAGCAAAAATGTATTCGACGAGTTTCCGAGGCAGAAAACAAATATAACCGCGAGATACGCTTTCAGCTTGCCATCCAGCTTCAGCCCCTTCAGCGATAGCTTTTCGCTTGCTGCGGCACTGCTTTTATCTTCTCTGATGGCAAAAATGATCAGGATTCCGATAACCGCAGGGATGATAGAGAACAGGAAAGCTTTGTGAAACCCAAAGTCTGTCGCCACAAAAATGAACGCGAGCAGAGCCCCGAGCGCCGAACCGGCCATATCCAGCATCTTGTGCAGGCCGAAGGAACCGCCGAGCTTTTTGACGTCGCTTGACTGTGCGACCAGCGCGTCGCGCGGTGCGGTGCGGATGCCTTTCCCCGTGCGGTCGATCACGCGCGCGACCAAAACGCCGGGCCAGGATGCTGCCAGGAGAAGAAAAATCTTATAAACGACAGCCGTGGAATATCCGGCAAAAGCTAGCCGTTTTTTATTGTGGTATACGTCTCCGATATAGCCGCTGAAAACCTTCAGTAGTGATGCGACGCTCTCGGCGATTCCTTCAATGATGCCAACGATGGCGGGAGATGCCCCAAGCGTAGCCGTCAAAAAGAGCGGAACAAGCGGGTAAACCATTTCGGTGCTCATATCTACGAACAGGCTGACAAGGCCGAGCAGTATGATATTGGAGATAACTTTCTTCTTTTTCATGATTCCTTACCTACGATTTCTCATTGTATTCATAGACCTTGTCACAGAAGCCGTCCAGAAGCTCCGCGCATTTTGACAGCATCGATTCTGCCTTTTCCCGAAGCGGCGAGCCGAAGGTATCTCTTGCGGCTATTTTTTTATGCCATTGCTTCAGCTTGTCGAGCTCTTCCTCGTTTTCCTCGATCTCGGCAAACGTAAAATTCTGACGAGCAATTTCCTTGTCAATTTCCTTGAAAAAATCTTCGCATTGCTCAAAAAGCTCCCCGTATTCCCCGTCCCTTGCCGCGTTGAACTTATCGATCATCATTTTTTCTCCGTCCTCGTCGGCGGAGAACGTCAGCATGAACGCCTCGCCGCCGTTCCGGGAAACCTCATTCTTGACCTCATGAAACAAGCTGCTGTTTTCATCACTTGAAGGCAAGATCCACATGGATTGCTGGATGCTGACCGCTCCAATTTTTTTCAGCTTTCTCCATATGGACACCCGAGCCCTTGACGGTTCTCTTTGCAGCGTGTAATTGATCGCAATCCATTTATTTTGATCCATATAGCCACCTCGTATTTGTAATATCGGTTACAATACAAATATATCACAAAGTAACATTGGTTACAATAGAAATTTTAAGAGCCGGCATGTAAAATACCGCCGCCAATCAATTGGCAGCGGTATTTTTATTTTATGTGGGACTACCTATTGCGGATTCGATTGATCAGCTTCACGATTTCATACCACAGCACTGCCGCCGCGGCAATGCCTGCCGAGCCAAAGAACTGCCCGGCCGTGAGCGGCGCGAGCTTCAGCAAATGGGAAAGCGGCGTATAGAGAATCACTGCCAGCATGAGTAATGTGCCGATATTGGCCGCCCACATAACCCCGTCTTTTGCAAGGCGGGTTATCGACTGAAGCGCAAAATCACGATCGGAGCTGTTCACTTGAACCAGGAGCAGGTTGGACAGCATGATGACAACAAGGCCCATGGTGCGGGCGACGGGCGCATTCGCGGGATCGCCCGCGAGAGTTGTAAAGTATATGCCGAAGGAAGCGGCAAAAACAGCGAGCCCCTGAATCACACTTTTGGCCAGGAGCCGTCGGTCTAAAAGCTTAGCCTGCGGATCGCGCGGTCTGCGGGTCATGATGTCGGTTTCAGCGGGCTGGCGTTCCAATACGATGGAGCAGGTCGGGTCAATGAGAAGCTCAAGTAAAACAACATGCAGCGGCAAGAGCATCAGCGCGGCGGGCGCAACCCCGAGGATTGGGGCAAGCAGCGATGTGAATGCGATGGGGATATGGATGGTAAATACATACCCCACCGCCTTTCGGATATTGTCGTAAATTCTCCGCCCGTCTCTGACGGTTTCGACAATGGTCGTAAAGTTATCGTCCATCAGGATGAGATCGGCAGCCTCACGGGAAACCTCACTTCCGCGCTTACCCATGGCGATGCCGATGTCGGCATATTTCAGAGCCGGCGCATCGTTCACTCCGTCGCCCGTCATGGCGACGATCTCGCCGTTTTCTTTAAATGCCTTGACAATTCGCATTTTATGTTCCGGAACAACGCGGGAGAAGATGGAGACATCTTTGACCGCTTCCCGCAGTTCATCGTCGGACATTTCATTCAGCATATCGCCGGTAATGATATTGTCACAGTGTTCCATGCCGATTTTTCTTGCGATGGACGCGGCGGTGATTCCGTTGTCGCCGGTAATCATCACGACGCGGATACCGGCCCTGCGGCAGAGGGCGATGTCCGCCTTGACGCTCTCCCGGGGAGGGTCGGCAAGTCCGATCAGGCCGCAGAGATTAAGTCTGCATTCGGTGATGCCTGCTGGGACGTCTTCCACCGAGGCCGGAGTTGCGGTTGCAACCGCGATAACGCGCAGCCCCTCTTTGGACATTTCAGCAATCTTTTGCTCGGCGGCTTCTTTTTCGGCTTCCGTGATATTGCAGATGGTCAGAATTTTTTCCGATGAGCCCTTTGCTGCAATTACAATCTTACCGTCCCTGCGCCAGACGTGCCCCATCATTTTCAGCTCGTTGGTGAAGGCGTACTCGCTGATCAATTCACCGCCGAAGAGATCATCCTTGGAAATTCCACGGCTGTCGCAATAGGAAAGCATTGCCTTCTCCATTGGGTCATAGGCATCCGTTTCACAGCCAAGCCCCATGATTTCAATCAAAGCGTGTTCGTCGCCGTTAGGCGCCCAAGTCTCTTGGACCGCCATCTGGTTCATCGTAATGGTTCCCGTCTTATCCACGCACAGCACCGATACGGAGCCAAGCGTTTCGACGGACGGAAGCTTTCGGACCAGCGACTGCTTCTTCGCAAGCCTCCATGCGCCCATGGAGAGAAACACCGTCAAAATCACGGGAAATTCTTCGGGAATCATAGCCATTGCAAGTGTGATGCCGGACAGGACGCTTTCCGTCAAACGGGCGCCAAGCGCGTGGTCGGGCAGATTGAAATAGGTGATCACGCCGACAAGGGCAAACAGTACGCCCGCAATCCCGGCACATGTTCTGACAAGCCTGCCTGTCTGCTTCTGTAAAGGTGACGGCTCATCCGGGGCGTCCGCCACGTTTTTGCCGATTTTTCCGTACTCGGTTTCCGCGCCGATTCTATCGACCAGAACGGTGCCCGTACCCTGCGTAACAAGAGTACCCGCATAACAATAATCCTTGCGCCAGGAATCCTCCGTCGGCTCGGCGCTTTCGTTGGGTATCTTCCAGACGCCTTCCGCCTCGCCGGTGAGGGAAGACTCCTCCACGCACAGGTCGTTGCACCTGACCACGACGCCGTCGGCGGGAATCTTGACGCCTTCATAGATCAGCATCAAATCCCCCGGCACAAGATCCGCGCTGGCGATCACGGTTTCACCGCCGTCTCTGATGACCTTTATGTGCGGCGCGGACAAGTCCTTGAGCGCGTTGAGTGTCTGATCGGTTTTCCATTCCTGAATCACGTCGATGCTGATCATGCCGATTACGAAAATCAGCATGATCGCGCCGTTTCTCGGTTCCCCAAGAACGAAATAAATAACTGCGGCCACAATCAGCAAAAGGAACATCGGCTCGCAGATAATATGGAACGTCTTTTGCAGAAAGCTTTCCTTTTTCTGCGGTGTCAGTTCATTTTTACCGTATTGCTGCTGCAATCGCCTCGCGTCGGCGGAGCTGAGTCCCGCCATGTTTTTTCCGTTGTCTGTCATAAAGAAACCTCCGTTTTCGCCTCTCGGCGTCGTTTGATTTCTCTTATGGCACTCCATACAAGGTCGTTTGTCCAAGGTATAAAAATAGCGCACACCTATGGAACATACAACTGTCCCACAGATGTGCGCATCACTGCAATCTGTTGCCACTTGTCGGGTGGCCCGGCCCCACGAACCTTTAAAAAAGGTCCATCGCCTGCTCAGTTTGTACTGTAGATCTCGCATTCTTTTTACAGAATGTAATGCAGTGCAAAGAGATTACTGAGTATTATATGTTCCTTCAGCCCATCTGTCAACAGAGAATTTTGTCTTGTTTTGTGTACGAAGCCTATTATGTCCAACTTGTTAGACAAACAGGTTTTAAGTATCCGCTCTGTTGGCATTCAAAGAGGAATTATGTGAACTAAATCGCCGCGGCCAGCGCCGTCTACCCCCATCAGCTTATCTGGTACGGAAGAAAGCGGTCCGCTCAGAAACCCCCGCTTTGAAGTAATTGATTCATTTTTCTCTTTTACAGGCTCCCATGAAATCTCTGATTTCATGGGAGTGTGTTCGTCAAGTAGAAAGTGCATAAAAAGGGCCCCGAGAAGTACATAGTCTGGTCAGCACCAGCATGGTTGGTTGCCGAGCCCTTTTTGGGGCCCAACGCTGTACTTTTGGCGAGCCTTTTACGAGGCCCGGTTCTGCATTTTTGGGGACCTTTTTGGAGACCCAATTCTGCATTTTTGGAGCGCCTTTTGGGGACCTTTTCAGAGGCCCACCATGTGCTCTGCTTCCAAGCTGAGCATATCACGCCATGCGGTAATGAAATCCAACGGCCTGCCATCCTTTCCAGACATGAGCCACGGATTGTCGGCAGGGTCATTTCCGTCAGCAATCCATTTGCGGAGGCGGCACTTTTCTTCGGCGGTCAAAGCAGTATTCATCGGGTAGCTCCTTTCTTGGATTTCTGGCGGAGCATGGACTGCGTAAGCCTGTAGCTCTCACCAGAGAAAATGCAAATATGAGAATGGTGGATGAGCCGGTCAATCAGTGCTGCGGTCAAGCGGTTGTCCCCAAAGACCGTGTTCCACTGAGAGAACTCCAGATTGGATGTAATAATCAGGCTTTTGCGCTCGTAGCAATCCGAGACCACTTGAAACAGCAGCTCGGCAGCGTCCCTGTGCAGCGGTACGAAGCCAATCTCGTCAAGCACAATCAGCTCCACCTTTTTCAGCGTCCCCAAGAAATTGTTCAGCGTACCACGGCTGTTCTTTTCCAGCAGGATGTTAGCGAGGGCTGCGGCGGTAAAGAACCGTACCCGCCGTCCCTCTTGGCAGGCTTTCAAGGCGAGGGCAGTTGCCAAATGTGTCTTGCCGGTGCCAACAGCACCCATAAAAACGAGGTTTTCTTTTGGTGCAAGGAACTGTAAATCTTCCATGTACTCCCGCGTCAGACCAACAGGAAGCTCAAGATCAGATTTTATATCTGCGTATTTATTTACTTTATGATTTCTTTCCCGCTTTTGAACCGAAACACGATACTGCCATCCCGCTGAACGATTGCCATGTCGAGTAGCGTAATCCAAAGTCGCTCGTTCCATTCCGGCAAGATCATCGGCTGCTTTTTCAACGTTGTGATAAAAGTGCTGATTTCCTTGCTTTTTCGCATCCGCTTTTCTTTTTCCGTTTCGAGTGCGGTGTAATGTTCAAAAGCGGCGTTATAGCGATTTTCAATACGTCCGGCTTCCAGTGCGTAGGCTTCCTGCGACTGGGCGACGGACGCATTCTTTTTTATATGCGCCTGCATAAGCTCGGACACAACCGTCATTTCATCCTGTTCCTGTTGCATTTCGGTAGCAAGTGCAGCCGTGTCGCAGAGCGTCTGCCGGATAAGCTCGCAGTCAGCAAGCACTGTGGAGCGATTGCCCATCAACTCATTGTAGGCGACGAGGAAACGTTGTTTGATTTCGTCCTCGGTGAGTGTGGGCGTGGTGCACTTTTTCATGTTTTTGAATTTCTGATTGCACTGGAATATCACACTTCTATATTCATCTGTGGAATGCCAGACCTTTCGGCCGTAGAAACCGCCACAGTCTCCGCAAATGATTTTACTGTGAAAAGCCTTATCGCTGTAAGCTCTGCCCAGTTCTTTGCGTCGCGCCATTTCTTCCTGCACCGTTTCAAATTCCTCCGGGGCGATGATGGCTTCGTGCGAATTTTCCACATAATATTGGGGTACTTCGCCGTTATTTACCCGCAGTTCTTTCGTTAAAAAGTCAACTGTAAACCGTTTTTGGAGAAGCGCATCGCCCTTATATTTCTCGTTGGTGAGGATGCTGGCAACCGTGGATGACCGCCATGTTTTCTTTTCGGCAGGGCTGAGAATGCCGTGTTCCATGAGATAATTGGCAATGCCCTGTGTGGTTTTTCCTTCAAGGAACATCTTATAGATGAGCCGTACCGTTTCGGCTTGCTCTGGCACTACCTTAAGGGTTCCGTCCTCGCCCTTATCAAAACCGAGAAATTGCGAGTAGCCGACGCTAACCTTGCCATCCGAGAAACGCTTACGCTGTCCCCATGTGACATTCTCCGAAATGGAGCGGCTTTCTTCCTGTGCCAGAGAACTCATAATGGTAAGAAGCAGCTCGCCCTTTCCATCAAAGGTAAAAATATTTTCTTTCTCAAAATAGCACTCCACACCTTTTTCCTTCAGCTTGCGGATGGTAACAAGGCTGTCAACTGTGTTTCTCGCAAATCGGCTAACCGACTTTGTTACGATGAGGTCTATCTTGCCATCCAGCGCATCCCGCACCATCTGTTGAAATCCCTCTCGGTGCTTAGTATCCAAAGCCGAAATGCCCTCATCCGTATAAACCGTGACGAACTCCCAGTCCTCTCTGGACTGAATGTACTTAGTGTAATAATCGACCTGTGCCTCGTAACTGGTAAACTGCTCGTCCTTATCCGTGGAAACACGGGCATACCCGGCAGTGCGTCGCTTTGCAATGGACGCTGTCGGTAGCGCCGTGAACTTGTTTTTTGTCGCTGGTATTGTCGTTACTCTTGGCATTGTTTTTTCCTCCTTTGGATGCGTGTTCGATCGGCAGCGGCTTGCTTCATTTCCGGTGTCCAGCTTTCCCGCCGTGAGCGGTCTGCCCATGTGCGCTCAACTGTGCTACCGTCCTTGAAAACAAAACGCAGATGATTATCTTCCGGTACTTCGATATGGTCAACCTGTGCGTCGAATACTGTCGAATTGTAGGTTTCCGTCCCAATCACCTCGGCGCACACGGCTTGTAGCGTAGCTTCGGGTATTTTTTTGCCGTGGCAGTACGCTTTACCCTCTGTGAGAAAAGTGGAGCAGTTCCAGCCAACCGAACCGTTGCAGGTATTTCGTTTGTAGTATTTTCCGCAGAATGGGCAGTAGATTTTACCGGTGAACTCGCTTTTTTGTGGGCGGGGTCTGCCTTGGGCAGCTTCCTTCATTCTCTGTAAAACTACCTGTGCCGCATTGAAGGTATCCATGTCGATGATGGCGGGATGCGTTTCCTCCGCGAAAAACATCGGCAGCTCACCAGTGTTGCGGCATTTCTTTTTTTCCAGATGATTATTTCGGTAGTGCTTTTGTAGCATGGCGTTGCCTGTATATTTTTCATTGCCGACCGTTTCGCGTATGCGCTGGGCGCACCATTTGCCGCCAAGCGCACCAGGCACGCCTCGACTATTCAAATTCTTGCTAATTGCTCCGAAGGTTTCTCCGTCGATAACGCGGGCAAATATCTCACGAACAATCGGTGCAGTGGCGGTATCAATCTCAATACCGTCCTTCGATATGCTATATCCAAACAGAAACCGCCAGTTGAGCAGTTCACCGTTCTCAAAGCCCTTGCGGACGCGCCACTTCTGATTCTCGCTTGCTGACAGGCTTTCCTCCTGTGCATAAGATGCGAGTATAGTAAGCATCAACTCACCCTCGGCGCTCATTGTGTAAATATTCTGTTCCTCGAAAAAAACATCCACCTCCAAAGCTTTCAGTTCACGGACTGTTTCCAGTAGTGTTACCGTGTTCCGAGCAAAACGGGAGATGGACTTGGTCAGTATCAAGTTCACTTTTCCGGCACGGCAGTCTGCGAGAAGATTTTGAAATCCGCTTCGACTTTCCTTTGTGCCGGTCAGTGCTTCGTCTGAATAAACGCCTGCATAAAGCCACCCTGCGTGATTTTGTATTAGGCTACTGTAATAGCTGACCTGTGAGGACAGCGAGTGGAGCATCGCGTCCTTACCCGTGGAAACCCGAGCATAAGCGGCGACCTTTTTTGGCTGTTCCAATCGCGGCTTCTGCGGCATTTTTCTTACTTTTTTCGACATAATTTCACCTCCTCGCCTTACACCATGTTCGCTCCAAAAGTAACATTTATCAAGTCAATTTCGCGATATATACTGCCGATTTTAAGCCCATATTTCTCGGCTAACTTGTGCTCAATTGATACAATGTCATCCTTGCCGATGATGCCATTTTTGAGCATAATCTGCGCCTGTGCCATAGCGGACAGGTAGGCTTGGACTTTCTGAAAATCAGTCATTCCTGCCACCATCCTTGTAACGAGCAGCGATATAGCAGCGGTGAGAACAATACTTGCGCTCGCCCTTGCGGCGCATTTGCATTTCTTTACCGCAGCAGGCGCAGTTCGCCGTGTACGGCATATCAGCTTTTGGGTGCTTGTTCCACCATTTCATTCGGCAGGTATCGGAGCAGAAGCGCCGACCGCCGCGTGTGCTGATATCAATAGGTTTTCCGCACTCCGCACACCGGGCGGTTTCGTCCTTAGTGACAACACTTTTTTGCCTGCGACAATAAGACTTTACCGTATTTTCGGAAAGCCCAAGCTCCTGGGCAATCTTTATATATCCGATGCCGCCCTGTCGCATGGTTGTGATTCGTTCTTTTTGCTCATTTGTCATGAGATTGTCCTCCAGTCCGAGAACTTTTGTCCTCACTACCCACTGGAAAAAAAGAAGTCCATCGTACAAAAAATGAGCAAAAAAATATGCCTACCGGAGAGATAATCTCCAGTAGGCATCAATACGTATATGTTCACTCACTGTACTTGATGAAGGCATCCGTAAAGCCAGCCGCCTTAATCTTGGCAAGCATGGCGTCTGCGTTTGCCTTAACGGAATACGCTCCGACCTGTACACGGTAGTATTTCTTTGGCGCAGTCGGTGTGACGGGAGTGGGTGCTTCCGTTGCCGCCAGCCCAGCCTTTACATCAGCACGAAAGATATCCATCGACTTGCCATGCTTCGGAAACCAGTGCATGACGTCGCCGTGGTTACTGGCGATGCCCAGCTTATATCCCTCCGAGTGGCAGATGATATCCTTCTCCGTCAGCCCGTACTGCTTACAAAGATACACGCAAAGCTCCACGGCCTCCTTGTAAACAGCAGAAAAATACGAGGCATCGGTCAGACCGTCCTCGCAGATTTCAAAGCCGATATGGGTATTGTTCGCTTCACCTCCGGCATGCCAACCCCTGTAATTCCACGGTAGGGTCTGGTAGGTGGCTATGCTTCCGTCAGCCAGTTTACCGATGAAACCGTGGACGCAGACCTGCCGTCCATCCGGCTTGTCCTGATTCCAGTGGTTATTGTACTGGTTCTTGCCGAGTAAACCATCATCGGGTCCCACGTAGCGTTTTAGGTTTGGGTTATTTGCCCCGGTGGAATGCACCATGATACCTTTCGGTGTGATGGTTTTGCCCGCTTTGTAGCAGGCATTGTTCGTCAAAATGAGTTTATGCAGGTTCATCTATTTATCCTCCGATCTGCTGTGAAGCTGTACTAAAATGTCCTTAAGCTTCGCCGGGATGGGCAGTCCAAGATGTCCGGCATTTTCAAGCATCGACACGCCCTCATTGGATAGATAAAAGAAGATGACCGCCGTGCGCAGCACACCGGCCTGTCCGAGCACCTGTACGTCAATGATGTTGCCGACACCGACCATAATAAAAATGAGCACCTTCTTAAAGATGCCCTTGAAGCCGACCGCGCTGGACAGCTTGTGGTCAACGATTGCGCACATGACGCCGGTTATGTAGTCGATGACCACAAAGGCGATGAGCGCGTAGAGGAAGCCGTCAGCCCCTCCGAGAAACCAGCCGAACCAGCCGCCAATGGCGGCAAAGGTCACCTGCATTACATTCCAAAATTCCTTCATATTGACCTCGATTCTGGCGTTACCCACCTTGGGTCTTTGTTTTCGCAAGAACCTCAAGGTACATCCCACGCCCCTTTATGTTTTCAACGGATGTGATTTCAAAACGCTGACCATTGTTTTCAATGGTCATTGAAGTGTTCACTGTTATATTTGGTATACAGCGAAACTGAAACAGCTCTGTTGCTTCGGAATAAACCGCCATATTAGCCCACTTTTTACTGCCGTGCCGACCTTCCCGATATGCCCTAACGGAGGCTACAACAACCTCCGTTTCTGTGTCATACCCGTCTTCATCTTCCGCTTTTTGTATTTCAAGAATATCTATGAAGGTGTTTATCTTACCAAAGCTCATGTCACACCTTCCAATCTCGCTCAAGCCGGAGCAGCAGATTAACGGTATTCCACACCTGCTGCCCCGCCTGAACGCTGTCTGCAAAAAAGCCGCCAGTGCTGCCATCCCTGGATTCGTAGAAATGGGATGACAGCATGATGACGGCTTGCTCTGTAGTAGGGGGCATGGTATTGGAGTCGTAGTAGCTTTCGGTGAGATGCTGATAGCTTTCGGCATATCGGGTGGCGGCGGTGATGTACATTTGCAGAAGCTCATCATCCGCATCGTGTTCCAGAATGAGATTGGCTTTGACCTTTTCAAGCAGAGTGTTTATCACCGCTGCCTCCTTTACTCACTCTCCGCGTCTGCTTCCATCAGACCGGCGGTCTTTAACTTTAAAAGCAGAGCGTTGAAGTCATCCTTGAGACCCGCGATGGTGGTAGCGGCGCTGTCTGCCTGATTTGCCGCAGGGGTAAATGAAGAAGGAAGCCCCGTCACCGAGGCTCCCTCCTTGATCTCCAGCATACCGCCGATAACGGTTTTCTCGCCGCCCTGTTCAGTGTAGTTTTTTGCGTTATAGCTCATAGGTTAGTCCTCCTTACTCGTGCATCTTGAGGAGCTGAATGCCTTCGGGCAGGATGATCTTACCGTCCACACGCTCAGTGGCGACAAAGCCCACCTGACCGTTGGTGGAATACAGCTCGTTCAGACGCTGAACGGTTCTGCCGGTGCGATCTGCAATCCAGTAGTTCTGGAAGTCGCCGTAGGCAATGGCATAAGCGCCAGCCGCCATAACGGGAACATAGGGGCTGGTATATATATCATAACCAAGTAGCTTGTCCGGCTGACCTGCCTGTACGGAGGGCTGCCACAGATACTGACCGTTGCCGTCCTTCAGCTTGCGAAGCGCGGCGACCGTGGAATCGTTCATAAGGAACTTGGCATTCTTGCGGTAGGGCGCTTTCAGGGCGTAGATCAGAGAGATGATTTCGTCAGCGGTGACTGCCGTAGCGCCAGCCGCAGTGATGCCGACCGTACCGCCGTTCGCGGTGAACAGGCCGGTAGGCTGCCCGGAGCCGGTGCCGACGCAGAAAGCCGTTTCCTCGGCGACGCCGAATGCGCTGGCAAACTCCTGCGCAATGTACGGTTCCAGAGGGAATGCGCTGTCGTCCAGAAGCTCGATGCTGACTTTGATAAGGTCGGTCAGCTTATACGCATCGATAGTCTTCTGGTCGAAGGTGGGATTGCTTTCGGTGTAGGCTGCATTCTCGGCAGTCCACGCTGCGACAGAGTGTGTGCCGGAAACGGGAATCTTGCGCTCATTGGCAGTCGTGATGACCTTGCAGAGCTTTCTCATCACGTTTTCCTCTCTCAGCGCCTGCACGATCTGCTGCTCAAACTCCTCAGGGACAAGGTATCCGCCATTGGCGTCAACGCCCTCGGAGAGGACATTGTGGAGCAGGTGCTTGCCGCGAAGGTGCAGTCCGAAGTCCTCCTTATACGCATTGGAGGCGCGGCCCTGCTTTTCCTCCGCACTGGGCTTCATAGGCCTTTCGGTGAGAGGAACGCCGACGGGCTTCTTGAGTTCCGCCTCGATAGCGTCCCGGCGCTCCGTGCGCTTAATCTCGTTTGTGAGATCGTTCAGTTCTTTTTCCATGTTGTTGTAGGTAATGTCGTCGTCAACGGACAGCACACCCTTTTCACTGCGGTGCGTGTCGAGGAACCCCTCCATTGTAGCCCACAGCTTCGCGCGCTTATCGCGCATTTCTACGATGTTCATAAACAAATCCTCCTGTTAAATATAGTTTTTGATGTCGTTCAGCTGCTTTTTTAGCTCGTCAACTGAACGTCCGTGTGGTGCTGGTGTCTTATCTGCGGCGTTGATGTGCAGCTTGCTCATCAGCGAATTGGTAACGGCCCTGCGGGAAAAGGCAAAAGAAACCACGGCATCAGAGGATTTCTTTTTGTCCTCCAGAATGCCGTCGGCAAAGCCGTATTCTATTGCCTTGTTTGCGTTCATCCATGTCTCCGCGTCCATGAGCTGTGAGAGTTTGGATCGGCGCATATTGGTCTTAATCTCATATGCGTTAATGATGCTTTCCTTAACCTCGGAGAGCATATCTATCGCTTTCTGCATTTCGGCCCTGTCGCCGATAGCAAGTGTTGCGGGATTGTGGATCATCATGAGTGCGGTCGATGCCATGAGCACCTTGGTACCCGCCATAGCGATTACGCTTGCGGCGGATGCGGCCACACCATCAATCTTGACGGTGATGTCGCCCTTGTAATCCATGAGCATGGCGTATATCTGGCTTGCCGCCACGCAATCGCCACCGGGCGAGTTGATCCAGATGGTCACGGGGCCGGAACCTGCAAGCAGTTCATCACGGAACATCTGCGGTGTGACTTCATCGTCCCACCAGCTTTCCTCCGCAATGGTGCCGTAGAGCTCAAGCACTCGCTCAGTTTCCGGCTCTGCGCTGGATTCGTTTTTCCAATGCCAGAACTTCTTCGGATTGGTCATTATCTGTTTCCTCCTTTCCGTCATAGGTTTGTGTTGTATTTGCAAAAGCACCCGCATTGGCAAGCGGAAGCATATTGCCGTTGATAAGATAGAGATCGCCGCCCTCCTCGGCGGGGATACGGTCGAGATTCTCAAGCTCACGGATGTCGTTTGCAGACATCCAGCCGTTCTGCCTTGCTGTGGCGTATCCGCTCATGCGCGAGGCATAGTCACCGCGAAGCAGACCTTCCAGATTGAATTTGACAAAATACCGTGTCTTTTCCTCCGTTGAGAGGAGCGTCCGCATGATGGACTGCTCCCAGCGAATGACCCAAGGGTCGAGGGTGTACTTCACGAACTCCAGCGACTGCTGTTCAATATTAGAAAAGCTCGACTTTTCAAGGTCGCCGACCATGTGGGGCGGCACCCGAAAAATTCGAGCGATCTCATTGATCTGGAACTTTCGCGTTTCGAGGAATTGTGCCTGCTCCGGCGAGATGCCGATGGGCGTATATTTCATTCCTTCCTCGAGGACGGCAATTTTGTTGCTGTTGGAGCTGCCGCCAAACTGGGACTGCCACGCGTCCCGGACGCGCTGCGGGTCTTTGATCGTGCCGGGATGCTCCAGCACACCGCCGGGTGCTGCGCCGT
>JAEXCS010000003.1 GCA_023402075.1 Bacillota bacterium | reverse complement strand
TAACCCAATCTTAAGACTAGCATTTTTCATGCCATCTTTTACACTGGAGCATGGATTTCTGATATCTTCCCTATTCCGGAACATGTATTTGCACGAAATAAAGGAACTGGTATGTAAATTGCTGTTATATTCAATGACAATCTGAAATGAAACGACTAAAAACGACTTGTACAACCGGATGGGAGAACCGAATAATGACAATGACAATTTTGCAGTTGCAGTGCTCTTTATTGGTGATGATTTTAATGGGGACCGTGGGTAAGAAAACGGGAGTCATCACAGAAGGCGTCAGCGACGGCCTTTCCAAAATGATGATTAATTTAATTCTGCCATGCAGCGTATTTTCGGCGTTCTTAGAAGACATTCCCGAGGACATCTTAAAAAGCTCCCTTATGATTATCCTGATCACCATTGCCGTCCATCTGCTTTACATGCTTGTCGGCACCCTGCTTTATCGGAAAAAACCCACCGTGCAGCAGCCGGTGCTGCGCTTTGCAATTCTTTGCCCCAGCGGTAATTTCATGGGTATTCCGGTCATTGGCGGAATCTATGGGGCGGAGGGCATTCTGCTGCTTTCCGTGGCGCTGCTTCCGGCGCGCATTTTCATTTTAACCATTGGAATTGCCTATTTTGTGGCGGAAAAATCAAGCGGTTGGATGAAACGCCTGCTCAATTCACCGCCCCTATGGGCGGTTGTTTTGGGTCTTGCGGTGGTATGGCTGGATATTAAACTGCCCGTTCCGCTTGAAAGCGCCGTCTCTTCCCTTGGAAATTGTACAACCCCGCTGTCTATGATTCTAATTGGCTGTGTCATTTCCGACTTAAAGCTTGAAATGTTTCGAAGCAAGGAAATTTGGAAGCTGTGCTTTTGGCGTCTGCTTGGAATGCCGTTGATTGTGCTGGCGCTGCTCAAGCTGGCTGGAATGACGCAAGCCACCGTTGTGGGCGTCACGGTAATCTTGGCCGCACTTCCTGCGGGAGCCATGACGGTGATGTTTACAAAGGAGTATCACAAAGACAACCATCTGGCAGCGGCCTGCGTCATTGTCAGCACGCTGCTTTCTGTGTTGACAATTCCGCTGATCCACTTACTCTGTCTCCGGCTCATATAAGGGCTTTTTTAATCAGGATGCGTAAACGTCATTTTAAGCGGCCACCGCAAAAAAATTAAAGCGGCCCCGCATCGGCGGAAACGCACGACGAGCACGCATTCTGTATTATGGCAAAATGACTCGGTGCGAGCCTTTCAGGCCAAGTATTCCGCGGACCTCCGCGGGCGTTGCCAGTTCAATATCTAATGCGTCGGCAACACTTCGAACGGCGGTTACCTGCTCGGCGTTGGACTGCGCCAGAACGCGGGAGCGAAGATACAAGCTGTCTCCCAGACCCACGCGGACATTGCCGCCCATCGCCAGCGCGGCTGCCGCCATTGCCATCTGCTGGCGTCCCACCCCGCCAGCACACCAGATGTAATTGCCGTCCCCCAGCAGCAAATCTGCGGTTTCTTTTAAAAAAAGCAGATTTTTGACAGACGCAGCAACGCCGCCCTGCGCACCCAACACAAACTGAAGATAAACAGGCGGTTTAACAAGTCCGCTTTTCACCAAGCAAGTCACATTGTTCAGCATACTGGGATCGTAAATTTCGAACTCCGGACGCGTCTCATTTGCCTCCATCAAACGCATGAAGGTTTCCATATTGGCGCATACATCGGTAAATGCACCCCGTCTTGCTTTGCGGAGATTTAATTTCTCAAGGCCGCGCCGGTCTGAATTTTTTTCCGTAATACCGGATGAACCAGCATTCATGGGGCCGACGTTGCAATCCGCTATTTCCGGCTGCAATTGCGCAATAGGCTTCAGCCTTTCTTCCGGAGACATCGTTTGACTTCCGCCGGAACCTACGCAGACAATCACGTCGCAGCGCCGCAGAATCCCACCCACAATTTCGCATATCCGTGCCACATCTCCGTCTGGCCCGCCGACACTTGCAGTTCGCGTATGAATATGTGCTACGGAAGCCCCCGCTTCATAGGAACGAACCGCCTCATCGATTATCTGTTGTGACGTAATGGGAAGATACGGGCTCATGCCCAAATCATATGCCGCCCCTGTAATTTCCGCTGTAATAAACGCTTTTTTATTTTGATTCATTGCAAACCCTCCTGTTATAACCTAACTTTGTAAAGCATTTTTCAGGCCAACAGGCAAAAAATTGAAAAAGATTTGAAAATTTGATTGAATCTACGATTTTGGGAAAAAAGCTACCAATAAATGGCCATTATAACTAAAGCATGAGCGTTAATCTCAAAAAGCGCCAAGTCAAAAACAACTCATATAATTAAAATCATTCGTTTGCAAGCAAATTTTTCAATAAAGCATTACAAAAAAGTGTAAAAAACAGGCATGGCCAAAGCATCAAGGAGCTGTTGTGCATCTCCAGTCCAAAGCATTGCATCAGCCAGATCGCCAGCATCATATTTGCTTAGACAACCATTCTGCGCAAAGTCGAGCGCCCACCACCACAGAAGACGCAAATGACCGATTGCCGTTGGAATCGAGATACTTAGCTGTCGGCTCAGCTTCTTTGTTTTAGGGTGTCGCCCAAGTTCCTGATGGCTTTCGATCCACAATGCAAATCACCGCCTCACTCCGCTATGCACCTGCTCAGCAATAAAATTTTCGAAATCGGATCTAGAGATACGGATCTTGCGCCCCAAGCGAAAAGAAAATGAACAATCGTCTCGGCGGCAAAGCTCATAGAGAAACCGCGTGGAACAACCAAGCTCAGCGGCCGCTTCCGCAACAGACAGGGTAAGGCTTTCAGTTTTTGATTGTTCCATTATGCTCACCTCGAATTTCGCGGATGATTTCAAAAATGCGGGACTTTTCCTCGGGCGAAAGCTCATGGCGGAGTTTACGAGAAAAGTTTCCATCGTAAAGCCCCAAACGGTCCGAAATCTCCCAAAGCTTGACGCCGGATTCTTTGGCGGCCTGCCTAACATCCTGGTTGCGCATAGTGCTCTTGCACCTCCCCTTAATATTTGTTGTTGACTATAAAAAAACATGTGTTAGAATACGATCATGAACGCAACATCAACAACGTTCATGATTTGATTATAGCGTGTCGCGGGCTCGATTACGAATATTCATGAAATATTTTTTAGTGAACAGCATAAACATTTCATTCACTTTGATGAACAAGAAGAAAGGTCGAGAAAATGAAAGGTACACGAACGACGAAATCTTTCGCTGATAGATTAGATGAGTTAATAGCAGAGTGTGGAAAAGATATTCGTGAAATATCTTCTGATAGTACGGTCGCTAGTGGAGCATTGAGCAATTATAGAAGCGATCACGCAGAATCCGGAATAAATAATCTTGTTAAAATAGCAAATTATTTTAATGTTTCTACTGATTATTTACTTGGATTAACCATGGACCCAGAGCGGAAACCATCAGCAGTCGACGAATTGGGGCTAACTCCGGAAGCCATTAAAAAGATCAAAGCCGATAACAGAGAAAATAAGAGAATTCGAATTTCGCTTTCATCTTTTATTAACCATGCGGTAGAAGGAAAAGATACCAAAGGCATAAATTACATTGATGGGATGGAAGGTATCATTAAATGGGCAATTATTCACGGTGCGGCAACTATTAATAGTGAGAAAAAATATGATGACCTCATGGAAGAAAATGCAGACCTAGTTATGGAAGTTTATAACTACAACGCTGCACCAATTCCAGCAAATGACGCAATTGATGCAATGAAAGAATTAGTGGTAAACAAATTTAGAGATCTGCTTAATCACTATTTCGAAGAATGCCTAGCAAAAACAATAAACAATTTGAATGGGGGCAAGCGCCTTGGCGATGAAGAGTAGTCGTGGAGCCAATGGTAGTGGCTGCATCAGGCAACGAACCGTGATTCGGAATGGGAAAAAGTATTCTTGGTGGGAAGCGCAGTTTTGCGCCGGTATTGATAAGGGTACTGGAAAGATTGTTAGAAAGACGATTACCGGAAAAACTCAAGCCATGGTTGCTGAAAAGCTCCGGGCGGTCACAGTCTCAGTCGATAAGGACGAATATTTTGAACCCAGCAAAATCCCGCTTGAGGTATGGTGCAATTCATGGCTAGAAGAATATACAGGCGACCTGAAATATTTGACACGGAAAACATACGCCGCCCAAATCAGAAACCATATCATTCCAAGTTTGGGAGCCACGCAACTGGGTGATTTGGCAAAGCCGGATGAGAGAACAGGAATTACACCTGTCCAGAAGTTCATAAATGACTTGACGCGAAAAAAGAATCTCAGTCCGAAAAGTGTAAAAAATGTTCACGGAGTCCTCAGCGCGGTTTTGGATACAGCCGTCACGGTTGGGCATATCCGGGCAAATCCTTGCCATAAAATAAAGTTGCCACGCATACCAAAAAATGAAGTCCGGCCACTGACGGAAGAGCAGGTTAAGGCGTTTTTGAATATCGTTGACGGCGATGCTTACTATTCACCGCTGTTCAAAGTAATACTGTTCTGCGGCCTCCGCGAGAGCGAGGCTATTGGCCTGACATGGAGCAGTGTAGACTTCAAATCTGGAACGATCACCATCAGCAAACAACTCCAAAAGCGTCCAAAAAAAGACGGCGGATTTGTCTTTGACAGTACCAAAAGTGACAAGACCAGGATACTCAAACCCGCACCGTTCGTTATGGAGGTTCTTCACCAGCAGAGCATTCAGCAGCTATCCGCTAAGCTGAAAGCTTCCGATCAATGGCAGGGATGGAGTTCAGAAAAAGAACGTAGAGGCTCGGTTGTATTTACGAATCAATTCGGTGTACACCTGAACCCTACCACGGTATATACCCATTTCAAGGCACTGGCTGCTCAAATAGGAGCTGACAGCGCTTGTGTGCACGATCTACGCCACACATATGCCACCCTGAGCCTTCAGAATGGAGACGATATTAAGACACTTCAAGAGAACTTAGGCCATGCAACGGCAGCATTCACGTTGGACCGGTACGGGCATGTTAGTGAGAAGATGAAAGAGGACAGCGCCAGCCGAATGGAGAAATTCATTGATGGGATTAACTCTAAACAGGCATAGGGGCAAAAAAATAAGAACCTGCTCAAATCTGAGCAGGTTCCAATAAGTGCAAAGCCGGGGTAGCGTAACGCTACCCCGGCTTTTATATTATAAGATTAAAAACTGTAAATATTGCTATTTTAGCGGAAGAACATGGATTGGTGAGGAAGAGCATACGGCTCCGGCGGCGTTCTGAGCTTAATCCGACTTGCAAACCACCCCCCCACTGTGAGCATATCATTTTTTATTGTTTTTTCCGGTTGTAACTGTTCCGGTTATTCTATTAAGCTGGGCTATTGCTGAGCCAATTGTGGTAAAAACTGTGGTGATAGCGCTATTGTAAATATAAGAAAAGCCTTGTATCTCTTAGGATACAAGGCTTTTCTTTTGGCAGCGGGTGAAGGATTCGAACCCTCACAGACGGAGTCAGAGTCCGGCGTGCTACCATTACACAAACCCGCTATCTGCCGTCCGAGACGCAAGTGAGATGCGCAGCGAACAGATATTATTATACAAAAAATTCCGGACTTGTCAACCCCTTTTTTTAAAAATACCTCGAATACTTTTTAAACCCGTTCACAAACTAGTGAAGGGTGATTTTATGGACAAAAAACAGCGGCTTGACCGTTCCGTCAGGCACGCGCCCGCCCTGCGGCTTGAACCGGAAAAACAACTCTGTCCGGCCTTTGACTCAACAAGCATTGCACTCTTCCCGGTGGCCAATCGGGGCGAAATGGGCGTGCGGGTAGTGGACAACTTCTGCAAAGAACACATTATGTAATACCTGCCCGCGCCAAAAAAGCGGAATTTCCCCGAAAAACCCCGGCTCCGCTCTTGGCGGAGCCGGGGTCCGTTTACCTGCTCCGCGTTTGTCAATGTACAAAAATTGTGCTATAATTTGGCGAAAACCGGCAGGCAAATTTTTTACCCGTCCGGAATTGGAAGGAACAGAGGAAGTACCTATGAAACGCTGTTTTATTTTCGCCGCGGGCAGCTTTTACGGCCTGCGGGAGCGTCCCGCCCCCGGTGACCTTGTTATCGCCGCCGACGCGGGCTATCTTCTGTGCCAAAAGCTTGGCATTGCGCCAAACCTTGTGCTGGGGGACTTCGACTCCATGGATGAGCCGTCCGGCGTGGCAGTGCACCGCTCCCCTGTCGAGAAGGACGACACCGACGCCATGCTGGCCCTGAAAACCGGGCTTGAAAAAGGCTGCGACACATTTTACCTATACGGCTTTACCGGCGGAAAGCGGCTGGACCACACCCTTGCAAACCTGCAATCCCTTCTCTTTCTCCGGCGCAAAGGGGCACGAGGATGGCTGTACGGCGACGACTTTCTCTGGACGGCCATTGAAAACGAGTCCCTCACCCTTCAAAAAGAGGTAGCGTGGGGCCTCTTCTCCGCGTTCTGTTTGGGGGATCGGGCTGAGGGCGTGGACGAAACGGGATTTCAATACCCCCTGAGCGATGCTGTGCTCACGCCGGAATTTCCTCTGGGCGTCAGCAATCACTTTTTAGAGCAGGAAGCTGTGATCTCGGTTCGCCGGGGTGCGCTGCTGGTGGGATGGGAGTTGTCTCCCCAAAACTCGTGATACTATAAGTGGTATAACGAACTGTATAAACAACAATTGCGCCGAGCGGAAAGGTATTGTATAATTACCGCAAAGGTCAACCTTTCGCCAGTGAAAGTGCGGCCGATTTATACCGTGGGACCGGGGCGGGCACGGAGCTGAAGGAGGAGTACACGATGGCAACATTTACCGTAAACGGCAAAGCTGTAACCGTGCCGAACAACCAAAAGCTCATCCGGTTTCTGCGTGACGAGCTGCATCTCACTTCCGTAAAGGACGGGTGCAGCGAGGGCGCGTGCGGCACTTGCACGGTGCTGGTGGACGGAAAGCCCACCAAGGCCTGCATTCCCCAGACAGACAAGCTGGAGGGGAAAACCATTGTAACGGTGGAGGGGCTGAGCGACTTTGAAAAAGACGCGTTTGCCTATGCCTTTGGAACAGCGGGAGCCGTGCAGTGCGGGTTCTGCATTCCGGGCATGGTGATTTCAGCCAAGGCGCTGATAGACGGCAACCCCACTCCTACTCGGGAGGAAGCGGCCTTTGCCATCCGCAACAACATCTGCCGCTGTACCGGGTATGTGAAGATTATAGACGGAATTTTGCTTGCGGCAGAGGTGCTTCGCGCCGGGGCGATTCCTCCGCCCCCCGAGAACTGGGGCCTTGGCGCACGGGTTCCCCGGGTGGATGTGCGGGAAAAGGTGACGGGCACGGGAATTTATCCCGACGACGTATATCTGGACGGGATGATTTATGCCAGCGCGGTGCGCAGCGCCTATCCCCGGGCGCGGGTGCTGGCCATTCACACCGCGGAAGCAAAGGCCCTTCCCGGGGTGGTTGGCATCTTCACGGCGGAGGATATCCCCGGAAATAACAAAGTGGGCCACCTTGTAAGGGACTGGGACACCATGATCGCCGTGGGCGACATCACCCATTATCTGGGAGACGCCATCTGCGTGGTGGCCGCCGAGTCGCAGGAAATTCTGGCGCAGGCCAAGGCGCTGGTGAAGATAGACTATGAGGAGCTTCCCATGGTCCGCAGTCCCCGAGACGCCATTCTGCCCGATGCGCCTCTGGTTCACAAAAGCGGCAATCTTCTCTCCCACAAGCACATCCAGCGGGGCAACCCGGCGGAGGCCATTGCCAAATCGAAGCATATACTGACCCAGCGCTTTTCAACGCCCTGGACCGAGCACGCGTTTTTGGAGCCGGAGTGCGCCGTTGCATTTCCGGAAGGAGACGGCGTAACCGTCTGGTCCACAGATCAGGGCGCGTACGACACCCAGCACGAGATTATAGGCATGCTGGGCCTGCCCGCTGAAAAGATAAAAGTGAAAAACCTGCTGGTAGGCGGCGGCTTTGGCGGCAAGGAGGACGTAAGCGTCCAGCACCACGCGGCGCTGGTGGCATATCTGACCAAGCGCCCGGTAAAGGTGAAATTTTCCCGGGCGGAGAGTCTTCTCATCCATCCCAAGCGCCACCCCATGGAGATGGAGTTTTCCATGGGCTGCGATGAAAACGGCATTATTCAGGGCGTGGCGGCGGAGGTAATCGCGGACACCGGGGCCTATGCGTCCTTGGGCGGGCCGGTGCTGGAGCGGGCCTGCACCCATGCCTCCGGTCCTTATAACTATCAGAACTTTGAAATCGACGGCTGGGCCTATTACACCAATAACCCCCCCGCGGGGGCCTTCCGCGGCTTCGGCGTGACCCAGACCTGCTTTTGCGTGGAAAGTCTCCTGAACCAGATGGCGGATCTGGTGGGGATCACCCCATGGGAAATCCGTTGGCGCAACGCCATCCGCCCGGGGCAGGAACTGCCCAACGGCCAGCTTGTGGACGAATCCACCGGCCTTGCCGAAACGCTGGAGGCTGTGAAGCCCTACTACGACGCGGCAAAATACGTGGGCATCGGCTGCGCCATGAAAAACGCGGGTGTAGGCGTGGGCATCCCCGACACCGGCCGCGTGCGGCTGACGGTGACGGACGGAAAGCTCCACATTTTTGCCGGTGCGTCCTGCATTGGGCAGGGACTGGGCACGGTTCTGACCCAGATGACGGTGGAAAAGACCGGCCTTAAGCGGGACGATATTTTCTACGAGCGATCCAACACCTATCTCGCTCCCGATTCCGGCACCACCTCCGGCTCCCGCCAGACCCTGATTACCGGCGAGGCCTGTCTTCGTGCCTGCGATCAGCTTTGCGCGGCACTGAAGGGAAAAACGCTGGCGGATTTGGAGGGACAGGAGTTTTACGGAGAATATCTGGCGAAGACCGACCCGCTGGGCGCGGACGTACCCAACCCCGTAAGCCACGTGGCCTACGGCTACGCCACACAAATCTGCATTCTTAACGACGACGGAACAGTGAATCAGATTGTGGCTGCCCACGATGTGGGCAGGGCCGTGAACCCCACCTCCGTGGAGGGGCAGATCGAGGGCGGTGTGGTCATGTCTCTGGGCTATGCGCTGACGGAGAAGTATCCCCTTCAGGACTGCAAACCCCTTGCCAGATACGGCACGCTGGGCCTGCTGCGCTCCAACCAGATTCCCGACGTGAAGGCCCTGATTGTCGAAAAGTCGGGCCTGAACGTGGCTCTTGGGGCCATTGGCATTGGCGAAATCACCTCCATTCCCACTGCGCCCGCCATCGCCGACGCCTATTTCCGGTACGACGGGGTGTTTCGCACCAGCCTGCCGCTGGAAAACACGCCTTATGCCAAAAAATAAAGCGGCCCTCCCAAGGGAGGACCGCCGCTTCCGATATGATATTATGATTCCGGCATGGTTTGGCTCAGGGCCTGACCCAGAAAAACCCCCAGAAGACAGCCCGCCAGACTGAGAAATATGTACAGCGCGGCCTGTCCCCGGTCCCCTGCGGCGATTAGCTGCACCGACTCCAGCGAAAAGGTGGAGAAGGTGGTGAAGCCGCCGCACAGCCCGGTCTTCAAAAACAGCACAAGCCGGTTATCCATCCGTCTGCGAACCGCAAAGCCGGAGAGAAAGCCGATGACCACCGCTCCTAAAAGATTGATGAGAAGTGTTGAAATGGGAAAGCTCCCTCTCCAGGGGAGCAGCCCGATTCCATACCGGGCGGCGGCCCCCAAGCCCCCGCCAAGGCCCACAACCAGAAAATTCACAGGACACTCCCCTCCCCCAGCAAATCCTTCGCCCGGCGCAGCGCCTGGGGCGTGTCCACGTCCCAAAGCTCCCCGGCGGGAACTTCCAAAAGCCGCAGCTCCTCCTCGTGGCGGCGAATCACTGCCGCACCGCCCACGTCACCGGAAAGCTCCATCAGCTCGGGATAAAATTTCTCAGGGAAGATGCAGGGGTTTCCCCGAACGCCACCGTGGGAAAGGGCGGCAAGCTTCTCCGGCTTCTCCTGCCAGAAATTCACCAGAGCGGTCACGGACTCCCGCCGCAGAAGCGGCTGGTCTGACACCTGAAAGCACACGGCGGTGCAGTCCCGCAGCGCCGTAAGTCCCAATTGAAGCGAATGGCTCAGGCCCAGCTCCGGCCTGTCGTTGTGCAGGGCGGAAAAGTGAAACTCCCCCGCCAGCTTCAGAACGTCCGGATACTGGGTGACCACCACCACAGAGGAAAAGCACTCTGCGGGAACTGTCTCCAAAGAGCGCAGAATTAAAGAACGTCCGTCCAGCGCGGCCTCCAGCTTATTTTCGCCAAAGCGGCTGGCGTTTCCGGCGGCCAGCACCACACAGCCCGGTTTTTTCATACAGGAACCCCCAAACTTCGTTTTGGTTTTTCATATTACCCCATAGTATATCCACTTTTCCCATGACCAGTCAAGAGAGAGGGAACGGTTCAGTGAATAAAAAGGAGGCCAAACCATGAGCAAAAGCGTCGGCAGAAGCATCATACGCGTTGATGCATACGAAAAGGCCACGGGCCGTGCAAAATACATGGATGATTTGTGCGACAGCTCAGCCCTGATCGCAAAAATCAAGCACAGCTCCATCGCCCACGGATACGTGAAGTCTGTGGATATCAGCGAGGCGGAGGGCATCCCCGGCGTGGTGAAAATCATCACCTGCTTTGACGTGCCGGACATTCCTTTTCCCACCGCAGGCCATCCCTGGTCCATGGACCCACATCATCAGGACGTGGCAGACCGGAAGCTGCTGAACCAACATGTGCGGTACTACGGAGATGAGGTTGCCGCCGTGGTGGCGGAGGATGAGGTTGCCGCCATGCAGGCCATCCGGGCCATCAAGGTGGAATATGAGGAGCTTCCCTTCGTGCTGGACCCGCAAAAGGCCATGGAGCCGGACGCGCCCCAAATTCACGAGAACTACCCCGGCAACGTTCTTGCCCACACCGACATCCGCCGGGGCGACTATCAAACAGCTATCCAAGAACCCGGCCTGATCAGGGTCGAGGGCTGGTATGACACCCCCACCGTTCAGCACTGCCACATTGAAAATCACGGATGCTTTGCCTATGAAGAGTCTGGCCGGGTGGTGGTGGTTTCCTCCACCCAGATTCCCCACATCGTCCGCCGGGTAGTTGGGCAGGCCATGGGAATCCCTTGGGGTAAAGTCCGCATCATCAAACCCTACATCGGCGGCGGCTTTGGCAACAAACAGGACGCGCTGTACGAGCCGCTGTGCGCGTGGCTCAGCTCGATGGTGGGCGGACGTCTTGTAAAGCTGGAGTGCACCCGGGAGGAGACGTTTGTCTCCAACCGCGTCCGCCACGCCATCCGCACCCACATCATCTCCTGGGTCCGTCCCGACGGAACACTGGTGGCCCGGAAGTTCGAGGCATTTTCCAATCAGGGGTCCTACGCTTCCCACGGCCATGGCGTGGTGGCCAAGGGCATGGGCGCCTTCCCTCAGCTCTACCCCTGCGACAATCTGGAATGCGACTGCTGGTCGGTATACACCAACCGGCCCGCCGCAGGCGCCATGCGGGGCTATGGCATCCCGCAGGCCATGTTCGCCGGGGAGTGCCACATTGAGGACGTGGCAAAGGCGGTGGGCCAGAATCCCGTGGCATATCGCCGGGCGCATCTGATGCCTGTGGGGTATGTGGACGCCTTCTCCAAAAACGAGCTGTATACCGACACCTTCAACCAGTGCATGGATAAGGGCATCGCCTATATCGATTTCCGGAGAAAATACGAGGAATATAAGAACCAGACCGGCCCAATCCGCCGTGGCATCGGCTGCGCGGTGTTCTGGTACAACACCGCCGTGTGGCCCATCTCCATGGAAAGCTCTTCCTGCCGGATGGTGCTGAATCAGGACGGCTCCCTGCAATTCCAGACCGGCGAGACGGAAATCGGTCAGGGCTGCGACACCGCCTATTCCCAGATGGTTGCCGACACGGTTGGCGTGCCTGTGGAAAATGTCCACGTCGTCTCCACGCAGGATACCGACATCACTCCCTTCGGCACAGGCGCTTACGCCTCCCGGCAAACCTATATCGGCGGCTTTTCCATCATGCAGACCGGCCTTGCCCTGCGGGAGCGGATTTTGCAGATCGCCCACGAACAAACCCGTATGCCGGTTTCCAATCTGGATTTAATAGACGGAAACATCGTCCGCAAGCCAGACGGGCGGATTTTAAAAACGCTGGGAGACGTGGCGATGGAAGCTCTGTACTCCGTGAACGACAGCCACCACATCACCGCCGAAACCACCGCCAGTATCCGGACCAACGCCTATTCCTTCGGCTGCTCTTTTGCCGAGGTGGAAGTGGATATCCCCATGTGCAAGGTGAAGCTTTTGGAGCTGGTAAACGTCCACGACTGCGGAACCCTCATTAACCCTCAGCTTGCGGAGGCACAGGTTCACGGCGGCATGTCCATGGCCATCGGCTACGGATTGTCGGAAGAACTGAAATTTGACGAGAAGACGGGAAAGCCCCTGAACGATAACCTGCTAGACTATAAGCTGTCCACCTTTTTGGACCATCCTCATCTGGAGGGGCAGTTTGTGGAGAACGCGGAACCTACCTCCCCTTACGGAACCAAGTCACTGGGCGAACCCCCTGCCTGCTCCGGCGCACCAGCTATCCGCAACGCGATTTTGAACGCCACCGGTGTGGCCATTGACCGCTGCCCCATTACGCCCCATGTGCTGTACGCGGAGTTCCGCGCGGCGGGGCTGATTCAGGACTGAGAGGAGGAAGACGATATGTATGATATGAAAGCCCTTTATGAGGCAGCCACCGTGGAAGAAGCCGTCTCCCTCCGCATGGCGCATCCCCAGGCCCAGATCATCGCCGGAGGGTCCGACGTGCTGGTCCAGATGCGGGAGGGAAAACGGGCCGGCGCGGAGCTGATCTCCATCTACGGCATCGACGCCCTGCGGGGCGTTCGTCTGGAAGAGGACGGCGCGCTGCGCATCGGCTCTCTCACCAGCTTTTCCCACATTACAAAGCACCCCCTGATTCAGCAATATATCAACGTGCTGGGTCAGGCGGTGGATCAGGTTGGCGGGCCGCAGATTCGCAACATCGGCACCATCGGTGGAAACACCTGCAACGGCGTGACCTCGGCCGACTCTGCCGCCACACTGTTTGCCTGGGACGCGGTGATTGAGCTGACCGGGCCGGAGGGCGTGCGCCGCCTTCCCATTCAGGAGTTTTATATTAAGGCCGGTAAAGTAGACATCCGGGAGGGTGAACTCCAAACCGCCGTCTTGATTCCCCGGGAAAGCTATGAAAACACCTACGGACACTATATCAAATACGCGATGCGCAATGCCATGGACATCGCCACGCTCGGCACCTCCGTAAACGTGCGGCTGTCCGCCGACAAAAAGACCGTGGAACGGGCGAGGGTTGCCTTCGGCGTAGCGGGCCCCATTCCCCTGCGGGCGGAAACGGCGGAGAAAGTAGCAGCCGGTCAGCCGGTATCCGTGGAATTGGCCGAGCGGTTTGCTCAGGCGGTGAAAGAGGATATCAACCCCAGAGACAGTTGGCGCGCCAGCCGGGATTTCCGGCTGCACATCGCCGTGGAGAGCGCCAAACGGGGATTTATCGAGAGCGTTCGGTTGGCAGGAGGTGAGCTGTGATGGAAAAGCATGTGATGCAGTATAAACCCGTCCGCTTCACCCTCAACGGCAAGGAGGTGGAGCGGGTGGTGGACACCCGGGCGTCTTTGACGGATATGCTCCGCAACGACTTTCGCATGACCTCTGTGAAAAAGGGCTGCGAGGTGGGCGAGTGCGGCGCGTGCAACGTCCTGATCGACGGGGAAGCGTTCAACTCCTGTATTTATCTTGCGGTTTGGGCAGACGGAAAGTCCATCCGCACGCTGGAGGGCCTGCTGGGTCCCAACGGCGAGCTGGCAGACATTCAGCAGGCCTTTGTGGACGAGGCCGCCATTCAATGCGGCTTCTGCTCTCCCGGATTTATCCTCACCGCCGTGGAGATTCTGGAAACCGGAGAGGAATACACGGACGACCAGCTGCGTAAGCTGCTTTCGGGCCACCTTTGCCGCTGCACCGGGTATGAAAATATCTTACGGGCGGTGAAAAAGACCATGTACCGCAGGCTGGGAAAGCCTATTCCGGAAGAGAACTGACCGAGCCGACTAAACGCCGCCGAAAGATAGGGGAAATACGTCATGAGAACTGTCATCACCATCGGTCGCCAGCTTGGCAGCGGGGGCCGGGAAATTGGCCTGCGCCTTGCGAAAAAACTGGAGATTCCTTTCTATGACAAAGAGATTTTGCGCAAAGCCGCGGATGAAAGCGGACTGAGTGAAAAGCTGTTTGACAGCTTTGACGAGCGCCCCAAAAGCCTGCTGTACTCCATCGCCATGGACTCTTACATGTTCGCCCTGCCGGGTGCAGGCGTCAGCGATTCGCTGGAGCAGCAGGTGTATCAGGCCACGTTTGGGGCTATCCGCCGCGCGGCGGATGCCGGTCCCTGCGTCATCATCGGCCGCTGCGCGGACTATGCGCTGGAGAACCGGGACAACGTGCTGAATTTGTTCATTCACGCGCCGCTGGATCGGCGGATTGCCGTGGAGGCCCAGCGGCAGAAGCTGGAGATTGAACAAGCCCGCCAGCAGATTCTGCGGACGGACAAACGCCGCGCCAGCTACTACGAGTATTACTCCGCCAAAAAATGGGGGGATGTGGACAGCTACAACTTCTGTCTGGACAGCAGCATTTTCGGCTATGAGGGTACTGTGGAGCTGATTGAAACTCTGATTCGGATGAAAGAGCGCTGATACGCCCCGCAAATTAAAATGTTACCGTCCGTAAAAGCCGTGGCTTTCACCGGGCGGTCCGGCACACAAAAGCCGAGGGCGGAAGCTTAGCTTCCGCCCTCGGTTTATTCTGATTGCTCAGCGATTGTTCCCGCCGTTGAAAAAGTAGTTGAAGAGGTCTTCCATGCTGCCGCCATAGCTGTTGCTCCCATTCTGGGGGGCCTGCTGTGTCTCCTGCTGCTGGGAGGACTGGGTTTCCTCGCTGTCGGCGGGTACGCTGTCCCAGGTGACCTCTACGGTCTGATACCCTCCCGCCCGGTAGACGGTGAAGGTGGAGGTATCCCCTGCGGAATAGGACTTTTTCAAAGCCACCAAATCCTCCGAGGTGGCAATGTCAGTATCGTCCACCTTGGTAATCACATCGCCCATTTTCAGCCCCGCCTTGTCGGCCGCGCTGCCCGCTTCCACAGAGTAGACAAACACGCCCTCGGTCACGTCATAGCGGTACTGCGCCGCCATCTGGGCGGTCATGGTGCCCTGATTGATGCCGAGATAGGGCTTGTTAGTAACATAGCCGTTGGTCATAATATCCTGAATCATGGCCAGCACGTCGTTCATGGGAATGGCGAAGCCCAAACCCTCTACGGACTGACTGGAATAGGAAGAATACTTGGCAGACACGATGCCCACCACCTCGCCGTACTGGTTGAACAGGGGGCCTCCGGAGTTGCCGGGATTGATGGACGCGTCGGTCTGAATCATGTTAAAGGGCGTTCCGTCCACATTGATAGCCCGGTTCACACTGGAAACCATTCCGCCGCTCATGGAGAAGGTGAGGTCGCCCAGCGGATTGCCCACCGCCAAAACATGGTCGCCCACATTCAGCGTGTCGCTGTCACCCATCGTCACGGGCTGGAGCGCCGAAGCGTCAATTTTCAAAACCGCAATGTCATACTGCTGGTCACCGCCGATGATCGACGCGTCATAGGTATCGCCGTTGTAGAGCGTCACCTTCACGGTGCTGGCGTTTGCCACCACATGCTGGTTGGTAACGATATAGCCGTCGGCGGTCAGGACAAAGCCTGAACCGGCGGAAGCTGTCTCCACACTTTGCCCGAAGTAATTGGTCCCGGAGCTGCCTGTGGTGCTGATGGAAACCACAGAGTTGACGTTGGAAGCGTAAACCTCCGTGTCGGTCATGGCGTTTTTCCCATCCACCGACTTCACGGAAACGGCGGCTGCGGTTCGGTTGGACATGTACACATCCGTGGAGTTTCCGCCGCTGGATCCGCTCCATACAGCCACCCCTGCTCCCGCCGCGCCGCCAAGCAGGGCGCAGCTCAGGGCCAACGCCACAACCTTTGCACCCCCACGGCTTTTTTTCGTCTTTTTCCCGGGGCCCTCGTCGCGGCTCTCCCGGTATGGGGCGTCCACCGCCGTCTGCGTATCCCACGGTTCGTTTCCATCTTTGCGATAGGTGTAATGATACAAATTCTTTTCGTCGTTATACATAATGTTTTCCTCCTGATGTATATTCGGCGTCGTCTCCTGCCTGTTTTGTAAAACAAGTATTACGGAGAGACATGTCGTACAGATGAACGGGATATAAAATTTTTTTAAAGCATCAACAAGCAGCTCGCCGCATCTTTGCGGCACTTCTTTCTTGCACCTTTGAGGGAAGTATAGTATGCTTAGCTTAAAACAGTATGAAAGGACGCAGAAAAGTTTGCTGAAAATAGAAGGACTGAAACAAAGGCCCGGACGGAGCCTTAGAGAATTGGTGCGGGAGGCCGCGCGCATTCTGCGCATCGGAGAGCATCAAATCAAAAGCATTCACATCCTGCGCCGCAGCGTGGATGCCCGGGAAGACCCGGAGCTTGTATACACTGTGGCGGTGGAGACGGAGGACGAGGACAAACTCCTGCACCGCAGCCGGAATGCAAAGGTATCCCGTTATATCCCCTCCCCCGCGTATGCACTGCCGGAGTCTGTGTCGCCTCCGGCGCTTCCGCCGGTAGTGGTGGGCGCAGGCCCGGCGGGTCTGTTCTCCGCGCTGCTGCTGGCCCGGGCGGGCCTGCGGCCTATTTTGCTGGAGCGCGGCAAGTCCGTAGAACAACGGCAGGCGGACGTGGAGCGATTTTTCCAAACCGGAATGCTGGACCTCCAGTCCAACGTCCAGTTTGGCGAGGGGGGCGCCGGCACTTTTTCTGACGGAAAGCTGAGCACCGGCACAAAGGATGTCCGCCACCGCTTCATTTTGGAAGAGCTGGTCCGTTTTGGCGCGCCGGAGGACATTTTAATTGACGCAAAGCCCCATGTGGGCACGGATATGCTCCACATCGTTCTCAAAAATTTGCGCAAGGAACTGCTGGGCCTTGGGGCCGATATTCGGTTTCAGTCCCGTCTGACAGGCCTGCAAACAGAAAACGGCAGCCTGTCCGGAATCACCGTGGAGGGGCCTGACGGCTCATATTCCCTCCCCTGCCGCCAGCTTCTGCTGGCAATCGGTCACTCTGCCCGGGACACCTTTGAAACGCTTCTTGCCGCGCAGGTTCCCATGGAGGCAAAGCCATTTGCCGTGGGCGTGCGCATTGAGCATTTACAGGCGGACATGGATGGAGTACAATATAAGAAGTATGCGGGCCATCCGGGTCTTCCCGTGTCCTCTTACAAGCTCTCCTGCCATCTGCCGGAAGGACGGGGCATTTTCTCCTTCTGCGTCTGCCCCGGCGGGCAGGTAGTGGCCGCCGCGTCGGAAGAGGGCCGGTTAGTCACCAACGGCATGAGTCTTTTTGCCCGGGACGGGGAAAACATCAACGGCGGTTTGCTTGTCAGCGTCACGCCGGAGGAGTTCGGCGCAGACGGTCCCCTTGCGGGCGTTGCATTCCAGCGCAATCTGGAGGACGCCGCCTTTGCCGCAGGCGGGGGCGGATATCTGGCCCCGGCCCAGCGGGTGGAGGATTTTCTGGAAAACCGCCCCTCCCAAGGCCCCGGCCGGGTGAGGCCCACCTACCGTCCCGGCGTGAAGTGGACAAACCTGCGGGAATTCCTGCCCGTCTTTGTGTGCGACGCACTGGCGCAGGCGCTGCCCATTCTGGAGCGAAAGCTCCCCGGCTTTGCCGCGGGCGACGCGGTGTTAACCGCCGTGGAAAGCCGCAGTTCGTCCCCCGTGCGCATTCTGCGGGACGAGACGCTTCAAAGCCCGCTGCACGGCCTGTATCCCTGCGGCGAAGGGGCGGGATATGCCGGTGGAATTCTCTCTGCCGCAGCGGACGGACTGCGCTGCGCTGAAAAAATGATCGAAGCGCTGAATCAGCGCCCTTCATAAATTGAAAAGCCACCCCACACTGTAAATCTTTCAAGGAGGAATGAAAATGAGCCGGATCATCTGTGTCGTCAACGAATTCATTACCGAAGCCCACAAGCGGCAAATTGACGCCGCGGCGGAAAAGCACGGCTTCTCCGCCCGCTATTACCTCAGCAAGGAAGATGCCGCCGGGCATCTTGAAGACTGCGAGGTATTGTTTGGGCACTGGCGCTCTCTGCTGGCGGAGGCTCCGGGCCTGAAGTGGTACTGCTGCTCCTACGCGGGGGTGGACCCCTATCAGCCGCCGTTCCAGTTTCCGCAGGGCGTGCTGCTGACCAACTCCTCCGGGGCTTACGGTGTAACCATTGCGGAGCACATCCTGATGGTAACGCTGATGCTCCAGCGGAGAATGCCTGACTATACCCGTATTATCCGGGAGCATGGCTGGACCAACGACCTGTCCATCCGCTCCATTCAGGGCAGCCGCATTACCATGCTTGGCACCGGCGACATCGGCACTACCTTTGCAAAGCGGGCCAAGGCACTTCAGCCCGCAGGCATCACCGGCGTAAACCGCAGCGGGCGCATTCCCGACGGGGTATTTGACCGGGTGGTTCCCATGACGGAGGTGGATTCTGTTCTTCCTGAGACGGATATTCTAGTGATGGCCATGCCCTCCACGCCGGAAACCATCGGCTTTATGACAAAAGAGCGCATCGCGCTGCTGCCCTCGGATGCCATTGTGATCAATGTGGGCCGCGGCTCCGCCATTGATCAGGAGGCCCTGATGGACGCACTGAATACCGAGAAGCTTGCCGGTGCGGCGCTGGACGTGATGACGCCGGAGCCGCTGCCTGCAAACCATCCCCTGTGGGACACCAAAAATTTGCTACTGACCCCCCATGTGGCGGGCAACATGACGCTGGGCTACACCTGCGATATGACAGTGTCTTTGTTCTGTGAGGATTTGGAAAATTATGCGGCGGGCAAGCCCCTTGCCCGTCTTGTGGATCTGACGAAAGGATATTGATATGGAAAAATTTACGTTCTACTCCCCCACCCTGTTTGCTTTTGGCGACGGAGAAGCCCGGCGCTCCGGAGAATTGGTGCGCCAATTCGGCGGCCATAAGGTTCTGCTGGTAATCGGCGGCGGCTCCGTAAAGCGGAACGGATCTTATGACGCGGTGACAGCCTCGCTAAAAGAGGCCGGAATCCCATACAGCGAGCTATCCGGCATTCAGGCAAACCCTCGCAGCGGAAAGGTCTACGAGGGCATCGACCTCTGTCGCCGGGAAGGGTGCGACTTTTTGTTGGCCATTGGCGGCGGCTCCGTCATCGACACGGCAAAGGCCATTTCCATGGGCGTTCCTTACGACGGTGATTTTTGGGATATCTTTGCCGGCACGCATTCCATTGAAACAGTTTTGCCCGTGGGCGCGGTGCTGACCATCGCGGCGGCGGGGTCCGAAGGATCCGACAGCTGCGTCATCACGCTGGAGGAAGGGAACCTGAAATGGGGCTGCCCGAAATCGGACATGATCCGGCCCAAATTTTCTGTTCTGGATCCCAGCTATACCTGCTCCCTCCCCGCCTATCAAACCGCCAGCGGCGTGACGGACATGCTGGCCCACATTATGGAGCGGTACTTCACCAACACCAAGGATGTGGAAACAACTGACCGGCTGTGCGAAGCACTGATAAAAACCATTGTTACCGCCGCGCCTAAGGCCCTTGAAAATCCGGGCGACTATGCCGCGCGGGCGGACCTGATGTGGGCGGGAATGCTGGCCCACAACAATACCTGCGGCGTGGGCCGTGCGCAGGATTGGGGCAGCCACCAGATTGAGCACGAGCTTTCCGCGCTTTACGACTGTGCCCACGGCGCCGGTCTTGCGGTGGTCATGCCCGCGTGGATGGAGTATGTCCTGCCCCACGATGTAAACCGGTTTGTCCAGTTTGCGGTGCGTGTTTGGGGCTGCGACATGGATTTTGCCCATCCCGAGGTGACCGCAAAAGCGGGTATTGCCCGATTCCGCGGGTTTTTGAAGTCTATCGGGATGCCTCTCACCCTGTCGGAGATCGGCGCCAAGGCGGAAGATATCCCTGCCATGACCGCTCGCCGCGGGGAGAAGCCCGGTGGCTTCCCCTTTGGCGGCTTTGTGAAGATCGGCCCGGAGGAAATGACCGCCATTTTGCATCTGGCGGAGTAATCCGTTTTATAAGAAAGGTCCCCCCATTGCGTGATACGCAATGGGGGGACCTTTTGCTTCTATGAACCAATGGAGCACTTTGGCATTAATAAGCCACGCCCCAGAAAATATCGGTTTTGCAGGACTTTCCGCACACGGGGCACACGCCCTCCGTCCCGGACTGAACCAGCGGCATGCAGCGGGAGGTGACGCCCGCCTGCTCTTTCATTGCCACCTCGCAGGCCTCATCCCCGCACCATTTGGAGCGGAGGAAGCCGCCCTTGCCTTCGGCAATGGTCTTTGCTTCGGCGGGAGTCTTGATGTCAAAGGTGTTGTCCTCCCGGTTCTTCAGGGCCATGGCATACATATTGTCGTGGATTTCGTTCAGCAGCTTCTCCGCCGCCGTCTCCAATTCTGCAAGCGGAATGAAAACTTTCTCTCCCGTGTCCCGCCGGGCGGCAACACATTGGCCCTTTTCAATATCCTTAGGCCCGATTTCCACCCGCAGGGGCACGCCCTTCATTTCATACTCAGCAAATTTCCAGCCGGGAGAGTTGTCGGAATCGTCCAGCTTCACCCGCAGGCCTGCGTCCGCAAGACGCGCGCGCAGCGCCTCCGCCGCTTCCAGCACGCCCTCCTTATGCATGGCCACGGGAATGACCACCGCCTGAATGGGCGCCACCTTGGGCGGCAGCACCAGACCGTTGTCGTCTCCGTGGGTCATGATGAGTCCGCCGATAATGCGTGTGGACAGGCCCCAGGAAGTCTCAAAGGGATTGGTGAGACGGTTATTTTTGTCCGTGAAGGTGATGTCAAACGCCTTGGCGAAGCCGTCTCCGAAATAATGGCTGGTGCCGCCCTGAAGCGCCTTGTGATCGTGCATCATGCACTCGATGGTGTAAGTGGATTCTGCCCCGGCAAACTTCTCCTTCTCCGTCTTCTGGCCCCGGATAACGGGCATGGCCAGCGAATCCTCGCAGAAGGCGGCATAGCACTCAAGCTGCCGCTCCGTCTCTTCAACAGCTTCCTCTGCCGTGGCGTGGAGGGTGTGTCCCTCCTGCCACAAAAACTCCCTGTGGCGGAGGAAGGGGCGGGAGGTCTTCTCCCACCGCAGCACGCTGCACCACTGGTTGTAAAGCATGGGCAAATCCCGCCAGGAATGAACCACACGGCTCCAATGGTCGCAAAACAGCGTCTCGGAGGTGGGGCGGATGCACAGCTTTTCCTCCAGCTTTTCGCTTCCGCCCATGGTGACCCACGCGCACTCCGGCGCAAAGCCGGAAACGTGGTCCTTTTCCTTTTGCAGCAGTGACTCGGGAATCAGCATGGGCATGGAGACGTTGGTATGTCCCGTCTTTTTAAACTCCCCATCTAGAATGCGCTGAATGTTCTCCCAGATAGCGTACCCGTATGGCCGCAGGACGAACATTCCCTTCGTGCTGGTATAGTCGATCAGCTCCGCCTTTTTGCACACATCGGTGTACCACTGGGCGAAATCCGTGTCCCGGGACGTGATGGCGTCCACCTGTCTCTTGTCCTGTGCCATGTTCTTCATTCCTTTATACTTATAATAATTGCAACCACGCGTTGCATTTTCACCGAATTCTTATTGTATCCAGTCCGGAGGAAATTGTCAACTGCTTCCCGGCAGACGTCACGCCCCGGCAGCTCCCTCCGCCCGCTTCATCTGCCCCAGCACGCGAAGCATCAGCGGCACCGCCACGGCAAAGGTCAGCACGTCAGCCAGCGGCTGGGCCAGCATCACGCCCCAAAGATCCAGCAGCCGGGGCAGCAAAAGCACAGCAGGAATGAAAAACACCCCCTGCCGCGCCCCGGCCAGCAGGGTTGCGGGGCCGGTATCTCCAATCGTTTGCAGCGTCATATTGCTGAACACCACCCAACCTGTCAGGGGAAAGGTTGCGCACTGAAGCCGCAAGGCCCGCGCCCCCACAGCCACCACCTCCGGATCGTCCCGGAACAGGGCAATCAGCTCCGGCGCGAAGATAATTCCCAGCACGCCCATCACCGTTAAAAATCCGGTGCCCCACTTTACGCAGAACCAAAAGCCCTGCCGCACACGCTGATAGAGCTTTGCCCCGTAGTTAAACCCGCACACAGGCTGAAAGCCCTGCCCAAAGCCAATCAGTGCCGACCCGCCGAACACCATCACCCGGGTCACCACCGCCATGGCCGCAATCACTGCATCGCCATAGCCCCGGGCAGCCCGGTTCAAGCTGACCACTGCAAGACTGACCAGTCCCTGCCGGATCAGGGACGGCAGTCCGCCCCTTGCAATTTCCCGCAGATAAAGCAGCCTGAGTTTCGCCTGAGAAAACCGGGGCCTCAGGTTGCCGCCCCTGCCGCTTTGCCACAGCAGCAGGCAGAACCCGGAAAACTGGCTCACCACCGTCGCCAGTGCCGCCCCCGCCACGCCCATATCCAGCACGAAAATGAACACGGGGTCCAAAATAATATTCAGCACTGCACCGGATGCAATGCCCACCATGCCGTAGGCCGCGCTGCCCTGAAACCGAAGCTGATTGTTCAGCACCAGCGACGCCGTCATCCACGGCGCGCCAATTAAAATGATGCGCATATAGTCCTTTGCGTAGGGCAGGATGGTAGGTGTGGCACCCAGAAAATCCGCCAGGGGTGTGAGAAACACCTCGCCCAACAGACACAGAAGTATGCCTGCCAGCAGAGACAGGACAAACCCCGAAGAGGACATTCGATGGGCTTCCGCCCCGTCCTGTGCACCCAGCTTTCGGGAAATATAGTTTCCGGAGCCATGCCCGAAAAAAAAGCCCACGGCCTGAATCACCGCCATCAGGGAAAACACCACGCCCACCGCCGCGGTGGCGCTGTTGCTGCCCAGCTTTCCCACAAAATAGGTGTCCGCCATGTTGTAAATCGCCGTCACCAGCATACTGACAATGCAGGGCACGGCCAACTCTCCGATTAACCGGCCCACAGGCTCCGTGGTCATCCGGTGAAATTTTTCTTCCTGTCGGTCCTCCACTTTTCGTTCCTCCCTGTTTTTAAGCTTGCGGGCTTTCTCCGCGTCCGTCTTCCGTATCCAGTTTAAAAAGTCCGCTTCTTACCTTTTATATAAACGGGACACCGCAATTTCTTTTTGGAATCATTAGTGCAGCAGCTCTACCCCCGCCGGGCCTGAAGATCCCGGGTATAGCGCGCGGCATCTGCCGCAGAATCAGCCAGCAGGCGCAGAAACTCCTCCGCCTGCGGCGTGGTCTTGGTGTTTTTTGCCCGAATCCAGCCAAGGCGCACGCACCCCCGCCCCTCCAGCGGCACGGAAATCACCCGCTCATCGCTTAAGCCCGCGGTGAGAAGTCCGCTGCCGGTGGTAAATGCGTCCGTCTGTGCCAGTACCTCCATCATTGCCGTGCGGCTGTTGACGCACACGGTTTTGGCGGGCTTTTTGTCGGTAAGCAGCTGGTATTCCTCGGAAAAATCCGCCGCCGCGCCCTGATCGTGCTCAAAGCAGGCATAGGGATAGTCAATAAGCTTTTTTTCGGTCAGCCCATCACAGGCGGTCAGCGGATGGTCCCGGCGCACATAGACGCAGGGCGGCACCGCAGCCAGCTCGTGAAATTCCACGTCCTGATCGTCCATCCGGCGGCGGATGATCTTCTCCGTCAGGTCCGATAGGAAAATCACTCCCACGTCCGCCCGGCGTTCACATACGTCCTGAATCACCGCATCCATCCCCGTCTCCCGGATGGAAAGACTGTACCCCGGCGCTTCCGTGGTCTTCAACAAACGCAAAAAAGCGTCCTCCGCAAAGGGATAACGCTGGGTGGACACGGAAAATCGCACGGGAATGGGCGCAAACCGGTCGCCGGTATACAGGCTTTCAATCCGCCGTTTCTGCTCTATCAGGGAGACGGCGTGGGTAATGAATTCCTCGCCCTCCGGCGTAAATTCCACGCCCCGGTTGCTGCGGCTGAAAAACTGAATGCCCAGCTCTTCCTCCAACTCCCGGATGGCGGCGGAAATTCCGGACTGAGAGAGAAACAGCTTTTGGGCCGCCTTGTTAATGGACCCGCACCTGCTGACCTCCACTACATAAGAAAGCTGCCGGAATGTCATAAGACTCCCTCCTTGTTAATCAGCTTATTCCCTCCAGTATAAAAATTTTTGACAACCTTGTCAATTCATTATCGAAAAAACTGGTAACTGATTTTCGGAAATACGCGCTAACGCTTTCTCCCAAAATCTGTTACATTGTTGTTAAGGCATATAAATTTTTCCCAAACTTAAAGAAATATATATATACATTCCACAATACCCCTGCTAATTTTCTGTCTTTGCGGGACATCTGCCGGTTTTTTCTGCCCCGCTGCAACGGAACACTTCTTTTGTCCGTCTCCGCCAGTTTGCCTGCTCTGCGGGCCGTCAGAAAGGATGGTATTCATGAAAAACGAACAGAAGCTTGGTTTCTCCACCCGCCAGATCCACACAGGGAAGGAAGTTAACAGCGCCGATTCCCTCTGCGCGCCCATCTATCAGACCTCCACCTTTTCTTTTACCTCCGTGGAGCAAGGGGGCGCACGGTTTGCCGGGAAAGAAAGCGGCTACATATACACCCGCCTAGGCAATCCATCTTTGACGCAGGTAGAAGCAAAGCTGGCCTCCTTGGAGAGCGGCGAGGCAGCACTTTCCGCCGCATCCGGCATGGGCGCCATCACCACGGCCCTGTGGACCTCCGTTGTGGCAGGGGACGAGATTCTGGCGGATGAGACGCTGTACGGCTGTACCTATGCCCTTTTAAGCCACGGGATGCCCAAATTTGGGGTGCACGTGACCCTCACCGATTTGAGCCGTCCGGAGAATTTGAAAAAGCACCTGAGCCGCAACACAAAGGTGGTCTATTTTGAAACGCCCTGCAATCCCACCATGAAGGTTATCGACATTGCCGAAATCGCCCGCATTGCCCATGAATTTAACCCTTCCATCCGGGTCATCGTGGACAATACCTTCTGCTCTCCCTATCTCCAGCGCCCGCTGGAGCTGGGCGCTGACGCGGTGGTCCACAGCGCCACCAAATACATCAACGGCCACGGCGATGTGATCGCGGGCTTCGTGGTGGGCAGCGCGGACTTTATCGGCCAATGCCGGATGTTCGGCCTGAAAGACATGACCGGTGCGGTATTAAGCCCCTTTGACGCATTTTTAATCAACCGGGGCCTGAAAACCCTCAGTCTGCGCATGGAGCGCCACTGCGCAAACGCCGCAAAGGTGGCGGAATTCCTCCAAGGTCATCCGGCGGTTGCAAAGGTCTATTATCCCGGTCTAGAAGATTTTGAAGGCCGCGAAATCGTCCAGAAGCAGATGAAGCTGCCCGGCGGCATGATGGCCTTTGAGCTGAAAGCCGACCGCGCCGCCACCGCCGCCGCCCTGAACCGACTGGAACTATGCGTCATCGCCGTGTCTTTGGGTGACGCGGAGACACTGGTGGAGCATCCTGCCTCCATGACCCACTCCACCTATACTCCGGAAGAGCTGAAATCCGCCGGAATCAGCGAGGGGCTTGTCCGCATCAGCGTGGGGCTGGAGGACCCGGAGGACATCATCGCGGATTTCAAGGCCGTACTGGATACGCTGCTCTAAGGTTCAGTCAAACTACAAAAAGGCGTCCGCCAATGGCGGACGCCTTTTTCAATTAACAGGTGTTTGCTGTTCTTTTAGTCGTTGGGCACAAACTTACTTGCCGGAGCATGGCACACCGGGCAGATATAGTCCGGGGGCAGCGTCTCGCTCTCGTAGATATAGCCGCACACGGTGCAGCGGAAGCCCTTGCCCACCATCTCGCGCACCACGGTAGCCGTGGGGGGCGCGCTCTTTCCACGATTAGAAAATTCCTTCAGCGTCATCATCTCTCCGCCGTCAAGAATCTCCGCGTCAACAGCCTCTCCAACCAGCAGCACATAGCTTCCGATCTCCAGCTTATCCACCACGCGGCAGCTCACGCGGGACACCATATGCTCTGCAAGATAGGGGTTTCCGCTCTCGTCCGTCTTCGGCTCAAAGGCGGCAAACTTGTCCCCCACACGACCGGATTTATAGCCGAAAGTATTGATGATCTCTTCGGGGCAGTCCTTCCCCAGCAGCGTCACAGAGAAAACACCGGATGCCAGAATCGCCTCGGTGGTGAAGTGATCCTTATTCAGTGTGACGGTGAAGCGGGGCGGACGGGAGGAAGTAACCTGCGCGAACGAGGTGACAATGCAGCCCTGCCGCTTTCCGTCCGCGGAAGTGGAGATGAGGTACATGCCGTAGTCCATGGCCTCATAGGCTTTTGCGTTTATTTTTGCCATAAAAACGCTCCTTTCCTTTGCCGATCCCGGCGGTCCATTCGTATATTGACTGTTACTAATATAGCAGACCCTTCATATTTTTGGAAGTAGCGAATGCAACAAAAAACTTTTCCCGTTTTCTCTATGGACAAACGCGCGTTTTGCGCGTATACTTTCTTAAAATCATCATCATTATCTCTATTACTTTTTGAGATAAGTAAATTTAATATTGAAAAGGAGTGGTCCCATGTCTGAGAGCTATGCGGGCAAAATCAACCGGAAGCTGCTGAAGAAACGGCGCATCATCGAGGCCGCGTCGGGCCGCGAAAAGGCGGATCTGGTGCTGAAAAACGCAACCTATGTCAATGTGTTCTCCAACGAGCTGTGTCAGGCGGACATCGCCGTAGCCGAAGGGCTGATTGTGGGCATGGGCAGCTACGAGGGCGAAGTTGAAGCGGACATGACCGGAAAAATCGTCCTCCCCGGTTTTCTGGACGCACACATTCATCTGGAAAGCTCTCTGGTCAGTCCCCGTGAATTTGTAAAAGCGGTGCTGCCCCACGGCACCACCACCGTCATTACCGATCCCCATGAGATTGCCAATGTTATGGGAACCGACGGCATTGAGTACATGCTTCAGGCCACAGAGGGCCTGCCGGTGGACGTGCGGTTCATGCTGCCCTCCTGCGTTCCCGCCACGCCTTTGGATGAGTCCGGGGCAATTCTGGACTATCGGGCCATTGACTCCTTTTACGATCATCCCAGAGTGCAGGGCCTTGCAGAGATGATGAACTTTGTGGGCATTATCAACGGCGATGAGCAGGCCGTTGAAAAAATTGTGGCAGCGCAGGCCCATCACAAAAAGATTGACGGCCACGCGCCGGACCTTCAGGGCAACGATTTGAATGCCTACATCGCCGCCGGGGTCTATTCCGACCACGAGTGCCACGATTTGAGCGACGCTGTTGCCAAGCTCCAGCGGGGCCAGTTTATCATGATTCGGGAGGGCACCGCCGCCCGGAATTTGGAAGCGCTGGTTCCCCTCCTTTGTGACAAATACGCCGAGCGCTGCATGTTCTGCACCGACGACAAGCACCCCAACGACCTTTTGGAAAAGGGCCACATCGATTACATTGTCCGGCGGGCCATCGCTCTGGGGGCAGACCCCATCACGGCAGTGAAGGTTGCCTGCCACAACGCGGCGCGGTACTTTCTTCTGAACAACCGGGGCGCCATCGCGCCGGGGTATCTGGGAGACTTTGTGGTGATCGACAGCTTCGAGTCCTTCCAGATTGAGAAGGTCTACAAGCGGGGCGAGCTGATGGTGGAAAACGGTGAACTGCGGGACTTCCCCGCACCGTCCATCGAGCCGTATCTGGTGGAGCGGGCGCACAACACCTTCCACGTGGGAACGCTGACGGAAGAGGATTTTGCTGAAAAACGCCCCCGTGGCATCATCGGCATGGTCCCCGGCGAGATTACCACAGTGGACGCGGGCTATTCCGACCGCATCGACACAGAGTATGACGTGTTAAAGCTGGCGGTGGTGGAGCGACACAAGAACACCCACCACATCGGCATCGGCTACATTCAAGGCTACGGCCTGAAATCCGGCGCGGTGGCCACCTCCATTTCCCACGATTCCCACAACATCATCGTGGTGGGCACCAACGAAGCGGATATGGCCGCGGCGGTAAACCGGGTGGTGGAGCTGAACGGCGGCATTGTGGTGCTGGACGGCGGGGCCTCCGTTGCCGAGGTTTCCTTGTCCATCGCGGGCATTATGAGTGAAGAGCCTTTGCCCGAAGTGAACCGGAAGCTGGAGGATGCCAAGGAAAAAGCCTCAGCCCTCGGCGTCTCCGACGGGGTGGACCCCTTTATGACCCTCAGCTTCATGGCTCTTCCGGTCATTCCGTCTCTGCGCATCACCACCCGGGGCGTATTCGACGTGAGCCGCCAGACCTACGTATAAATCCATCGGCACATTCATCAATCCCGCCGCGCGGACAAGGGCGCAAGCTTTTGCCCGCGCGGTTTTTTCTCTCCGTAAGCCGCACCAAGAATTTCTCCTCTCCCCGCCACTCCAGCGGTCATTTTGACGAAAATGCAGGACAAATCCTTTCTTCCACCATTTTTATCTTTTCATACGGGATATTTTGTGCTACATTAAAACACAAGTTTAAAAAAGCTCGCTGCGAAAATAGCGGGTTTGGGAGGGATTTATATGATTACGCTGCACTCCTCGGGCGTGTTTCTGTCCGGAGGCGCTCCCTGCGAAACCGCATCCATCTCCCCGGAGGAAGGGCGCAGACGCACCCTGTCCTGGTCTATCCTGCAAAGCCACAATCAATCCGGCGATGAAAAGAAGCTGCGGCTCCGCTTTGACGCGATGGTTTCCCACGACATCACCTACGTGGGCATTCTCCAGCAGGCCCGGGCCTCGGGAATGCGAGAATTCCCCCTGCCCTACGCACTGACCAACTGCCACAACAGCTTGTGCGCCGTGGGCGGCACCATCAACGGGGACGACCACGCTTTCGGTCTTTCCGCCGCGAAGAAATACGGTGGTATCTACGTCCCCGCCAACCAAAGCGTCATCCACTCCTATGCCCGAGAGCAGTTGGCAGGCTGCGGAAAGATGATTCTCGGCTCCGATTCACACACCCGGTACGGGGCACTGGGAACCATGGGCGTGGGTGAGGGCGGCCCGGAGCTGTGCAAGCAGCTTTTAAAGGACACGTGGGACGGCGATTATCCTGAAATTGTTCTGGTGTATCTCACAGGCACACCGAAAATGGGAGTAGGCCCTCACGATGTGGCGCTTGCCCTGATTAAGGCCACGTTTGACCAGGGCTTTGTCCGCAACCGGGTGCTGGAGTTTGCGGGGCCGGGCATTTCGTCCCTCCCCATGGACTATCGCAACGGCGTGGACGTGATGACCACGGAAACCGCCTGTCTTTCCTCCGTCTGGGAGACGGACGACACGGTGCAGAAATTTTACGAGGTTCACGGCCGGGCCGGGGAATACCGGCCCCTGTCCCCCGGCGGGGGCGCGTACTACGACCGGATGGTTTCCATCGCCCTTGACGCGGTGGAACCCATGCTGGCCCTGCCCTTCCACCCCTCCAACGCCTATCCTATCCGGGAGTTTTTGGACAATGCCGCCGACATTCTCTCGGCGGTGGAGGCCGACGCAAAGCAGCGCTGGCCCAAGGCCACTCCCCGGCTTCTGGATAAAATCCGGGACGGCGGCGTATGGGCCGACCAGGGCATCGTGGCAGGCTGCGCGGGCGGACTGTTCGACAACATCACCGCCGCCGCCGACATTCTGGGCGGCGGCCCGGAGGGCGGCGATTTCTCTCTCAGCGTCTATCCCACCAGTGTGCCGGTGAGCCTTGCCCTGACCCGTGCAGGGATTTCCGCCGCCCTTCTGGAAGCGGGCGCGGTTTTAAAGCCCAGCTTCTGCGGCCCCTGCTTCGGCGCGGGGGATGTGCCCGCCAACAACGCCCTCAGCCTGCGGCACACCACCCGCAACTTCCCCAACCGGGAGGGCAGCAAGCCCGGTGAGGGGCAGTTTGCCGCCGTGTGTTTGATGGACGCCCGGTCCATCGCCGCCACCGCCCGCAACGGCGGCAGAATCACCCCCGCCACGGAGGAACCATTTACGCTCCAGCCTCTTCCCTATGTGTTCGACCCCGCACCCTATGAAAAGCGGGTGTATAACGGGGTGGGCCATCCCCTGCCGGAGACGGAGCTTGTGATGGGGCCCAATATTACCGACTGGCCGGTGATTCAGCCCCCAGCGGAAAACCTGCTGGTGGAGCTGGCAGCGGTTTTGCGGGACGAGGTCACCACCACCGACGAGCTGATTCCCTCTGGCGAAACCTCGTCCTACCGCTCCAATCCCATGCGGCTGGCGGAGTTTACCCTGTCCCGCCGGGAGCCGCAATACGTTCCCCGCGCCAAGGCAATTGCCGCCGGGGAAGCGGAGCGGATGGCGGGAAAATCCCCAGAAAAGCTGGTTTCTCTTCTCAATCGCGTGGGCGACGGCGCGGCGCTTCTAAGCTCCACCCAATTCGGCTCCGCCATCTACGCAAACCGGCCCGGAGACGGCTCCGCCCGGGAACAGGCCGCCTCCTGCCAGCGGGTGCTGGGGGGCTGCGCCAATCTGTGCCAAAGTTTTGCCACCAAGCGTTACCGCTCCAACTGCATCAACTGGGGCATTTTCCCCTTCACCATGGATACAGACTTTCCCGGCAAGAACGGCGAGTGCGTCTTTATTCCCGGGGTGCGAGATGCAATTTCCAACCAGCAGGAAGCCCTGCCCGCTGTGCTGCTGCGTAGGGACGGGACCTCCGTCCCCCTGACGCTCCACTTGCAAAACCTAACAGCGGAGGAGCGGGAGATTCTGCTGGATGGCTGCCTGATGAATTATTACAGAAAGAGGAACATCTGAGATGGAAAAGCTTCAAATGAAAACGCCTCTGGTGGAGATGGACGGCGATGAAATGACCCGTGTGCTCTGGCGCATCATCCGGGACGAACTGATCTGCCCCTACGTGGATTTGAAAACGGAGTATTACGATTTGGGCCTGCCTCATCGGGACGAAACAGGGGATCAGGTTACGCTGGACGCGGCCAACGCCACCCGACGGCTGGGCGTGGCGGTGAAATGCGCCACCATCACCGCCAACCGCCAGCGGCAGGAAGAATACGGCCTGAAGGAAATCTGGCCCTCTCCCAACGGCACCATCCGCGCCGTGCTGGACGGAACGGCCTTTCGTGCACCCATCCTGCTGCCCTTTCTCCGTCCGGCGGTTCCGGGCTGGGAAAAACCCATCACCGTGGCCCGCCACGCTTACGGCGACATGTACAAGGCCGTGGAGCTGGTGACAGACGAGCCGGGCGTGGCCACGCTGGACTTTATCGGTGAAAGCGGCAAAACGCAGAGCCTTACCGTTGCCAAAACAAAAGGCCCCGCCGTATTTCAGGGTCAGCACAATACGGAAGGTTCTATCCGCGCCTTTGTCCGCTCTTGCTTCCAGTACGCGCTGGACACAAAGCAGGATTTGTGGTTCTCCGCCAAGGACACCATTTCCAAGGAATACGACGGAGAGTTCCGCCGGGTGTTTGACGAGGAATTTGAATCCACCTACAAGACTAAATTTGACGCACTGGGCCTTCATTATTTTTACACGCTGATCGACGATGCGGTTTCCCGGGTCATGCGCTCCAAGGGCGGGTTTGTCTGGGCACTGAAGAATTACGACGGCGATGTGATGAGCGACATGGTGGCCGCCGCCTTCGGCTCGCTTGCCATGATGACCTCCGTGCTGATGGCTCCGGACGGGTCTGTGGAGTTCGAGGCGTCCCACGGCACTGTCACGCGGCATTTTTACCGCTATCAGGCTGGGGAAAAGCCCTCCACCAATGCCACAGCCACCATCTTCGCATGGACCGGCGCTCTGCGCCGCCGGGGGGAGCTGGACGGACTGCCGGATTTGGTTTCCTTTGCAGGAAAGCTTGAGAGCGCCTGCCTTGAAACCATGCGGGACGGCATCCTCACCGGCGATCTGGCGGTTTTGGTGGAGCAGGAGCACTGCAAACAGGTTGTCAATTTTGAGGAATCGCTGAATGCCATTGCAACACGGCTGTCCGCAAAGATGCACAACGGCGACCAGCGGTAAAGCCGCCCTCCCTTGCACCTTATCAAAAGCCCGGAGGGGAGAACTAAGTGTTCTCCCCTCCGGGCTTTTAATGTTAGCTTGTATAAAGCAGGCCGGTGTTACTCCGGCTGCATGGCGGCGCGAAGCGCATCCGTCACCGCGCCCTCAAACAGCTCCGTAGCGTGGGCGTGGAGCGTCTCTACCGCGCCTGCGGAAAGCTTGCAGTCCATTTTACCCCCCATGGACAAGTCCATGTCAAAGATAAATTTCACTTCCGCGTCCTGCTGCCCGTCGGGCCGATTGCCCCGCAGTCGGCCCGGACCGGCGTGGATTTTCGCCACACTGCTGGAATCCAGCTTGCATTGCAGATCCACACCGCAGTTAAGCACATCCTCTTCCCGCACGTCCGGCTCGGCAAGGGGGCCGAGATAAGACGGTGCAAACAGCTTCGACCACGGCGTTTCCTGCAAAGCCAGCTTCTCCCGAGAGAAAATGTTCACGTACCGCAGGCCCACCCGTTCAAAATAGGCGGGTTTGTAAATGCGGATAAATTCCGCCAGAGGTCGGTCCAGCTCCCGGGCAAAGTCCTCCCACCCGGTATAGCGCAGGGTGGACAGAGCCAGAAAATTCTGGGTCAGGTTAATTTTCCACAGGTTGTCCGCCGACACAAAATGATAGTTGCTCACGGCCTTCTGCTGCCGGACCTGCGGGTTGGGGCCGCCAAGACCCTCCATCTGAGGCGGGGCAGCGTCCTCCTTCCGGGCAAACTGGGGAAAGTCCTCCCGGATTGCCTCCTGAAGCGCTGCCGGTTCCCGCTCGTTGATGGTCAAAATCGTGGGAAACCGAAACTGGCAGATCACCTCGTGGGCAGGGGCATTGGCATAAACCGTTCTGGGATGTTTGGAAAACAGCATGGCACAAAGGCTCCTTTTTTCAACGTTGCCCTTATCATAGCCCTCTCGCGGAAAAAAGTCAATCAGAGGTAAAACCGATGGCAGCCAATGGTGGTGTAATAGGTTCGGTTCCCGTTGATCCACAAGCCTTCGGACAGAGCAGGCGCGTAAAAAAACATGCTCTTCCCCACTATGTTCACTCCGTCCAGCGCCAGCTTTGCCGCCGTCACCGAGGTGTTCACCGGCGCGTCATAAACCGTACCGTTGCTCACCGGCTCAAACTGCACGGCATCCTTGCTGTCAAACACCACCTCCCGGATGGTATCGGGAAACTCCGAAGAAGTTACTCTGTTCAGCACTACGTTCCCCACGGCAATCTGGCCCTCCAACGATTCGCCCCTGCTCTCGGCACTGATGATGTGGGATAGCCAGTACAGTTCCTCCGCGTCATAGACCGCATCGGGAGACGACACTGCCGCGCCGCCAAAGATGCCGTCCCACACCGCAGCTCCTCCGCAGGCGGTGGCGATGAGCCGCAAAGGCACATAGGTGCGCCCATTTTCCACTGTCACAATTCCATCATATGTATTGCCGTTTACCATGACGGCGTCAAGCGCCGGATTCGCTGCCAGCCGCCCGGTTTCGCTTTCTGCCACGGCTTGCGTCCCGTCCCAGTAAAGCGTCCAGCCGCCAAAGGCGTCCAGCAGTGCCCGAAGGGGGACGTAGGTCACACCGTCTCTTATGTAATTCACTGAATCCAATATCTCGCCGTCCACCTGCACCCGCACCGTCCGGTTCTCCCCGGCGGCGGGAATTGCGGTTCCCGCCGCCAACACTGCGGCCAGCATTGCCGCTGTCATCATGCGCCTCATCTTCCGTCGTCCTTTCCGTTCCCACCCTCACGGCACGGTGTGCACAGGGGCCGGTTCTTCCGTATTTATGTGAATTTCCCATAAAAAGCATACAGGAGGTTACAAAAAGTTACAACCTTCAAAATCTGGAAAAGCAGGGTGCATCTGGCAGAGCAAAAAGTGCGGTCCCGCTCTAATCGGAGCGGGACCGCACAAATTCATTAACTGTCTGTCGCTGGGGTAAACGTTTCGCAGCGTTCGCATCACCAGACGCAAAGCAGCGGAATGCCTTTTCCCGGAAGCGGTGTATATCCGAAAATTTAATGGCTGGTCAAAACATGGGCGTGGAAAGATACCGCTCTCCCGTGTCCGGCAGCAGCGCCACAACGGTTTTGCCTCGGTTTTCAGGCCGCTTCGCCAGTTGAATGGCGGCCCAGACCGCCGCACCGGAGGTAACGCCCACCAAAAGGCCCTCCCGTCGGGCCAGCTCGCGGCCTAACGCATAAGCATCTTCATCGGAAACGGGAAGAATTTCATCCAGCACCGCCCGGTCCAGATTTTCCGGCACGAAATTCGCGCCGATGCCCTGAAGTCCGTGAGGCCCCGCAATTCCAAGACTTAGCAGCGGTGAGGCCGACGGCTCTACGGCAACCACCCGCACGCCGGGATTCTGCTCCTTGAGATACCGGCCTGCTCCACTGACGGTGCCGCCGGTGCCCACCCCCGCCACAAAGAGATCCACCTGTCCGCCGGTATCCGCCCAAATTTCCGGACCGGTGGTGTCATAATGGGCCGCCGGATTGGCGGGATTGTCAAACTGCCCGCCTAAGATGCTTCCCGGCGTGGCTTTTTGCAGCTCCTCAGCTTTTTTCACCGCGCCTGCCATGCCCTCGCTCCCCAATGAGAGGACAATCTCCGCGCCATAAGCGCGAATCAGGCTCTGCCGCTCCGCGCTCATGGTTTCGGGCATGGTGAGAATCACACGATAACCCCGCGCTCCGCCCACGGCGGCAAGGCCGATGCCGGTGTTTCCGGAGGTAGGCTCGATAATGGTGCCGCCGGGCTGGAGCCGTCCGTCCCGCTCCGCCTCGGCAATGATTCTTGCCGCCACCCGGTCCTTGGCGCTGCCAGCGGGGTTAAAGCTCTCCAGCTTTGCCAAAAGCGCCGCGTTCAGCCCGTATTCATTTTCAATTCTGCGCAGCCGCACCAGCGGCGTGTGTCCGATGAGGTCCTCAATTCCTTCGTAAACGTTCATAAAGCCCCTTCTCCGCCTGCGGCGGCAGTCCTTCCCCGCGTGTCAGTACGCGCGTCAGGTTAACAGCTTCCAAAGCTCACGGACAAAGAAAATAGTCAGCACCACCAGAATCACCGGCTTCACTGATTTCGCACCCTTGCTGGAGAAAAACCGCGCCCCGGCGTAATTCCCGGCAATGCTAAACAACCCCGCCGTCAGCCCCAGCGTCAGCAATACCTTTCCGCTGAACAGGTACACCGCCAGTGCCGCCACGTTGGTGGCCAGATTGATGGCCTTGGTCAAACCATTAGCCTTTCGCAGGTCCATGTGGGCCGCCCCGGTGAGAATCAAAATCAAAAACGTACCGGTGCCGGGGCCGTAAAACCCATCGTACACACCAATGACCAGCGCCGCCGCAACCACAATGGCAATCGTTTTGCGCAGAGGGTATTCCTCTCGTTCCTCTGACTCCTTCAGCGCCTTGCCCCGCAGGACATACACGGCTGTAAGGGGCAGAATCACCAGCATGACGATGCGGAACACGCCGTCATTCAGCATCAGCGCCAGCTTAGCCCCAATGGTGGAGCCAAACAGCGCAAACACCACCCCGGCGGTCGCCTCTCTCCACGGAATATATCCGCTGCGGGCGTAGCGAAGCGTGGCGATGGTGGTACCCATGGCGGAGGATATCTTGTTGGTGGCGATGGCATTATGTACCGGCAGTCCGGTAAGCAGAAATGCGGGCAGGGAAATCAGGCCACCGCCACCGGCGATGGCGTCCACAAATCCCGCCAGAAACACCAGCGGGCAAACAATCAGATAGGGAATCAATTCACTCACTGAAGTTCCTCCGTTTCTTCCGCATGTCCGCACAGCTTCGTCCCGGCGACGCACAGGGCAAACACGAACCAGAATACGCTCATCACTCTGGGATAGTTCCACGGATAGTCCGCAAGACCGCAGACCATGATGCCGCACAGGGCCGACGCGGCTGCGCAGGTCAGCGTGCGGGCGGCGGAATCGCCGCAGTGGCGCACGGCCCGGGCTGCGTTTTTGACGCTCAGCAGCATGGCTCCCACAAAGGAAACTACCCCAAAAAGCCCCGCCTCAATCCAAATTTGCAAGTAGATATTGTGGGCATGGACAAAGGGAGCCTTTGCATGGTAAAGGTTATTGTCCTTGATAAACTGCTGCACAGCGGCGGTGCCAAGACCCGCCCCGGTGACGGGAGATGTCTTGATGGTGGCAAGCGCCGCTTCATAGAGGGGAATCCGCCCGGAGGTAGAACTGTCCTCGGTGTTAGTAATGGTCAGTATGCGGTTTAAAATGCTGTCTGGCAGCAGAGGGACGGCCAGAATACACCCGGCAGCAAACAAAGGCAGCAGCTTCGGCTTCCACAGAAATACCGCCGCCGCCATGGCGAAAGCCATTCCCACCCAGCTTGCCCGGGAATAGGTCATGGCCAGAGCCATCCCGCCCACGGCGAAAATCCCGAAGGATGCAAGCCGGAACACAGGCCGCTTCGCGCACAGGGCCAGCCCCAGCACCAGCGGCAGCAGGAGAATCAATACCTGCGCAAAGGTATTGGGATTGTCAAAAAAGGACTCTACCCGTCCGGGCATCCCGTAGTTCACGTCCATATCCACATAGGATTTGTTTACTTCCACACCCTGAATTCGCTGGTAGACGGCGTAAAGCGACGAAATCAGCACCACGCCGCTTCCGCCGGCAGTAAGGCGCTTGAGGTCCCCCGTGTTCCGCACGGCGCTTACTGTCACCAGCACGCACAGAAGGCACGTGGCGTGGTACATCAAAAACCGGGCGGACAGGCCGGGATATGCGGACAAAACCACCCCCAGCGCCGCCGCTAAAAACATCCCTGCGGCATAAGGGCCTACGGATTTCACATCCAGACGAAAGGTGCGGTACCTGCGCATGGACCCCATGTAAAACAGCGCCAGAAGGAGCGCAAAGCCCAGAAAATTATAGGCGTTGTTCCACCGCTCAAAGGGGATGACCCACAGCGCCAGAATCACCCAAAACTCCCCCACGGCGGTTTCATCGCCCATGGAAAAGGCAAGGCGCGCAAAAAAGCTTTCGTCAAACAGCGTTTGAAACGCCCGGTACAGCCGATGGAGCAGTGCGCCCGGCAAATTGACAAGGGCGCTCAAAACCCGGCAGGTCCGGCTGTCGCCCCACGCCCGGGCCACGGCCCCCTCCCGGAACAAAAAGCCCAAGATACGGGACCCGTCCATCAGACGCTCGCAGCCCCGGCCCAGCGCCGCCATCAGGCGGTGGAGGGCGCTTTGCTCATAGGCCCCGCACAGCGCGGCCCAAAGAAAAAAGAGAAAACTTTCCCGAATGGAAAACATGAATGCACCCTCTCCGTTTCTATCTGGCATTTTTCAGGCGGTAAAGCTGGGTCAGCGTAAAAAAGTGCCGTCCCTTTACCAGTCGGACCACCAGCCGCTTATTGGCCGACACTCCCTCCGGCGTCAGCTCGACAATGGCCTTTTGCATCTCGGGCCGTGCGCACAGCGCCTCCACGGCTTTTTGCTTTCCCCGGGCGGAGCGGGGATTTCCCTTGGCATACTCATTGCCGATGGCAATCAGCAACCCTGCCCAGTTGGAATTTTCCCGCCACTGGGGACGGAGGGCTTCCAGACCGTTCCGCCCTACCAGCTCCTCCTTCCGCTCCATAAAGCGGCCGAAGACCCGCAAAAAGTCCGGCATGTACTTGTGGGTGGCGGATGCGGGGTTGAGACAATAGCGGTAGAGTGGCTGTTCCGTCACGGCAAGTTTTTGCGCATGACAGAAATACTCCATTAAAAACAGCTCATCCTCCAGATACGCACCCTCAAAGGTGATGCTGTTGCTTCTGAGAATTTCCCGAGAAAACAAAAACCGCCAGATAAAGCCGTTGAACACAGGCTGCGTCAGCCGGTCGCCCAGCAAGGGGGCCACAATGCCCTGCCGGATTCCCTCTTTGTCATACTCCCCGGCAGGAAGCACCCGCTCGGATGTCTCCGTCCCGTCGGGCAGACAGTTTAAATGCGCGCATGCGGCGCTGTCCGCGCCCGCGCCCAGCCGCAGATTCCACAAAATTTCAAGGCACTGAGGTGCATAGCTGTCATCTGCATCCAAAAACGCGATGTAATCGCCCTTGGCCTCCTCCAGCGCCAGATTCCGGGCGGCGCTCACGCCGCCGTTTTTTTCCTTATGAAGCGCCCGGATGCGCCCGTCAGCGGCGGCGCACCGGTCGCACAGGGCTGGAGAGCCGTCGGTGCAGCCGTCGTCCACCAGCAGCAGCTCCCAGTCGGAAAACGTCTGATTCCTAACACTTTCCACGCATGCTTCAAGATACCTCTCTGCCTGATATACAGGCACAATCACAGAGATTGCAGGCATGTCTCATCATTCCTTTCTCCGCGGTTCGCAATGTGATAGTATACCCCATTTCCCCCCGCCGGTCAACCGCGCAGGACATGCCGCCGTCATCACCCCAGCAGCAGGGCCGTCAGTTCCTCCGAGTCGCCCGCCAAAAGCTCTGCCCCGGCACATGTCAGTTCCTCCCGGCCCCGAAACCCCCAGGTCACGCCGCATACGCGAAGTCCCGCGTTGTGTCCCGTCAAAACGTCCACATCGCTGTCACCCACGTAGACGGTTTCCTCCGCCAAAACGCCCAGCTCTGAAAGCAAGTCGAACACCCCCGTGGGGTCGGGCTTTGCCGGAACTCCGACTCGCTTCCCCCGCACCGCGTCAAATACGTCTCCGAAATAATGCCGCACCAGCGCGGGGCAGAAATCGTCCGCCTTGTTGGAAAACACCGCAAGCTTCATCCCCGCTTTCCGCAGGGTTTCCAGCGTTTTCAAAACACCGGGATAGGGCGCGGTTTTGTCCATTTTGTGGGCGTCGTAATACGCTGCGAACGCACGGACAGACTCCGCGATTTTTTCCGGCGTTTGTTCCCCCTCCGGGGTAAATCGCTCTACCAGCTTAGGGATTCCGTTGCCCACCATATGGCGGATTTCGCCGCTTGTAAAGGTCGGCCACCCGTTTTTCACACAGACGTGGTTGGCCGCGTTCATCAAATCGTCCAGCGTGTTCAGCAGCGTGCCGTCCAAGTCAAAAATTACCGCTTTCAGCATCATGCATTCCCAGCTCTCTTAAAAAGTTAATTCCATCCCGGGAAAAGCTCCCCGGACTGTGCCGCCGTCCCGCTGGTTTCTCGGTCACGGCAGCACGGCCATCTTACCACACTTCCTCCGCCGGGACAAGCGCTGGGGGGCAGACTTTCCATCATCTCCGGGTTTTTTCGCGCAGAAAGCGCGCTGGAGAAACGTCTTCCCCAGCGCGCCCGATTGTCAAAACTTCTTATTTTACGGCAGCCTTCAGTGCGTCCACCCGGTCGGTGTCCTCCCACTTTACGCCAAGGTCCGTGCGGCCCATGTGGCCGTATGCCGCAAGCTTGCGGTAGATGGGCCTGCGCAAATCCAGATCCCGGATGATGGCGGTGGGCCGCAGGTCGAACACCTTTTCAACGGCCCGCTCCAGCACATCGTCTCCCACCGTGCCGGTGCCGAAGGTATCCACCAGAATGCTCACGGGCCGGGCCACACCGATGGCATAGGCCAGCTCCACCTGGCAGCGCCGGGCAAGGCCCGCCGCCACAATGTTTTTAGCAACATACCGGGCTGCGTAGGCCGCGGAGCGGTCCACCTTGGTGGGGTCCTTCCCGGAGAAGCAGCCGCCGCCGTGGGGCGCGCTGCCACCATAGGTATCCACGATGATTTTCCGGCCCGTCAGCCCCGTGTCGGCCGCAGGCCCGCCCTTGACAAAGCGGCCGGTGGGATTGACGTAATACTTGGTGTCACCGTCCAGCATGTCGGCGGGAATCACGGCCTTGATGACATGTTCAAGCATGTCCGCGCGGATGGTGTCAAGGGACGTGTCCGGGTCGTGCTGGGTAGAGATGACCACGGTGTCCACCCGCACAGGGCGGTTGTTTTCGTCATACTCCACGGTGACCTGACTTTTGCCGTCGGGCCGGAGATAGCGGAGCTGTCCGCTCTTGCGAACCGCCGTCAGCCGAAGTGCAAGCTTCTGTGCAAGGGACAGGGGCAGGGGCATCAGCTCCGGCGTCTCATCGCAGGCGTAGCCAAACATCATGCCTTGATCGCCTGCGCCGTTGGAAAGCTCTCCGTCGCCGGATTCCTTGCTCTCCAAGGATTTGTTCACACCAAGGGCAATGTCGTCAGACTGCTCGTCAATGGAGGTAATCACCGCACAGGTGTCGCAGTCAAACCCGTACTTGCCCCGGTCATAGCCAATCTCCCGAACCACCTCCCGGGCAACTTTAGGAATGTCCACGTAGCAGGAGGTGGTAATCTCGCCCATCACGTGAATGAGGCCCGTGCAGGCCGTTGTCTCGCAGGCCACGCGGCCCTGCGGGTCCTGTTCCAGAATCGCGTCCAGCACCGCGTCGGAAATCTGGTCGCAGATTTTGTCCGGATGCCCCTCGGTCACGGATTCAGAGGTAAAAAGATAATGTCTTGCCATGATAATTCGTCCTTTCGTTTGTTCCAGCCGCCGTTTGGCAGCGCCGCCGAAGCGCAAAAACGCACACCTTCCAACAAAGAAAGTGTGCAAAAGTTCTTTTGCTCCTCATCTGTCGGATTCCGCCGGATTTGGCACCTTGTCAAAGACAGGTTGCCGTGGTTTCATCGGGCCGTTCCCTCCGCCACTCTTGATAAGGGATTCAATTGTGGAAACATCATATAAAATCTTTTCCCGGTTGTCAAGCTGTAATTCAAAATTTTTGGTGTTTTCCCAAAAATATGGCCTGAAAATGGAAATTTAAAAATTATACATGACTTTTCCGCCCAACACGGGTATAATGATTTTTGTATTTTACCTGTATGCTTGGAGGGTCCTGCATTGAAAAAACTCAACAGCGCCGTGGACCGGTTCGCCTATAATCACCCCCGGTTCGGCATACCCAATCTGATGAAATTTGTTGTGGCGGGCAACGCCATTGCGTTTTTGCTGCTTCAGTTCAGCAATAGCGCCGCCGTCTCCTTCCTCGCCTTTTCCCCTTATCATGTGCTTCGCGGGGAAATCTGGCGGCTGGTAACCTTTATTTTCCTGCCCGTCAACGCCGGCAACGTGTTCTTTTTCATTCTGTCCCTTTATTTTTACTATTGGATCGGCAATCTTTTGGAACGGGAATGGGGTACACCAAAATTTACGCTGTACTATCTTTCGGGCATGGTATTGTCCGTCCTGACGGGCTTCATCGTGTATTTCACCGGCGGCACCGGCATTATCTACGGCGCTTCCTACATTAACCTCTCCATGTTCTTTGCCTTTGCGGTGCTGTATCCCGACCTTCAGCTTCTGCTGTTTTTCATCATTCCCGTGAAGGTAAAGTGGCTGGCCTGGGTGGATGCTGCGCTGTTTGCCGTGAGCATCGTCTCCTCGGCCCTCCAACTCAACCTGCTGGGCGCACTGCTGCCGCTGGTGGCAATGCTGAACTTCTTCGTCTTCTTCTGGACGGAGATTACCGGCGCTGTTTCCCGCCACCGGGGCTACGCCGCCCACGCCAACTCCCACCGCACTGTCCAATTCAAGGCCGCCGCTAAGCAGCAGGCAAAAAAAGCCAAGGAGCAGGGCTATCACCATAAGTGCTCTGTCTGCGGCCGAACCGATGCGGAATATCCCAACCTCCAGTTCCGGTACTGTTCCCGCTGCGTGGGCTACCATTGTTTCTGTGAGGATCATATTTTCAACCACGAACATTTCACCTCTTAACTGCGGTCAAGCATTTCTTGCTTAATTTTGCACCTAAAGGCCCCGGGGAATTAAATTCCCTGGGGCCTTCGTGTTTCTCGTGTTTTTCTGGCTGGGCGTAAAGTGTGCGCCTGCCTGAGAAAGTTTTTCCACAGAGTAAAACGAAAAGGCAGGGACGCTTTGCCGTTTTTTCCAAAATCTTCATCAAAATTCAGCAATTCCGCCAAAGGTGAAGAAAAACTCGCTGCCATCTTTTGTGCAAGGCAAAATCGCTGTATAATAATTGGCAAGCTGCAATCATACGCGATTTTAACCATATGCCGCGTGGGCGCTTTGCGTCTTGGCAGCATTACACCAATATGGGCGGAATTTTCGCCCGCGCCGCCGGAGCCGTAAGTGCCTCCGGACGGGCGGATCGGAGGAAGTTTATGGAGCGTTCCAACCCGCTGACGGAGAGATTAGTCCTTGCTTTTTCATCGCAGACCTTTTTGCGCAAGCTGGCCATGAGCGGGGCGGACGCCGCCGCGCTGATTCTTCCCCAGGAATGGGACGAGGCGCTTGCCCCTTTGGGCATCCTTGAAAGGCGGCTGACCTGCGAGGAGGTTTTGGCCCTGGCTCTCCCACTTCTGAACCGGCTGACAGTCCCCCCAAAAGAGGGCTGGCTGGACTATGCCTACCGCGTGGCGGTGTCTTTGCTGTACGATTCGGCGGATGTGGAACACACCGCCAAGCAGCGCGACGGAGCTTTATGCTATCTCCACATTTTGCAAGTTCTTCTGGACGCGGAGAGACAGGCTCTCCCCTTCGACCCCCAGTTTGACTTTGATTTCTGCACGGAGGAAGAGCTTTCCCACAGCGGCACGGCTGAGGAATACCGCCAATTTTTGGTGCGCTTCCGGGGTGAGTATGTGTACGAGGCCATGCGTCTTGGCCGGGAGGTAACGCCCTTCCGCACGCTGGAGCACATCGCCGGAGTTCACTATGTGGCCATGCGCATCATGCGGCCCTACCACGCGGCGGGCGGGTCTGTAGACCTTCCCTTGCTCTCCGCCGCCGCTGCGGGCCACGACATTGGAAAATTCGGCTGCAAGGCCGGAGAGCGGGTGCCCTATCTCCACTATCACTATACCGAACAGTGGTTTTCCCAGCGAGGGATGGAGACGATCGGACTTATTGCCGCCAACCATTCCGTGTGGGATCTGGAGCTTGAAAACCTGTCCTCGGAGTCCCTGGCGCTGGTGTACGCCGATTTCCGTGTGAAACAATCTCGGGACGAAAGCGGGCAGGAGATTGCCCGCATCTATTCCATTCAGGAAGCCTTTGACGTGATTCTGGGCAAGCTGGACAATGTGAGCTATGCCAAAGAGCAACGCTATCGCCACGTCTATGCAAAGCTTCTGGATTTTGAGAATTATGTCCGCTCCTTCGGCGCGGATGTGGACCTTACAGGAAACGACACGCCGCCGCCGCCCAAGCCCGACCCGGCGCTGATGCGCCCGGATCAGGTGGCTTCGGCTCTGCGGCTGACGGCGGTTGACCACAATCTGCGCCTGATGCACCGGCTTGGCCACGAGCGGCTGTTTGCCAACATTTTGGAATCTGCCCGCAGCGAGCAGAGTGCCGCAAGACTGGGTGCGTATCTGGGGATTTTTGAGGAGTACTTCACCTATTGGTCCCATTCCCAGAAGGAGCAGACTCTGGAATTTCTTTACGACCTGCTGTTGATTCCCGACGGCGGTGTCCGCCGCCGGGCGGCAGCTCTGCTGGGCCGGGTGCTGGCAGGCTTCAACTCCGGCTATAAAAAGGAGCGTCCCGGCGGAGCCGAGCCGGACCCGGCAGACCGGCGGCCCTTTGTCCTTTGGAAGGAATATCTCTCCCGCCTGATGTATCCCGACCATCGGCTGACTCCCGCCCAGATCAGCAAAATCCGCTACGCCGCCAAGCTGACAGTGGATTCCCTGCTGGCCTACGCTCTCGGCGCGGATCGCTGTGTCTTTGCCGCCGAGCTGTTCCGCCACTACGCAGACCCCCGCGCCGTGGAGGAGGGGGCCGCTTTCGCCCTCATGGACACAGTGGTAAGCTTCCCCCTCTCCCAGTGCGGAGGGGATGAGCTTCGCATTTTTGCGCACTTTGCCCTGTACTGGCTGGATAACGGCGAGGAAAAGCAAAAGGCTGCCGCTATGCGTCTTTTACGCCATTTGCTGGAGGCCCTTCCAGAGGGGACGGAAACGCGGGCGTATATCCGCGCCGCCGTGGCGGAAGCAGATGGCGGCGTAAGCACGCCTTTGCTGTTTTTGCAGAGCCAGCTTGGCCGTCGGCTGGGGCTGGACACAACGGAGCAGGACGCATTTTTAAGTCGGCAGGGCGCTGTCAGCAGCGTATTTCTGGACAACCTGAAAACCGCCACACCTTGGATTTTAAAGGCCGTGGGCGTGGAGTACCTGCTGGAACAGGTGGAGCTGGGCAACCATCAGAACGTGCTCCACATCGCCACTCATTTTTCAAACCTGATGAAGGTTAGCGAAAACATGGTGGTCCGACAGGCGGCGGGTGCTTCCCTTTTAAGCCTTGCCCCGGTGCTGACGCCTGCGAGACGGAACGAAATTGCCGTAGAACTTTCCAAATCTCTGGAAACCGGGGATGCGGACAGCTCAAAATACATTCCCGAATATCTGGGCCGTTTTTCTCTCTGGCTTCCGCCGGGAGAGCTGGACGAGCTGGTGAGCCAAATGGAGTATCTTCTCTCCACGCCTTTGGCGGGGGTAGTGTCGGCGGCGCTGCGAACCATCGGCTCTATGCTGGAATACTACGCGGTATACCAGCAGCGCTTTAATGAGGACGCAGAAATTGCTTCTGCCCGGCGGAATCGGCTGGCTGGCCTGCTGCTGCGGGGTCTTGCCTCCTGCCGGGAATCCGTCCGCCAAACCACGCTTCACATTCTGGGAGACGGGCTGTTTGCCTCTGATGCTTTGGATTATGAGGACAAGGAAGCCCTGTTTGTCCTGATGTCCAAGAAAATTCTCTTCCTCATGAATGAGATTCAGGAGCGGGAGCTGACATTCTTTTACGCCGCCGCCACCCTCTCCCACATTTACCGCTTCATTTTGGCCCACGAGCTGGACGACGGCCCCTTCCGCTTTTCTCCCCCGCCCGCCGCGGCGTTTTTCCCCGGCACCTTCGATCCCTTCTCCCTGTCTCACAAGGGAATCGTGCAGGCTATCCGAGATTTGGGCTTCGAGGTCTATCTTGCCATCGACGAATTTTCATGGTCTAAAAAAGCGCAGCCCTCTCTGGTTCGACGGCAGATTGTATCCATGTCCGTAGCGGATCAGTTCGGGGTGTATCTCTTTCCCCACGACATTCCCGTCAATCTGGCCGAACCACAAAGTCTGAACCGCCTGCGGGAGGTATTTTCCGGCCGGGAGCTGTATCTGGCCGTGGGGTCCGATGTGGTGGCCAACGCCTCCTCCTATCAGGCTGCCCCCGTGGAAGGGTCCGTGCAGCACCTCAATCACATTGTTTTCCGCCGTTCCAGCGACGCGGAGGGCGTGGAAATTGATCCGGATTTGGGCTTTATTCAGGGCAAGGTGCTCCAATTGGAGCTGCCCACCCAATTGGAGGACATCAGTTCCACCCGCATCCGGGAAAATATCGACCTTGGCCGTGACATCTCCAATCTGGTGGACCCCACGGTGCAGGATTATATCTACCGCAACAGTCTGTATCTGCGGGAGCCGCAGTATAAACACGTTCTGCGGGCCAGCGATTTGGACTTTTCCTTCGCGGAGCGGCCCGACCGGGATTTGCTGGAGGAGCTGTACGCCGCCGTAGGCGATGAAACGCACCTGTTCACCCATCCCGAGCGGGGCGATTCCCTGATGATTCTCCGCTTGCAGGGGCCACGCCCCCGCGTGCTGGGCTTTTTGACATTGCGGACGGTAAACACCGCCACCTTGTACGACGCGCTGGGAAATGCGGGTCTTGCCGACTACGTGCGCAAACGGACCGCCGGACGGATTGCTCTTTTGACGGGGCTGTATATCGCAAAGTCCTGCGGAGCGGCCTACGATGTGGGGCAATTGCTGCTGACCGAGGCGCTGAGCCGGGCCATGGTGTCCGACTGCGGGTACGCCGTTTGGCGGCCCGTCTCCGGCAAAATTGACCCCGGCACGCTGGACCTTTTGCAGCGGCAGGGTTTTGTCTTGGCACCCCAAAGCGACGCAGGCCCACTGCTGCTGACGGATATGCGCTCTCCCTCCGTGCTGATTCAGAACATTCCCACCACCCTGAAAGAGCCGTTTTCCTCCAACCAGCAGGTGCTTTCCGCTGTGCGGAGGGCCCACGAAAATTTCCAGCGGGCCATCTGCAATCTGTATCCCGGCGTGCTGGTGCTGTCTTTGAACGCCGAGGTCATCTACCACCGGCTGGTGGGCCGCATTGTGGAGCTGAACGGCGTACCCTCCGCGCCCACCCATCCCCGGGTTCTGGGCGAAAAAATGTGCGTCCCCTTCGGAAAAATTCTCCGGGGCAACGCAATCCCCAATACTGTCACCAAAACCATCCATACAGACAAGGTATTCGCGCAGGATTTAAGCTCCTTCACCATCGCCCCTTTCCCGCGGTATGCGCCGCTGGAAAGCCAGATTCGCACCGTGAACGCGTTCCACCGCCCCGTGATTCTGGTGGACGACCTGCTTCACACCGGCAACCGCATCAACGCACTGGACCCGCTGTTCCGGGCGGAAAATCTGGAAATTGACCGGGTTCTGGTGGGCCTTTTATCCGGCAGGGGACGGGATTTGATTCTGTCCAAGGGGCGGAATATCGACTGTGTGTATTTCGTCCCCAATATGCGCTCGTGGTTTGTGGAGTCCACCATGTACCCCTTTATCGGGGGCGACACCGTGGCCCAAAGCGGGGAAGACCAGCCCCAGCTCACCCCGTCCATCAACATGATTTTACCCTATGTCTACCCCCGGTTTTACCGGGGCTGCGCGCAGGCAGCGGTGTTCAATTTTTCCCGCGTCTGCCTTGAAAACGCGCGGGACATCCTGCTGTCGCTGGAGGGCGAATACCGTCGCACCTATGCCCGAAACCTGACGCTTTCCCGGCTCAATGAGGCCGTGATTCTGCCCCTTGCACCGGACAAGGGGCGGTGTCTGCGCTACGACATGAACCTGTCTGCCTCCCAGTGTCTTGAAACCGATCTGCGGCTGCTGCTGCGAATGGAAGAGATGGAGCGGGAGCCGCGACAATGACGAGAAAACGGACGGCGGCGGCTCTTTGGATGACGGTGATGGTCGCTATCGAAATCTGGGGGAGTTTTCAACTTCCGGCACAACAGCCTGCATAACCCTTGACGCAGTTTTTCTATGGGGAGGATGGATAACGAATGGTTTATTACTATACCTATCAAGGCAAAAAATACGCATCTCTGGAGAGTCTTGCCCTCCTCGCCTGCGGCGAGCCCCGTGAGGGGGAGGACGTGACGTTTCTTATCAACCACCCGCCGGAGCACCGCCGGGCAGGCTTTCTTGTCACGGACCCCCGCCAGCTCACCGCCAAGAACGACGGCGTGGAGTGGCTGGACAGCCGCCGGATTGACGCGCCCGTCCCGGATCTTCCTAAAGGAATTGCCCGGCGACTGCGCTCTGGAGAGCTTCAGGCCGTCAATTTTCGCCATCCCCGCTGGGAGCAGGCGGCAAACAGGACGGAAAAGCGCCAGCGCCAGCGCAACCGCCGGCGAGTGCATCTGCTGGCGGTGGGGGACGTGGGCGGCACACTGCTTACGGCGCTGAAGCTGCTGGGCGGCGATTGCATCGGCACTATCGGCATCTGTGATTTGAATGAAAACACCGTGGCCCGGTGGGTTTCGGAAATGAGCCAAATTTCCTGGCCCTGGGACTATGAGGCCCTGCCCAAGGTGGAGGCCGTGCAGCCCGGGCGTCTGTTTGACAGCGACGTGTTTTTGTTCGCGGCGGCAAAAGCCATTCCCCCGGTGGGAAGTCAGGTGCAGGACGTGCGGATGGCTCAGTTTGCTGCAAACCGTCCCTTGGTGGAATCTTTTGCCCGGCAGGCGCGGGAAGCGCGGTTCGACGGGTTGTTCGCCGTGCTGTCCGACCCGGTCGACCCGCTGTGCAAGGCGGCCTACCTGGCTTCCAATTGCGGCCCCAACGGACAATGGGATGGAATGGGCCTTTTGGCTGAGCAGGTGCAGGGCTATGGGCTTGGCGTGATGAACGCCCGGGCCGCCGCGCTGGCCCAAAGCGATTTGCGCTTCCTACCCTTCCTGTCCGACGGGCGCAGCTTCGGCCCCCATGGGGAGGGGCTTGTGATTGCAAATTCCCTGAAAAAGTACGACGATGAAATCTCCCGGGAGCTGACGGAGCTGGTAAAAACAGCCAATCTTCGCATCCGGGATTTGGGGTTCAAGCCCTTTGTGGCCCCCGCCGTGTCCTCCGGGGCCATGCAACTTCTGCTGACATTGCGGGGCCAGTGGCACTGCGGGTCTGTGTGCCTTGGGGGCGTGTGGTTTGGCGTGCGCAACCGGCTTACTTCAAAGGGACTGGAAACGGAGTCCGTGGACCTGCCGGACGAACTGTTTTCTCGCCTGAAAGAAACCGAAGCTACGCTGAAGGCGATTCTATGAGCGCGCTGACATTGATTTGCCCCGGTCAGACCACCTCCCACCGATATGCTTCAGCCTTGCGGGAGAGCCTGCGGGACATTCCCTGTCAGGTTGTAACCTCTCTTTCCGGCCCGCCCGCAACCCGCCGACTTCTTTTTGCCGTACCGCTGGACGAAAGCGGCGTGAACCATGGGTATTACGACCTGCTGGCCTTTCTAAGAACCCATCCCGGGGTTCTTGCAGGCTGCGCAGGCGGAGTCTTGATGGATGGCACAGGGAATCTCTATACCAAAGCCGCCGGTCGGGAATTGGCACTGGCAGCAAACGGCGCAGGCTGCGCTTTTCCCGGTCGCCCGCTTGTAGAGGCTGTTGGTTCTCTTTCAAACTTTACCGTACAGGCCAAAAACGCAGGCTGCAATCTTGAAACGGCCTACCATCTGGCCGTCCGGGATTTGGCGGAGCGAATTGTGCATTTTGCTCCACCAAAATCAGAAAAGCCAAAGCTGCTGGCGCTCCATGCCTCCAGCCACCGCACGTCCAACACGCTGGCCCTCTGGCGAAGCGTGCAGGAGCGGCTGGGCGACGCCTGCACCATCACGGAAATTGGTCTGCGCAACGGTACGGTAACGGATTGCCGTGGCTGCCCCTACCCCGCCTGTCTCCACTTTGGAGAGCGGGGAGAGTGCTTTTACGGCGGCGTGATTGTGAAGGAGGTATACCCCGCCATCCGGGAGGCGGACGCGGTAATTTTTCTCTGTCCCAATTATAACGACGCTCTTTCCGCCAACCTCACCGCCGCGGTCAACCGGCTGACGGCGCTGTACCGCACCACCTCCTTTGCCAATAAGGCAATTTTCGGAATTGTGGTGTCCGGGTACTCCGGCGGGGACCTTGTGGCGCGGCAGCTTGTATCCGCCCTGTGCATGAACAAGGGGTTTTACCTGCCGCCGGATTTCTGCATGATGGAAACCGCCAACGATGAAGGCACGGCCATGAAGCTGCCGGGGATTGAGGACCGGCTGGACGCGTTTGCGGCGAATATTCTAAACTGCCTGAGACAATAAAGAACGCGGCGCGGGAAAATTCCCGCGCCGCCTTGCGTCTATTCCTCCACGGGGATGAACTCCCTGTGATCGCCCATGAAGTCCTCTTTGTACCGCCCCAGCGTATTTCCCACCCCGTCCAGAAGATCGGCGGTCAGCCATTCAGGATAGGCCACCTCTCCGCTTTGCGCATCTTTAATAAATGCTTCCATGTAAAAATACCGCCAGCCGTCTTTGTCCGTCCATAGCTCAGGGCCGCCGGAAAACTTCAACTCCGGCAGATTGCGCGTCTGCTCGTCGGTTTCGTTCCAATGACCCTCCACGTAGAAGCGATAATAATGATGACAAGGGCTTAAAAACCAGTAACCATGCGGGTTTGAGCCGATTTTTAACAGCGTTTTTCAACCCCCGAAAAACAGCAAAAATATAGATGACATAGGGTATTTCAACCGATGTACCGATAAAATCGAATAGTAATCACGTAAATGGGCAGTGGATAATTATAAAATCCACTGCCTATTTTTTGTGCCATAAATTTTGAAGAAAGGAGTTTTTCAAATGTCAAGATATTTTTTATACGGCACAAGATTTTCTGAATTTGAACAGATGATGATGCTTGTGCCAAATTTCACCCCAAGAAAGAGAGGACTGATTATTATGGAAAATTTAACGGCTGAGAGCAGCCAAAGTAATGCTACCTATAAAAGATTGGTAAAAAATTGTTTTGGAACCTTTCGTCATCGCTACTTGAACAAGCGATTGCAAAAACTCATTCAGAGCTTTAATGGTGGGTGGTTTTTAACACCTGCCCACAAGCAAAGATTTATGACCATCTGCAAACCCCATACCTCTAAGAAGGTTTGTGCGATAATCTATCTGATTTCTGCCGATGAGGATTTATGGAATCGTGCCTTGGGGAATATCTATTCCGACGAGGTAAGTTTAATGGATATTCCCCTGCGAGGGATCAGTACGGATGGCTATGCGTTGTATCAGACAGCGAGAACAATTGCTACAGGAAAAGAATATATTCATATAAATGAAATTGCCGATGAACAGCTCATCGGCAATTTTGCATTTCGGGCAATTATTCATGGTATCTTAATCGCAAAGAATGGGAGTCACATAGCACAAAATAATATTGGACTTTAGTAGTCCCTATTTTTCATAGCTCATTAAATCAGTAATACTGCAATCCAAAACATAGCAGATACGAGTGAGGACATCAATATCCATTCGCTCAATATTTCCGTTGTACCATTTATCAGCTACTTCAAAACGAAGATTGGCAAGCTTAGACAGCTTACTCCGTGTCATATTTTTTGCGTCCATGATTTCTTTCACATGGAAGTTAATTTTGCCATAATCTTTAATTTCAAAAATTGAGTTAGTATTATCCATATTATTCACCTCTCTACATATAGTCTATATGTAAGATTACATCTTGACTATTTACATTTATATAGATACTATGTATATAGTGTTATGTGAAAGGAGCGATATTGTGCAGTTAAAAAAACATTCCCTATGCTTCACAGGACATAGGAGCGAAAAACTACCGAAAACGGCGGAACAACTGGAAACATTGAAATTAAGACTATGGGAGGAAATCGACAGGGCTATTGAAAACGGCATCGACACCTTCTACTTCGGTGCTTGCTATGGCTTCGATTTGATGTGTGCAGATATTGTGGCAAAGCGAAAACGAGTGATCAAAATGAGTGACCCCAAAAACATTAAGCTAATTGCAGTAGTTCCATTTGAGGAACAGGCTACACGCTGGAAAGAATCAGACAGAGAAATCTATTATGACACCCTTCCCCAGTGTGATGAGGTCATAACATTAAATACCCACTACAAGCAAGGCTGCTACCATGAGCGTAATCGCTACATGGTGAATCATAGCAGCAGACTGATTTGCTACTATGATAAAAGCGGTGGAGGGACTGCTTACACCGTAAAGTATGCAGAGCAAAAACAATTGCAAATTATAAATCTATATGAAGCTTAAATAGATGAGTCACTTCACCAAAAGGAGTGGCTCATTTTTTACGCCCTAAATCAGAAATGGAGGAACAAAAATTGAATATTAGAATTAAAACCGAACATGGTCTGACAGGTCTTGAATTACCTTGCAGAGAGGAAAGAATTGCAGAGTTTTGCAAGGGTCTTGACACCACAAACAATTCCAAAACAGAGATCACAGTAGACTATGTTTATTTGAATGACCGTGCCAATGCACTTCTCTCGGGAAAAACCTATAACCTTGATAAGTTAAACTATCTTGCAAAAAGGTTGGACAGCTTCGACAAAAATGAATTAACTACTTTTTATGCCGTAGCCTACAGCGAAAAGAGCAATGACATCGACAGGTTCATCAACCACACTTTTAATACCCACTGTTACAGCGTTGTGAGGGATTTTAGCGACCTTGATTCCATAGGTAAGGATATGTACCTCACCCAGCAAGGTGGAGTAACTATCGTGCTCTGCTGAAAAATGTGGAGATGCAGCAGGTGTTTGAAAAGGGTGAGCAGACCATGTGGGAATGCCGTATTTGCGGTCACTTGGTTATGGGCACAAAGGCTCCGGAGGTTTGCCCTGTTTGCAAATATGCACAAAGCTATTTTGAAGTGAGAAAAGAGAACTATTAAAACGCCCTACTCAAAACAGAATAGAAATTACAAAAGCCGCCTGAAAATTTCAGGCGGCTTTTACCGTTTTTATGCGAGGATTGACTGGACGATACTTGGGATGTGATGGTGAAATAGAAAGTGTGCAAACCCCGCTTAACAGTAAGGTTTGCCCATACTTTCGGTTTAATCAGGATTAGTTTCAGTAGAGCGGATTCGGGCTCTCTAAGGTGCTTGCTCATAATCTCTCTAACACATTGAGTTTCATCTAATCTCATTTCCATATACGTCAAAGAATGCATAACTCTTTGGCGTTATGGAAGTTGAGCGTACTGTTGGCAGTGAATCTGTAATTTCAAATTCTTCGGTCGTTCCATCTTCATAGGTCAACACCATTTTTAGGCAATCTTGGTTATTGATCACAAATGTATATCCGTTCCAAGGATATGCGGCAATGTCTTGACCCCTATCACGTGCCATATATGCTTTTACAAATTTGAATTTATTACTGTTTTCCCCGACTATTTGAAATTCCATGGGAAAGTAGCTGTGCTTTTGATATTCATTTCCAGTGACAAACCATACCAAGCTGTAACCATCGACATCAGTAGTGCCAGCAATTTGTATATCCATATTTTCTATATCTGCAAGAGAGATTTCTTTTCTTGCTTTTTCAATTAAACCGTCATAGCCTTCTATAGTACTACCACCACAACCACTTATGGTAAATAACAATAAAAATGTTGTTATCATCAAAATAAGCTTTTTCATGTTGCGCCTCACAAAATATAAATTTGCTTTGTAGCGTAATTCCCATTAATTTTCGCAAAGGTTTTACTACGTAGTGTTTTTTATTTTACCACAGTAAAGAGTTTGTTTCAATTATCTAAATATGAACAACAGAAAATGAAAAGAACACAATGGAAATTATAATCCATTCACCATCCTTTTGCAAGGATACTCTGGACGATACTTGGATTATGATATTGGAATAGGAAGTGGGCAACCAAGCCAAGGTTGCCCACACTTTCGTAGTAGTCAAGATCAGCTTTGGTAATCCTACTTTATGTCATACTAAGGTATGTCATTTTTTTATTGTGATTGTACGGTTATTAATTTCAATAATACCTTCCTCTTTTAATTTCTTAAGCTCTCTAAATAGAGAAGGTCTTTGTACACCCAAATAATCTGCCAGTTGTCTTTTACTCATTGGAAGAAGAATTACCGAAGATTTCTGTATAATAGTTTGCTGTTTAAAATAATCCATAATATTTTCTCGAAGTGTTCTTTGAGTAAACATTGCTATCTTCTGATTTATTCCTTGCGAATTTTGTGAGATTGACTTTATATAGTGCAATGTAAAATTGTAATCATGCAAAAACTCCAAAACAGCATTTATGTCAATATGGATAATTTGACAATCTGTAAGACAATAGATATTAAGAGGATAACTGTGGTTTTCACCAAATAATAAATTTGCTCCTATCACACTTCCCTGACTAAATTCAAACATCGTAGTTGCTGAGCCGTTAATTGATAAAGAATACGCAACCAAACTCCCTGACAATACATTATCTAATGTACGGCAAGTTTCATTTGCATTATGGACGGTTGTACCTTTCATATAGTGCTTTTGATAAATATGATTACCTGCTATTAGTTTTTCTAAATCAGATTCCTTTATAGCTGAGAATAATGAAATGTTTCGTAAAATGTCAATATTCATGAATTAAGCCCTCCATTTAAAAACATTATATCAAAAAGAAACATTGGTGTCTATTTGATAATAAGAAACTACTTTATAATTAGGTTATCACAAAAAGAATGGAGGATTCGTATGGATATTTTTACAGTGGCAATGTGGATAGGAACGATTATATTCCTTTTGATTTCCTTGAAAAAGGATAAAACAAAGACAGTGAAAGCCCTTAAAATGGCATTTGGTATGGGCAAGGGTATGTTGGGAAGCATATTATCAATTATTTTTTTAATTGGTTTAATTCTGACAATATTACCACCAGAGAATATTGCCAAATTTGTAGGAAGTCAATCATTGTTTATAGCAACGGTGGGTTCGGCGGCATTTGGAACAATTACACTGATCCCTGCTTTTATTGCTTTTCCGCTTGTCGGTACACTGGTTGACGCTGGGGTTAGTATTGTTCCTTCCGTAGCATTTTTAACTACACTTACAATGGTAGGGATCGTAACATTTCCACTTGAAAAGCGTGAATTTGGGCTTAAATTTACTGCTACCAGAAATGGATTAAGCTTTTTATTTGCCATAATTATCGCTATGGTAATGGGGGTGATTGTATGAAAATCTTAAAAAAAGCAAAAGATAATATCTTCTTGATATTGATTGCAACTTCCTATATCCTACTGTTTGTAATTAAACCAGATATGGGTGTCACATCAATTAAAAACAGTGCCTATTACATTAAAGAAATGCTTATGATAATGCCCGTGATATTTGTTCTTACGGCGCTTTTGGATACATGGATTGCAAAAGAAAAAATCACGAAATACTTAGGAAAAGAATCCAAAGTTAAAGGTATCATATTGTCGTTCGTTTTAGGCAGCATTTCTGCGGGACCGATATATGCAGCATTTCCTATGTGTGTCATGCTCCACAAAAAGGGAGCTTCTGTACGAAATTTAGTTATAATTTTAAGTTCGTGGGCAGTAATAAAGGTTCCAATGCTGCTAAATGAAGCAAAATTTTTGGGAATAAAGTTTATGGCAATCCGTTGGGTGTTAACAGTAATTGCTATAGTAGTATTTTCGTGGATTGCTTCAAAGATTGTTAAGGACGAAGACATAGTACAAAAAGAAGAAAAAGCAAGTGGACTTACATTAAACAGAGGATCTTGCATGGGCTGTACATTGTGTACTAAAAAATATCCTGAGGTTTTTGGTATGCAAGGTAAAAAAGCATATATAAAAGCTTATGACTCTGAAATAGATAAAGAAAGGCTTAACCAAACAATATTAGCTTGTCCTGTTAGAGCCATTCATTTTAATGAATAATTAAGAAATGTTGTAAAAGCAACGTACATTTCTTAGTATATGCGGTATAATTTAATCATTAGCTATTTTAACAATAAGGAATTATTGAATAATAACCCCCACAATTCAAAACCTATTATAATAAAAGAGGAGATATATACAATGATTGAGCAAATTCATGAGATGTCAACCGGAGATGAAAAAGCGATTGAAAGAGTAATTCAGGATGAAAATATTCATTATCTTCATATGGTCTTTAATAAGGAGGAAGGCCTCCCAGAACATTTCTCTAATTCCAACGTTTATATGACAGTGGTAAGAGGGACTTTATCTATCGGGCTAAATGATCAAGAAGTTCACCAATATGATAAAGGAACTCTTTTGAAGATTCCTGTAAATACAAAGATGAATGTAAAAAATTTATCCAAAAGTGTGCTTGAGTTAATTGTTGTAAAAGCACCGGCACCTTTGAAATAGTGAAACAAAATTTATAATCATTGAAAGGAGGAGCAAATAATGATAAAATATGTATGTATCCCATGTGGATATATCTATGACCCACAAATAGGTGATCCAGATAGTGGAATAGCCCCTGGCACTGCGTTTGAAGATATCCCTGATAATTGGGTTTGCCCAATTTGCTTTGTGGGTAAAGATGAGTTTGAACCAGTAAAGGAATAATACGAAGGAGGGAACGATTATCAGTATGTTTTGTTACCAATGCCAAGAAACCGCAAAAGGTACCGGTTGTGAGGTAAGAGGTGTGTGTGGCAAAAATGAGGAAGTTGCAAAATTGCAAGACTTGCTGATTTATGTTACAAAAGGGATTTCTGAAATCGTGGTAAAAGGAAAAGTGGATGTTAAATCCATAAGTGAAGTAAATCATGAAGTTTTAAAAAGCCTTTTTATCACTATTACAAATGCTAATTTTGATGACGGTGCAATCGAAAATCAAATCCATAAAATGATTGGATTTAGAAACGAGCTAAAAAAACAGATTTCTGGTGTTAACCTTGGTGATGCAGCGGAGTTTGAAGTAAGCGATAGAGCATCGATGTTAGACAAAGCATCTAAAGTAGGTGTACTTTCAACTGAAAATGAAGATGTTCGTTCTCTTAGAGAGATGATTATCTATGGCTTGAAAGGTATGGCAGCATATACACATCACGCTCTTAATATCAGCAAAGAAGATCTTGCTATCAGTGCATTTATATATGAGGCACTTGCGTCAACCCTTGATAATTCATTGTCAGCAGACAATCTTGTGGCATTAACATTAAAGACAGGCGAGTTTGGCGTGAAAGCGATGGCGCTGTTAGATGAAGCCAATACCTCCAAATATGGAAATCCTGAAATTACCAGCGTTAATATTGGTGTAAGAAACAATCCTGGAATACTGATTTCAGGCCATGATCTCACTGATTTAGAGCAACTACTGGAACAAACCAAGGGTACTGGTATTGATGTTTATACCCATAGCGAAATGCTTCCGGCACATTATTATCCATTTTTCAAGAAGTATGATAATTTTGCGGGAAATTACGGTGGTTCATGGTGGCAGCAAGTTACGGAATTTGGAACCTTTAATGGACCGATTTTATTTACTACAAACTGTATTGTGCCTCCAAGAAGTGAGGAAATCAGACAAAGAATCTTTACTTCCGGTGCATCGGGTTACCCGGGATGTATGCACATCACAGCCGATGAAAATGGCAAGAAAGATTTTTCTGAAATCATTACGATGGCAAAGCAGTGTAAGCCTCCGGTAGAAATTGAAACAGGCAGTATTGTTGGCGGTTTTGCTCACAATCAAGTTTTTGCTCTTGCAGATAAAGTAGTGGATGCCGTAAAATCAGGTGCTATTAAGAAGTTCTTTGTTATGGCAGGCTGTGATGGCAGAATGAAATCTCGTGAGTATTACACCGAGTTTGCAAAAAAACTGCCTAATGACACAGTTATTCTCACAGCGGGATGTGCCAAGTACCGTTACAATAAACTTGGATTGGGAGATATCGGAGGTATTCCAAGAGTTCTTGATGCTGGTCAGTGTAATGATTCCTACTCGCTTGTAGTAATCGCATTGAAGCTGAAGGAAATATTTGGACTTGACGATGTTAACGATCTACCGATTGCATATAACATTGCTTGGTATGAGCAAAAGGCGGTAATTGTACTACTTGCGTTACTTTATTTAGGTGTGAAGAATATCCATCTTGGTCCTACCTTACCAGGATTTTTATCTCCGAACGTTGCAAAGGTCCTTGTTGAAAAATTTGGCATTGCAGGTATCGGACAAGTTGAAGATGATATCAAGTTATTCATGGGCGAATAATTCGTTTTGATATTTTAAATAAAAGCAAAGATTCTGATTAACATTCGGAATCTTTGCTTTTTTATATTTAGAAATAAATTTGTCACCACCCATATGCAAGGATACCCTGGACGATATTGGGTATGTAGTCAAAGCAGCCAACGCTACAAATTAACTTCATTTCTTGTGTAAACGGTAAACCTTCCGTGTACCTATAATTATAGCCGCCCTAAGGCGGCCGAATTTTATGACGGTGTTTTTTTATAACATTCTTGTGGCAGTGCTTTTGACCATGGAACCAGCTGCTCAAGAAA
>JAEXCS010000043.1 GCA_023402075.1 Bacillota bacterium | reverse complement strand
TCGGTGACGCTTTTTGCGGCCTTCTGGCGGCCGGTATGGTCGATGGTGTAGTCCTTATTGCATTCGCCCTTGACGATAATCTGCGAAATAGGAACCACGGAATACCCCTGCCCAATTAGGTATTCCAGAATGCCCGGCAGGGCAGCCGGGGTATTCTCCGCCGCGTTGTGGAACAGGACGATAGACCCGGGCTGGACTCTGGAAGTGACCCGCCGGGTAATTTCATCTGCGGATATGCCCTTCCAATCTAAGCTATCAACATACCATGCAAAAATAAAGCACTGATAATCAACGTAATTTGATATCAATGCCCGATGGAGCGCATAGCACATTTTTGATAACCGCAGCTGCGGTTTTCTTTTTTGCCTCGAAGTCCAGGGTGCTGAAATCATATGCAATTGCATCGGTGCGGACGGTGCTTGCGGTAGCAGTGATCTTGTTCAGAATCTCTCGCTTTTTATCGTCCAGCTTTTGAATTGCCGTATTGATGTACTGGGCGGAAACATCGTTGCCGCTTGCAAGGGCTTCAATCAGATTGGCAATTTTATGTTCAATCTGCTCCACCTCGCCCACCCATTTATCCTGCGGCTTGGAGCTGGGGTCTTCTGCGGCCAGAAATGATTGTTCCGTTGAGAAATTCTCTATCAGGAACGATTCCACCATGGCCTCCACGTCTTCAATCCGTTCGGTATGAATCGCAGAACAAATGTGGAGATTTGTCCGGCCCGCGCAGGACAGGTACTTCCGGTTGTACTGTTTATCTTCAATCACGCGCAGGCTGTACCCGCACTCCTTACAGTGAAGCAGCCCGGAAAGCCAGGTCAGCTTTCCCTTCCCGGTGTTTTTGACCTGCCGGTTATTGTCCATCCGGAACTGACAGGTTAGAAATTGTTCTCCATCAATTACACCCTCATGAGAGGAAATTGCCAGAAGATGCTCCTGCATATTGGTATACTTTCTTTCATTCGACGTGCGCTTTCCAATCATAATGGAGGCAAACTTCCCTGTGAATTCGGAGACGTCGTTGTAAATAATCGCACCCTTGGCGCTGTAATACGCATAGACGGCCTCAGTCGCTTTTGCGTAGGCGGGGTTGCGCAGAATCCGGCCCACAGATACGCCGTCCCAGCCAATCCTTTTGGTGCACGGAATCCCCTCTTCGGTCAGCGTCTTTGCGACCTTTCCAAGAGATGCCCCCGCCTCTGCGTACATATTGAAAATGCGTTTTACGATGTCTATTTCCGGTGTTGGCTCAAGGGCTTTTTGCCCTGCTATCCGCTCCCGGGCAATCTGAAACCCAAAGGGAGCGGGGCCGCCCGGCCACGCGCCCTTTTTCACGCGCTGGTAATAATTGTCCTTCACACGCTCGGCAATGGTTTCCCGTTCCAGCTGCGCGAACACCATAATGATGTAAAGCATGGCGCGACCGACCGGGGTTGAGGTGTCAAACTTTTCATTGATGGAGACAAACTCAACGTGATTTTGATTCAGCGTCTCCCAGATCATGCCGAAGTCCATGATGGAGCGGGAGATTCGGTCCAGCCGATAGCATACCAGCTTCTCAATTTCTCCGGATTCAACGTCCTTCATCAGCTTGGAAAAGGACGGACGGTGTGTGTTCTTGCCGGAAAAGCCTTTGTCAGTATAAACCTTGAATTCTCCGGCAGCCTCGGCGCGGCACAGGTCCACCTGCCCCTCAATGGAAAGACTGTCTTTTTTGTCAAGGCTTTGCCGGGCGTAGATTGCCGTGTACATGGCGCACCCCCATGTGCCCAGTTCGGGCGCATTTTTTAGTTCACCCGCCAGATCAGCGGATAGATTCCATTGCCTCGCCGGATTGAGTGCCTGCATTGCAAGGCCCCGCAACAGTATCGGGCAAGCCTACAGCAATTCCACAGAGAAATGCGAAAAAAGGAAGTAGCGCAAAATGGGGGGCTAAAAGGCGGAGGACGCCGACGGGCTGACGCCCGTCAAGGACGACAACGCAATAGGCAGCCATTTTACACGCTGAACTTTTTGCATTTTTTTGCGGAACTGCTGTAATACTTGGCGAACGGCGGTTTGAATTTCAGCAGATGCACCGTCATAAACAAAGCCTGCATCTAGAGCTTCGCTGCTAACCAGATGATGTCCGGAACTGCGGATAACGGGTTTATTCAAGAAAGATGGACGATCCCCGGTGAGGAGGTCGTTTTCAATTAGTTTATCACTGAAAGGAAAATCTTTCAAGCCAAAGGAGTGGGCGACTGCACACTGCAAAAGGGAATTGACCGTTGCGAGGGTTCCGCGAATAGTGGACGAGCCTTGCCAATAAGCTTTTAGCGGAGGTGGTGACTTTCATGGAGATGAGGCTGATATGGAATGATCGTGAAATTACCGGTAAAGAGCCGGAATACAAAGAGCATTTCAGAAAACTAATCATTCAGGATTTTCTCCCCTATGCACGCTCCCACCCGGAGCAGACGGCAAGGGCTATTCGGTATATTTCCCCCGAAGAACCCCCTGAAAATACATAATTTAAGCAGCCGGAAAAAGTGCGGCTGCGGAAGAAATACGGACAAGCTGTGGGAGGAATTTAAATGCAGCACATAAAAAAGAACCGCCCCGGGCTGGCACCCGGAGCGGTTCAGTGTCCAAGCTGTTAAGTACCTGCCGGGCAGGAATGTCTATGTCCCGGTGAATCAGATTACGGCGGCGTTGCGGCTGTGCGCCGTTGAGGTGGCATTTAATGCGACGGACTACGTAAAGCCCAATACCAACATTTGGTACACGCTGGGCCTTGCATTGGATTGGATAAAAGCATGACGTGGCCATCAGGAGGTCAGAAAAGAAAGTGGTGAATGAAAGGTGGCGGATTATTTCTTCTCCTTAAAGCAAAGCCCGTCAAATACCGTTGTGCCAATCATTGACTTGCTGAGTTCGCGCAGAAAAATACTCAGACATATAAAATCCTTTTCCGAGAGATTGGTATAAAAATAATTGGTAAGGGCCGCAATCAGCACATTCATTTCACAAGGATTCAAGATAATCACCCAAAGTATCATATGCAAATAAAAATAGCCTGTGTGAGTACCGGGGGGAGAGAATCACCATGGGCAGCGTTATTGCTATTTAAAAATACCCACAACACTGCATAAACTGCAAATGGCACGGTGCGCCGAGGAAGAGCCTGCGTCCGTTCCGGCGGGTACAGGATGGCTGTAAAGGCATACCACAGGTGTATTTGCCTTAATTTTACGCACAAGGTTGCGTGGACTGAGGAGGGCGTAATAAAAGCCGCCCCTTAAAAGAGGCGGCGCAGTGTTACCATGAGCAACGGATTCTTGTAATTCTGATTGCGGTGATTTGCGGAGGAATACTTCTGGTCATGATCCCGTTGTACAAAATACTCACGCAATTGCCAACACGAAACCGGCACGCGCGCGGTGTGTGGACGAGCACAGTCTGAGACATTGACTCGTCAAAAACAAGCAGATTACCGGGGCGAACCTTCACCACGATTGCCTGTAAAATCATAGATACCACCTCTTATTGCAGGATATGTCAAAGCCGGAAAGAAGGTTCCGCTTACAGCAATTCCACAAAAAACTGCAAAAAGTTCAGCGTGTAAAATGGCTGCCTATTGCGTTGTCGTCCTTGACGGGCGTCAGCCCGTCGGCGTCCTCCGTTTTTTAGCCCCTCATTTTGCGCTGCATCCTTTTTTTGCATTTCTCCGTGGAATTGCTGTAGGTTTCACTGCGGCGGTACATACTGTGCGGAATTGATAAATGGAAAGCTCGCCGAAAGATTTCTTCCGGCGAGCGCATGACAGGTTATCTCCATGGCGGCCCGGGCGGCTTAGGTGGCCCGGGTGGCTTAGGCGGTCCGGGAGGTTTGGGTGGTCCGGGCGTCCAGGGTGGTCCGGGCGTCCAGGGTGGTTTCGGGGGCCAGGGTGACCAAGGCGGCCTTGGCGGCCCGGGCTGAGGCCTCGGGGGTTTGGGTGGATGGCATCTGGGATTCCATGGAGTAAAGATGCAAAAAGGATTTTTTGCCATATGAAAGTCCTCCTATGTGCCCATTATATGCGGACGACTCTTTAAGCGTTTTGGTGGGGGACGCCAAGCGCACAGTTTAATGCTTGAAAACGGAAGGGTTGGCTGATGAGCGGTAACTTTCCTGCTTATCTGTGTGCAGCAGCAAACTGAGTCGTTTGTAATGACTTTTGTGACAGACCGGAGGTGCTTCCTTCGCCGCAATGGCGTGGATATCAAGGACGTGCGGAAGCGCTGTGATCCGGACATGAGTGGTACCAGCATATCGCTGAATTTCCGAAACCTGATGGATAGGCAAATGGCGGGCAGTGTTCCGAAAAAGTAAAAAGATGACCGGAAAACCGGCCATCTGTCTGCTGTTCGTTATCCAACACCGCGCTCAAATTCAAGATAGCGTGTACCCTGAAAGGTCAGTTTTCCAAAATCCTGCTCCGTCAGCATTCCGTACTCCGTGCCCTGAACCGCGAATTCTATACGGTCACCGCTGGCAACTTGAAAGGTGACGTAGTACGTAGTCGAAGAGGACGTATAAGGCATATCGTTTGCCCCGGTGTGGCGGTGGTGCGACACGTCCGAACGTTTGGCGACAACGGTGGCTTCCACAGTAAGTACCGGAGAATCGTTATTCTTGTTCCACTGCTGAGCGCCTTTGGCGGCCCGCGTAATGAGAATTCCGAGCACCACAATAAATGTGGCCCCGACCAATAATGGAACGATACTGAACATAAGACCGCTCAGTCCACCTATGCCGTATGAAATCATGATAACCCAACCCCTTAAAAATAATATTAATTTTAGGATACCATTCTTGCCAACAAGAAGCAAGGCCATTTGGAGAGGTACCTGAGTTGGACATAAATGCGCCACCGGGAATTTATAATTCCCGGTGGCTTACTGCTGACGGGAAATCAACTGAGATTGCTTAGCAATTCTCCCATATTTACGTCATCTATTTGCAGTCACCAGCCCTTTTAACACCACCGGGGTTTTGATTGGCGGGCAAACAGAAGGCTGTTAACGCAAAAGAAAATTTTCCCACAATTCAAGCTCTTTTCAAGAAATTTGGCTTATGTATATTAAATACAAAATAAGGAGGCAAAACAATGAAACTCAAAAGCACACTATCTCTTTTATGCGTCACGGGACTAATGGCCATGGCCTTGGCCGGATGCGGAAGCAGCGGCGCGGGTTCGGCAGATGCTGCAAGTGCGGCAAGCAATTCCGCCAATACATCCGGGCCCAGCGAGCCTGATGGCTCTAAAATCATCGGGCAGGTGCAGGGTGTCAGCGGCAACACAATCACGCTGCTTCTGGGAACGATGGAGGACGGCGGACAAGATCGTACAGGCGAACCGGCCCAACCGGCCGACAGCGATGCAAGCAGCGCGCCGTTAAAACCCTCTCCGGATGCAGAGCAAACTCCCTCGAGCAGTCAATCCAATGGCCAGCAGCCTGACGGCCGGCCTGACGGGGAACGGCCCGAAGGCGGACAGCCTGGTGGCGGAAAGACTTTTGCTGTGGGAACAGAGACAGTAACCTTTACAATCACGGACGACACGGCGATCACAGTGGAAAGCGTCTCCGGAGAGACAGCTGGAACAGTTGATGACATTAAAGAGGGCGCTCTCCTTGATGTTGTCCTTGGAGATGACAACACGGCTACGGTTGTAATTGTTAAGGCTACTATGGCGGCGCCTCCGGCTGCACCTGGTAATGACAGTACACCTGACGGCAGCAGTTCCAGCGCTCAGTCTGCCAGCAACTAAGCCCCATCGCTCCTGTCGGTGGCATCTTTCCGTGCTTCATGCAGGATCCGCGCGGCCTTTCCACTGATATAGGGCGGGCGGCTATCTTAACTGGGTTTCAAGGCTATATCAATATTCAAGTTGTATCTTAAAGTTACATCCTCAATATGAGGATGCTTGCCAAGAGGCATATCCCTACAAAAGCAGACTCGCCTGCGTGGATCCATCACCACAATGGCGAGTTTGCTTTGCTATTTAAGCGCTGAAAAGGAAGGGCTGAATTTTCAAAATAGCTATTATCATAATTAGAAGCAAGGCCGATAAAAAAGATGTAGGGATAGCAAATTTTGGCAACAAAAATTTGCTGAAAAGGGATGACGAAAGCATGAAAATTGATGGCAACAGTTCTCTCATGGCATTATATCAAACCCAGCGTACCGACAGTACAAAGAACAGTTCTTCATCCGGTAATTCCAATTCCACAAAATCAACCGAGCGACAGAGGTTTGACACAGTTGAAATAAGCGACAATGCTTACAATGACTATGCCGAATCTTTGGGGAGCACCTCCGCCGTATCTGATGCGCTTGACAGTCTGGTAAGTGATGGAACAATTACCAGCGATCAGGCCAGCACAATTTTAAATTCCATGAATTCAGATTCTGCGGATGTATCAGATGGATCAAATCCTTTAAAAACCACGCTTAATAGTTTGGTGAATAATGGGACAATCAGCAGTGATCAGGAAAGTGCCATTGCGGCGGCGTTGACTCCGAAAGATGAAGGCGCCGCCTCTGGCCTAAAGGCTGATAAACCGATGGGTCCGCCCCCTCCCCCTCCTGCGGAGTCTGAAGATGACGAGGACGAGGATGAAGATTATTTACAACAGCTGCTGCAGAGTCTTGCTGACAACAGTACCCTGTCGGAAGACCAGCAGAGTGCGATTGAGAGTGCCCTGAGTTTAAGCTCTTCGGATTCTGATACCGATTCAAGTTCCATTCAGTCATTGTTAGATAACCTGATTAGTGCTGGTACAATTTCAGGTGATCAGGCAAATGCTCTTTTGGAAACACTGGATTCCTCAAGCGTCGATTAAGCTTTTGCTCCACTATTTTATAAAATACCTAAAGGACAAGCCGGGCGTTATGTGGCGTCTGGCTTGTCCTGTTCCTAACAGGGCTTCATGCAGGGCAGCATCTCCTGAATGGTGATGTGAACAGTCCGCTGTCCCGAAAGCAGGCTGCAACGATGCCGCAGCGATATCATGGACGGTTCAAAAAATAAACGCAGAAGGGCTGGAAATCGCCAGCCCTTCTGCATTTATTTTTATAACAAGACTATCGACATCCCATTGTATTGGTTCCATTCCATAATCCCGGATGGCCTGAACCACATGGTCGTCATACTCTCCATAGGGACAGCGAATCAGGGTGGGACGCACGCCGGTGATGGCCTCGATTTTGTCGCTGCTCTCCTTCAGATCGGCGGTAATTTTCTCGGTGGAGAGAGAATTGAAATGATCGTGGTGGGACGAGTGGCTCATAATCTCGTGGCCCGCGTCGGAGAGTGCTTTGACGGACTCCGGATATTTGTCCACCCAGTCTCCTACCACGAAAAAAGTGGTTTTAACTTTGTATTGCTCCAAAATGTTAATGAGCGTCTGTGTGTCCTCGTTTCCCCAAGCGGCATCGAAACTGATGGAGCAAATCTTTTGCTGCCCTCTGTCCACGCAGTAGATGGGAAGCTGACGCTCTGTGGCATGCGCCTCCGTGGGATAGTAGGCCGCGTAACCGCCAAGGGACACCGCCAGCACCGCCGCCAGCAGGGCGGCGGCTTTTTTTTTCCAGATAATGATTTTCATAAAATCCCTCCTCAGATAAAAAAGTATATGAGCGTAAGCGCTGGAAATTACGACCGCCTGAGGGTAAAACGGTAAAAATCGACCACAGGGCAAGGGTTATTGGTTTTTCGACCAATTATTAAGCAGGATAAAATTTCCTAAAAAAATGGGTTTGTTTAGAATTGACAAAGCGGAAAAATTCTGTTACAATTTGGTTACAAAATAATTTCAAAGGAGCATACTGATGGCTGAAAGTGTGGAGAAGGCCTCGGGCCTTACCTATAAGGGACACCCGCTTCGCCGGGTGGATAATCTGATTTACTACGGCACAATGGCTGAAAAATATATCATTATGATTCAGGTGATGGACAGCAAAAAGGTGCAGGACCTGAATGTGGCTACTAAAGTTTCCGTCCAATTACAGTTGACGGACCCGGATCTGAAGTCCCGGGATCGCGTGGTGAAAAAAAGTGAAAGAGAGAACCTGTACGAGGCCATGGACATCTCCGCCATCTGGCTGGAGCGTGCGTTGGCCGGCAAGCTGTAAGGCAGGCGGCTCTCCCACTTCCCGACAAACGACAAATTCGAAAGGAAGCGTACACTTATGAAACACCGTGCAGGCAAAGCGGCCGGGATGTTTGTTCTTTCCGCCGCAATGACGATGCTTTTGGCCGCAACGGCCTCTGTTTCCGCCGCTGATCAAATTGCGATCGGCGTCGGTTGTACCACCGGCTCCAGCCTCCGGCTTCGGGCCGAGGCATCCACTTCCTCCTCTATTGTCACACAACTGGACAAAAGTGTTGCCGTCTCCATTCTGGGCAAGCAGGACGGCTGGTATTACGTGGGATTTGACGGTAAATCCGGCTATCTTTCCTCCGAGTATGTGGTCGAGGATCAGGACGGTGTTTTCACTGCGCCTGGCCGCGTGAGTGCAGACGGCGTGAATGTCCGCGTTTCTGCCAACGCCGACGCGCAGGCTGTTGCCACGGTAAACAAGGATACTACCGTTACGGTGGATGGCTTTGCTGACGGATGGTACGCCGTGACATGCCAGTATGGAACCACCGGTTATATCCGCAGTGATTTTGTGGATTTGACCACTGATGATGCGTCTTCCGCCTCCGGTGCCGCCGATGTTGCAAAGCAGTATCTGGGCACGCGGTATGTCTATGGCGGCTCGTCTCCCAGCGGGTTTGACTGCTCGGGCTTCACCATGTACGTGTTTAAGCAGATGGGTGTAAGCTTGCCGCACAGCGCCACCAGCCAGTGGCAAAGCGGAAAGGGAGAGAAGCTTTATTCCGCATCGGAGCTGAAGACCGGAGATCTGGTGTTTTTCCGTGATCCCAGCCGTGCCAATGGCAAGGCGTGTTCCCACGCGGGTATTTATTTGGGCGGCGGGCAGTTTATCCACGCCTCCTCCGCGAACAGCGGCGGCGTGATTGTCAGCACGCTGACCAGTGGGTATTACAATACCTACTTCGTGGGCGGTATGCGCATCTGAGCTTGGTTTACATAGGAGAATGAAATCCACGGCGGACGGCTTTGCTGTCCGCCGGATTTTTTTGTCGGTATTTTACCGAAGGGCCATATTTTGCACCAAATTGCGCAACATTGCGCAATTTGGTGTTTTCTTTTTGCGCGGCCTGTGATATACTGTTTGCAGAAGAACGTTTCACAGAAGAATTCCGCGTCCGCAGAGGCAAGCCTGCGGTGTGGAAAAGAGTTCCGTCATCATGGATCATATGTGGGGAGGTATACAAATATGAGCTATCCGCAGACTGGCAAGGAAGTGTTTATCAGCTTTTCCATTTCCAACACCATGCTTTCCGGAATTGGAAAGGGGACCATTACCAGAGAGGAAGTCTCCGTCGATTACTTAAAGGAGCTGTTTGAAAAATACGGCGTGATTGTCTCGGCGAAGCCGGAGCAGCGCAGACTGCTGGAGGAGGTCAACGAGAGCTACGATTTGAAGCTGGAAATCCCGGAGAATTTGCGCATCATTCACCTCTCGGAGAAAAACCGCCGCCTTGTGGTGATCTCCGTTCAGGGGCTGAAACGGGAAAACGGCTCACTCCTGCCTGAATATTCCGAAAAGGAATTTCAGGAAGCCACCTTCAGCTTTGTAAAGTATTACGTGCAAAGCCGCCATTATGACGAGCTTTTGGCGGAGAATGCCAAGCTGAAGCGGGATTTGGAGATGGAAGTTGCATGGCGCACCAGAGAGTGTGATATCTGAACCCGCGAAGAATCTTTAGGATTAAATTTTCTCAAAAGAATGCGCTGCACTCCGCTGCCCGCTTTTAGCGGACGGCGGAGTGCTCGCAGTGTAAGAGAATTTTCGCAGAGTGGGGAGAAGACGAAATCACAGAAGGCGTGACCTGATTTGTTGACCCTTTGCAAGCTGAAAAGAGCAGGCCGCCAAGCGGCCCGCTCTTTTAAACATCCAATGTTTTATCACGCCTCACGCGGTCCGGGGCGAAATTCCTCGCCCTGCTTTGTCATGGACAACGCGCCTGCGGACAGTTCCGTCAGCCGAAGAGCAAAGGCCTCCGCGCTGCCTTGCGGAAATGCGGCAAGCAAAATGACGGTTTCGCCGTAGTCCGCGTTTTCAACCACGGCCCCGGCGGCGCCCAGCTCCAGCTTAATTCTCTCCAACAGGGGATAGGGGCAGGGAACCTCCCACAGCGTCCAAAGACTTACCCGGCTCACGCCCCCGTCGTCCAGTGCGTCCTTCGCGCTCTTGGTATAGGCGCGGGTCAATCCCCCGGCTCCCAGCAGCACGCCGCCAAAATACCGCGTCACCACGCAGCAAAAGTCAGTGACGCCCTCCCGCTGAAATACGTTTAGCATGGGCTGGCCTGCCGTGCCCTGCGGCTCACCGTCGTCGGAGTATCGCACAATCCCGCCCTCACGGATGGAATAGCACCAGCAGTTATGGCGGGCATCGTAATGCTGCTTTTTCGTTTCCTCGATGCGGGCGCGGGCCTCGTCCTCGCTTTCCGTCCGCCAGAGGCGGCTGATGAAGCGGGAGCGCTTTTCCGTAAATTCGCTTGACCCGGCCGCAAAAGGGACCAGATACTCGTCCATACCGTTCCTCCTGACCGCCCGGCTTTATTCGCTGTCCGGGTTCTCCGTCTCCTGCACATAGGGGAGTAACTGTCCCAAAACCCGGGGAGCGCATACGGCGGTCACGTCGATGGTGTCGCTGTATTCCACCTGTTCTACTTTGGACTCCCGATAGAGCATGTCAAGCATTCCGCCCTTGTCGTAGGGCAGATGGATGACAACCCGCCGGGCGCCCTTGTCCAGACGGAGGTCAATCAGGTGCAGCAGCTCCTCAATTCCTGTTCCGGTTTTGGCGGAGATAGTGACCATATCCTCGCCCCGGGGTAGTATTTCCCCGCCGGAAAGATCGGATTTGTTGAATACCTCAATTCGGGGCAGGTCGCTGGCACCCAACTCTCCGATCAGTTCTTCCACCACCTGGGCTTGCTGCTGCCACTCGGGGTTGGACACGTCGATGACGTGGAGCAGAAGGTCTGCATACTCCAGTTCCTCCAGCGTGGCCTTAAACGCTTCCACAAGCTGATGGGGCAGCTTGCGGATGAAGCCCACCGTGTCGCTGAGAATCACGTCTTGCGTGTCGCTGACGGTTAAAAGGCGGCTGGTCGTGTCCAGCGTGTCGAACAGGCGGTTGTTGGCGGGGATAGCCGCGCCGGTAAGGCGGTTCAGCAGGGTGGACTTACCCGCGTTGGTGTAGCCCACGATGGCTACCACGGGAATCTCATTTTTCCGCCGCTGCTGGCGCTGGGTGCTCCGCACCCGGCGCACGTCGTCCAAATCCGCCCGGAGCTTGTCAATTTTTTTATGAATCAGTCGCCGGTCGGTTTCCAACTGGGTTTCACCGGGGCCTTTAGAGCCGATAGCTCCCTTGCCGCTGGTGCCGCCCTGACGCTCCAGATGGGTCCACATGCCCGTCAGCCGGGGGAGAAGGTATTGATATTCCGCCAGCTCCACCTGAAGGCGGCCCTCTCTCGTCTTGGCACGCTGGGCAAAAATGTCCAGAATCAATCCGCAGCGGTCCAGCACCTGAATCCCCAAAAGCTCCGTCAGCACCCGCTGCTGGGAGGGGGAAAGGTCGTTGTCGAAAATAACCATGGTGGCGCCTGTGTTTTCACAATAAAGCTGCACCTCGGCCACCTTTCCTTCGCCGATAAAGGTGCGGGGGTCCGGTTTTTCCCGGTTTTGAAGGATAATTCCCTCCGTCACGCCGCCGGCGGTATCCACCAGAGCGGAAAGCTCTTCCATGGTGGTTTCATCGGCAATTTCCTCTTTGCGCAGCACCGGCGAGTTCAGCCCCACCAGCACCACTTTATCTCGAATTTCGTTTGTTTCCTGCATAAATCTCCTTTTTCCGCCGTTGGCGGTTATGCTTGATAGGCCTCCACGACCTCGCCGATATACATGCGGTGCCAATCGCCCTCCGGATAAAAGGGCGCCGCCGCGCCGGAGTCGATGACAAACTCGGGCAGCATGTCCTGGGCGTACAGCTTGCGGCACACCAGCACTAGCTCCGCCTCGTCGAAAAACGGTGCGTCGCCTGCACCGTGGCAGACTGTTAGACCGCAGGCGGAAATTTTATCCATGTCGCGGCCGCTTTTGGTGCCGCACAGAGTCAGCGCGTCCCTGCGGTCCTTAGGCAGGACGGACAGGGTAAAATAGTCGTGGGATTCCATAAATTGAAAGGTATGGCGGGAGTGGCGCACGTATACTGTGCAGGCGGGTTTGTTCCAAACGCTGCCAAGGCCACCCCATCCGATGGTCATGGTGTTGCAGGCGGATTTGTCTCCCGCTGTCAGCAAAGGCGTCCGCCCAGTGAACAGGCGCAGGGCCTCCATGGAAAGCTCCTTGGGATTCACAGATTTCAGGCGCATGACAATCGTCTCCTTCATTATTTTTATGGTAATAGTATATCCGCTTTGGCAGAAGCTGTAAAGCGGATAAAGGCGCAAAAGCCCCGTATCCTCACGGATACGGGACTCTGTGAACGTGTCGTCGGTTTTAGCTGTTCATACCGAACTTCTTGTTAAACTTGGCCACGCGTCCGCCGGTATCAACCAGCTTCTGCTTGCCCGTAAAGAAGGGGTGACACTTAGAGCAGACTTCCACCTTGATATTCTTCTTGGTAGAACCTGTCTCAATCACATTACCGCAGGCGCAAGAAATAGTAGTCTGCTGATAATCGGGATGGATTCCTTCCTTCATTGCTCTCGTTCACCTCTTTCGATCCAATCGCTAATGCCTTTTAAAGGCACAAGTTAGTCTAACATAGTTTTTGAAGGATTGCAAGGTTTTTTTGAAGAAGATTTCGGAAAAACCGCCATCTTCGACGGAAATCACTTGGAAAGAAAAGACATTGCCGGACAAAAAAAGCCGATGAAAAGCAAAAATGGCCCCAGGCCACAAAAAAGAAACGAAGAAACACGGAATGTCTTTTCGCAAAGGCGGTCGATCCGGCGCTGGAATTTTACGAAAAATTAGCGGAAGCAGACGGGGCCTTTGCGGTCATTGAACACTGATTGAAGCTATAATAAAGCAGACAAATACGTAAGGCGGCGCGGAGAAACGGTGCGCCCGCTTTGCGAAGGGAAATGGGAGGAAAGCGAGATGAACGAAGAGCTGAAGGAATATCTGCGGGACGGGGAGATTGTCCGCTGGAGCGGACGTTCCGCGCCCTTTCCGCTGCTGAGTCGGCGGGAGAGAGGAAAGATTCTTGTCAGATGGGGAATTACGCTGGTATGCATCTCCACACTTTTGGGAATTTACAGCACAGGAAACGATGCGTTCAGCGGAAAATTTGCCGCGCTGGTAACACTGGTGGCCGCGCTTGTGATGATCATGCCGTGGCTGGAGCGGTGGAGCGTGATGGGCATGAAGTATTTTGTCACAAACCGCAGGGCCATTTTGCTTACGCGGGACAAGAGCATCTATTATATGGAGTTGGACGAGATGGACGCCGTGAAGCGGGTGAGTCTTCATCCGGAGGCGGACGCGCTGGTGATGGGCAGTGCCATTTTTGAGGATGCGGATCGCCAGCCTCGTTTCAGGGCCTGCAATCCGAAGACGGACCTTCAGAGTGCGGAGGGACAGGATCGGGCAGAAGGTCTGGTTTTTTACGGACTGCGGGACGCGGAGTTTGTGGAAGCGTTGCTGCGCCAATCTCCGTTGGATGAGAGAGCTGCGGTGATTTAAAAAAGTGCGGGGGCGCGGAGCGGAGTTTTCTCCGCTCCGCGCCTTTTTCTTTTATCAATGATAGGGAATAATAGCACATACGCTGCAAAAAAATCTGTGCATCTCTATTTTAAAATCATGCGAATAGCCCCAAGACACAGGGCCACCTCGTCGGCGGTATTTTCCGGGCCAAAGGAGAACCGTACCGTGCCCTGCGGGAAGGTTCCAAGTGTTTGGTGAGCGCGGGGCGCGCAGTGCAGTCCAACGCGGGTCATAATTCCGGCCTCCTGCTCAAGCGCATAGGCCACCGCCGCGTTGTCGGCTGGAGAGAAATCCACGCTGACCACGCCCAACCGCCGGGAAAACTGGGCCGGATCAGAAATTCCCGCGACTCTTACGCTGGGAATCCCGGAAAGTCCCTCTAAAAACTGCGCTGTCAGCGCCATTTCTTTTTCAAGGACCGCTTCCGTCCCGTTTTCAAGGGCCAGCAGCGCCTGCCGCAAACCAATGATTGCGGGGATGGGAAGCGTGCCGCTTTCAAACTTATCAGGAAGAAATTCTGGCTGCTCTTCGGAGTCCGAGCGGGAGCCGGTGCCGCCCTCAATCACCGGGCGCATGACCTTTGCCAAAGACGGCAAAACCACAAACCCGCCCACGCCCTGGGGGCCTCGCAGTCCCTTGTGGCCGGGAAAGGCCAGAAAGTCGATGCACATGCCTGCCATGTCGATGGGGAGAACGCCTGCGGTTTGGGCCGCGTCCACCGCGAACCACACGCCCCGCTCTCTGCACAGCGCGCCGATTTTCCCCACGGGCAAAACGGTGCCGCAGACGTTGGACGCGTGGGTGCATAGCACGGCTTTTGTGTTCCTTTGAAAAAGGGCGCGAACCGTCTCCGGATCCAGCGTCCCGTCCGGGGCGCATTTGGCGGCGCTGACCTCCACCCCTGCCAAAGTCAGCGTGTGCAGGGGACGCATCACGGCGTTGTGTTCCACGGAGGAGACGATCACATGGTCGCCGGGAACCAGCAGTCCTTTTAAAAACTGATTTACCGAAGCGGTGACTCCGCCGGTGAAGCAGACACAGGCCTCCTTGGGGGCAGAAAAGAGGCGCTTTAGCCGCTCCCGTCCGTCCAGCACCTGCCCCAGCAGCTCATAGGACCGCTCATAGCCGCCACGGCTGATGTTAAAGGCTCCGTTTTCAATCAGATCAGCCATCGCCCGCCCCACGCTGGGGGCCTTTGGAAACGAGGTGGCGGCGTTGTCAAAATAAATCGTATCCATAGCGTTCCTCCGTCCGTGTAATTACAACCATCTTAATATGAATCTCAAAACCGTTCAATCGGCGGATAAAATTATAGGGAAACACATATCCAAAAAAACGATTGGAAATTGAAGCGGCCATAAGCCACTTCTGAAACAAAATCATCTGATTGACCATCCAGCCACCGAAAAAAATTAAGCAGCGATTGAAGCTTTCCTTCGTGTTGGCCAAGCCCCACAGGTGGATTTTATCTTCACTGTGCAGGCTTTTGTGTGTTCTTCGCACCATGCGGTTCAATTTTTAGACGGTGAGAATTTGCAGCGCTTCAAAATTTTACCGTCAGGATTTCGGCATATTCTCATTTTTTCGAGTCAAACTACTCTTGCGATACCCAGAAACCCACAAACACGAATTCAATAAATTCGGAATTGAGAAAAGGAGAAACAATTATGGCTAGCAAGAACACTAACAAGATCAACGTCCCCGAGGCTCGCGCGGCTATGGATAAGTTCAAGATGGAGGCTGCTTCCGAGGTTGGCGTCAACCTGAAGGAAGGCTATAACGGCGACCTCACCTCCCGCGAGGCCGGCTCTGTCGGCGGCCAGATGGTCAAGAAAATGATCGAGTCCTACGAGAAGTCCCTGTAACTTCTTCTAAGACAAACGCGCGGCTCCCGGTTTTTATCTGCCGGGAGCCGCGTTTTTATGCCAAATCCGCAATGTCATAGGGCGCTTCGTAAAATTCCGCTTTCAATGGAAGGCTGACTTTGGCGTTATATATGCCGCTGTAAGAGAAAAATTCCCAGTCCCCGCCGTGCTTGCGCTGGGTAAATACGTACTCCAGAGACCAGCCCCGGAGCGCGGCCTCGTCTCCTTCATATTCCTTGCGGATTGTCAGGGTACCGAAATGGGTCATACAGTCCCCGGTTTCCTCCGATCGCTCGCAGCTTTGTTCCTCCGTGGCAGAGACAATGGACACACCCTCGTAATAAACCGTCGGCTGGATCACATCGCGCACAATGGGGAGCGTTTGTAGGGTTTTGTCCTCCCAGTCCGCTCCGTCCATGGACGTTGGAACGATTTGACACTCGGGGGAGAGGAGCTGCCCCAGCCGCGCGTCCAGCGCTTCGGCCTTGTCCCGGGAAATGGAAGTCTGGGTCTGGAGCCAGGTGGTCAGCCACTCCGCCTCGTCCACCAGCTTCGCCGCCTCGGCAAGGTCATAGTCATTCGTCACGGTGGGCGGCCCCTTTTCGGCGCACCCGGATACCAAAACGAGAAGACCGAAAAAACACAGTGCAACAAATAATTTTTTGAGATGCTCGTACATTGCAAAGCCTCCAAGCCGCAAAATGTTGACCGGATAAGCACAGCTTCGTTCATTATAATACCATATGCTTCGAAAAAAAGCCCGCCGGTTTGGATTTCCAAACCAGCGGGCTTTTTTTAAACAATCGACCGGTAAACTCAGGCCGTCTTGGCTGCGGTCAGCGTAGAAGCAAAGCGATAAATGATTGCTGCGGACTGACCACGGGTGGCAGTGGCAAAGGGACGGATCGTGTTGTCGTTAAAGCCGTTAATCAGGCTGTTGCCGTTGGCCCAGACCAGTGCCTTGGTGGCGTAAGAGGAAACCTGCTGGGCATCGGTAAAGGCGCCCAGACTGCCGCCCGCGCTGACACTGTAACCCAGAGCCTCGGCATAGCGGAACATAAACGCCGCAAACTGCTGACGGCTCACGGAGTCACCGGAAACAAAGGTGGTTGCGGTCTTGCCGTTGACAATGCTGTTCTCGTTGGCCCAAGCCACAGCCTTGCCCAGATCGGTGGTGAAGTCCACATCGGTGAAGGCAGGGTTTGCCTTGGCAGTGGGCTTGCCGGCCAGATTCCACAGAGCCAGCACCACGTCGCCACGGGTCATGGTTACATTGGGGCTGAAAGCGGTTTCGGAGGTGCCGGGAATCAGGCCCTTCTCAATGGAGAAGAGAACCGCGTCATAGTAATAGGCGCTGGATGCCACATCGGCGAAGGGCATGACCGCGCCGGTAACGGTGATGCGGCCCTGTGCCTTGGAATACTCTGCGGGAACGGTGCCCTTCAAAGTGTTGGTAATGTAGTTGATCAGGATTTCATTGTCCAGCATGGCGGGGACGCTGAGCGTCTTGCACTTCTGGAACATATTCAGGCCATCGCCCGCGTCCTCCAGCATATAGTTGTGGGAAGCCAGCTTGTAGGTCTTGGTGGCTACGATGTCCTTGCCGCCAACCTTCACGTCCTTCACTCGCCGTGCGCCGGTGACAGAGACGAACATCTTGTTGTCGTCGGTCTTCACGGTGGAGGGGACGGTGGTGTCGATGGTGTAGGTCAGGCCGGAAACCTGAAGGAAGCCGCCGTTTTCGTCGGGAGCGGTGCGGGAAGCCATTTCCAGCGCATCCAGAATCTGCTGGCCGGTGGCTTCCACCATCCGCAGCTCGTTGCCAAAGGGATGCACGGCAATGATCTGGCCGTAGGTGATATTGCCGGCCTTGATGTCGGCACGGATGCCGCCGCCGTTGACGATGGCCACGTCAGCGCCCGCTTCTGTGCGGTAAGCGTCGGCAACCAGATCGCCCAGATTGGTTTCCTGATTGCGGATGGCGCGGGTCTTGCCGTCGGCTTCCATGGTGGTCAGGTCAACGGAGGTCTTGGCCACCACTTTGTTCAGCAGCGCTTCGTTTTTAGCCAAAATACCCTTGACAAAGGTGTCAACGGTGGGATCCTTGGCGGCATAGTCCGTCACCAGCTCGGTGGAAACGCTGCCATTGGATTTGATGACCAGCTTGCCGATGGCGGCAAGCTTCGTGCCGGTAGAGGTGAGAAGAACGGTCTTGCCGTCCTTATCCGCGACCTTCTGAGAGGGAATGGTGCTGTGGGCATGCCCGTCGAGGAAGGCGGTCAGGCCGGAGACGTTGGCAATCACGTCGGCGGAGCGCCAGGGAGCGCTCTGCGCATCGTCGCCCAGATGGCCCACGGCGATGACATAGTCCGCGCCTGCGGTCTTGGCGGAATCAACGGCAGACTGCACAGCGTTGTACAGCTCTTTGCCGTTGTTGCCCGCGCAGAAGCCGTAAATGTACTTGCCGGTGTTGTCCTGGAAGTAGGTAGGAGTGGACTTGGTGATGGACTCGGGGGTGTCAATGCCCACATAGGCCACCTTGGTGTCGCCGTAGGTAATCATTTTGTATGCATCGAATACGGGCTTATTGGTCCGCAGGTCCATAAAGTTGGCGCAGACATAGCCACTCTTCAGGGCCTTGGACAGGTTAAAGAACTGTTCCATCCCGTAGTCAAATTCGTGGTTGCCGGGGATAGCCACATCATAGCCCACCTGATTCATGATGTCTATGATGTATTCGCCCTTGGACAGGGTGCCCAGAGCCGCGCCCTGCACCGCGTCGCCCACGTCTGCAAGAGTCACATAGTCGGTGGCCTTGCGCATTTCGGCGGCGTAGGCCGCGAAGCCTGCGTAACCGATGTTGTCATCCACACCGCAGTGAACATCGTTGGTATACAGCACCACAATGTCGCCCTTGTCCACCGTGGCGGGGCTTTCAGCAGCAAAGCTGAGCGTGGTCAAAGACATGGCCGTCATCACGGCCAGCAACAGGGAAATTGCCTTCTTCATCTTTTACCTCCTTCATTTTGAAAGCGCGGCGCAAACCGTGCTTTGTGTTAAAGTCAGTATAACCTGCACCGCAAAAAAAAGAAAGAGGAAAACGAAAAATTGGTGTAAAATTTGCCAGATTGGCCCTGTGGCCGCGCAGAAAAAAAGAACCCGGTTTAGCGCAAAAATATTTTATGGCTGGGGCTTCTGACATATGGAAATCTGGAGAAAACTATGCTATGCTGAGGTCGTATTAAGACAAAACGCAAGGGAGGATTTTGGATGAGAACATTACTTAAGGGGGGCGGCGTGGTTTCCGGACGGGGAGTTCGCCGGGCCGACGTGCTGATCGACGGGGAAAAGATTGTTCAGGTTGGCAAGGGGCTGTCCGCCGCGGGAGAAAATGTGGTGGACGTGTCGGGAATGCTTTTGTTCCCCGGCTTCATCGACGCGCACACCCATTTCGATCTGGACGTGGCCAACACCACCACCGCGGATGATTTTACCTCCGGCAGCCGGGCGGCCATCCGGGGCGGCACCACCACCGTGATCGACTTTGCGTGCCCCAACAAGGGAGAATCCCTGCAATATGGACTGGATTTGTGGCACAAAAAGGCCGACGGCCGCAGCTTTTGCGACTACGGCTTCCATATGACCATCGATGATTGGAACCCCGCTGTGGAAGCGGAGCTTCCGGCCATGTTTGCCCAGGGAATTTCGTCATTTAAAATGTATCTTACCTATCCTGCCATGATGATTGGAGACGGCGCGATTTACAGCGCATTGAAGGCCCTGCGCCGCTTGGGCGGCATCTGCGGCTTCCACTGCGAAAACGCCGGAGTGATTGACGCGATGATTGCCGAAAAAAAGGCGGCAGGAGAGCTGTCCCCGGCTTCTCATCCGCAGACCCGCCCTCCCTATCTGGAAGCGGAGGCGGTAAGCCGCCTTTTGCGTATCGCACAGGCGGCGGACAGTCCGGTGATTATTGTGCATCTCACCAACCGTCAGGCACTGGAGGAGGCCGAAGCCGCCCGGAAGCGGGGGCAGAAGGTCTACGTGGAGACTTGCCCCCAATATCTGGTGCTGGACGAAAGCGTTTATTTCAATGAGGATTTCTCCGCCGCCGCGCGGTATGTCTGCGCACCGCCTATCCGGGCAAAGGAAGAGCAGACATATTTGTGGCGGGGGTTGAAGCGGGGCCTGATTCAGACAGTTTCCACCGATCATTGCGCGTTCACGCTGGAGCAGAAGGAGGTGGGTCGGGCGGACTTCACGAAGATTCCGGGCGGACTTCCCGGCGTGGAGTCCAGAGGAGAGCTGTTGTATTCCTTTGGCGTGGAGAAGAAGAAAATTGCACTGCCCACCATGTGTCAGGTGCTCAGCGAAAACCCTGCCAAGCTGTACGGCCTGTATCCCAGAAAGGGCGCCATACGGGTGGGAAGCGACGCGGATATCGTGGTGTACGACCCCGGCGCAAGCCATGTTATCCGGGGGGAGGACAGCGTAAGCGCGGCGGGCTATTCTCCGTACGAGGGAGTGGTCACGTCCGGCGGGATTGCGCAGGTCTACCTGCGGGGCAGACTGATGGCGGAGCTTGGCAAAATTCTGGTGGCGGAGCCTCATGGAAAATACATGGCCCGTGGAAAAAACTCCCTTTAAGGGATGAGCATCGCCGCATGTCAGCGGGCGGTATGAAAGGGAATGACCAAAGCTGAAAAGCCGGTCGGCTTCGGATGCGAAAACGCATCCGGAGCCGACCGTAAAATAAGCCGAGGGAAATCCAGCGGGCGAAAGCTGCCCCAATCCATCGGCATATCAAAATTCAGGAGGGACACGACGTGAACGACGAAGCTTTTATGAAGCAGGCGATTGAGCTTTCCCGTCTGGCCGTGGAGCACGGAAACGAGCCGTTTGGCGCGGTGCTGGTGAAGGACGGAGAAATTGTCTACACAAACGAAAACCAAATTTACACCATGCACGACCCATCCTTCCACGGAGAAGCCGGACTGATCCGTCGGTTTTGCGCGGAAACCGGGATTACGGATTTGACGGAGTATACCATGTATTCAAGCTGCGAGCCTTGCTTCATGTGCAGCGGCGCCATGGTGTGGGTGAAGCTTGGAAGGCTGGTTTTCGGAGCGAGCAACGATGACCTTGAGCGCATTTTAGGCAACGAGGGCTGCGAATGCAGTCGGCTGGTCTTTGAAAATTCGTTTCACAGCCCGCAAGTTACCTCCGGCGTTTTGCGGGAGGAGAGCCTTGGGGTACTGAAGTCCTATTTTAAAAGCCACGCAAAGGGATAAGCGCGGCTTTGCACTTGGTGGGGCTTCAAGCCTGTATTAAATGTATAGAAAAAGCGGGCGTTCGGTATCATACCGAACGCCCGCCCTTTTTTTAAGCAGATGCGCTTACTTGAAGTTTTCGATGATGTCCACCAGCTCCGCGCCGATGCGCTTCTGAGCTTCCTTGGTACCCGCGCCGATGTGAGGAGCGCAGGAAACCGCGGGATGGGACGCAAGCTCCCAATTGGGATTCTTTTCATCCATCCACACGTCAAGACCCGCGGCTTTCACCTTACCGGAGTTCAACGCGTCCAGCAGAGCGGCCTCGTCGATGTTGGACCCACGGGAGGTGTTGATAATCACCACGCCGTCCTTCATCTTGGCAATACTCTGGGCATCCACCAGCGGCTTGTCGCCGGCGGGGGCGCTGAGGGCAATCACGTCGGACTGGGAAATCAGCTCCTCCATGGAGACAAAGTGCATGGTTTCGCTCTCGCAGCCCTCGGGCTTGTTGCGGTGGACGGAGGACAACACGTTCATGCCCAGCGCCTGGGCCTTTTCGCCGATCAGGCGGCCGATGCGGCCGTAGCCCACCACGCCCATGGTCTTGCCCTGAAGCTCAAAGCCCTTGGAATAGGCTTTTTTCTCCCACTTCTGCTCCCGCATGGTGTGGCCCGCCACGGAAAGGCTGCGGGCGCAGGCGAACAGCAGCGCAATGGCAAGCTCGGCCACGGCGTTGGAAGAAGCGCGGGGGGTGTTCATCACCTTGATGCCCGCCTCTTCGGCGTATTTCACGGCGATGTTGTCCACGCCCACACCGGCGCGGATAATCAGCTTGAGCTGGCTGCCCTTGGCAGCGTCAATCTGGGGCTCTTTAATTTTGGTGGCACTGCGGATGACCACAATGTCAAAGTCCCGCAGGGCCGCGCCCAACTGATCGGGCTCGTAAAACTGCTCTACAACCTCAAAGCCGTCGCCGCGCAGCTGCGCAATGGCGCCTGCGTCCATGCCGTCGGTAACTAAAACTTTCATAATTTCACAGTCCCCTTTTTATCAATTTTCCGGCGCACCCCAGGGGCGCCATTTCGTCGGAAAAGCACATATCCATTGGGGGATGGATACCCGGCTGTGTGAATCAGGCGTTTTCCTGCTCGTACTTCTTCAGGAAATCCACCAGCGCCTCAACGCCCTCTTTGGGCATGGCGTTATAGATGGAGGCGCGCAGTCCGCCAACGGACTTGTGGCCCTTCAGGTTGTCAAAGCCCGCGGTCTTGCTGGCGGCCACCACGGCGGCGTCCTGCTCCTTGCTGGGGGAGACAAAGGGCACGTTCATGAGGGAGCGATCCTCCTTCGCCACGGGAGCGGTAAACAGCTTGCTCTGGTCCAGATAATCGTACAGCACCTTGGCCTTCTCCTGATTGCGCTGTTCCATGGCTTCCAGCCCGCCGTTTTTCAGCAGGTAGTTGAAAACCTTGCCGCAGCAATAGATGGCCCAGCAGTTGGGGGTGTTGTACAGAGAGTCGTTGTCGGCGTGGATTTTATAGCTGAGATAGGTGGGGACCTTGGAATCCAGATCGTCGCGGATCAAATCCTCGCGGATGATGACCACGGCCATGCCCGCGGGGCCCACGTTCTTCTGCACGCCGGCCCAGATCATGCCGTAGTCCGCCACGTTGCAGGGGCGGGAGAGGAACATGGAGGACTGGTCGGATACCAGAATCTTGCCCTTGGTGTTGGGCAGCTTGTTATAGGTCAGGCCGTTGATGGTTTCATTCTCGCAGATATAAACGTAGTCCGCATTGTCGGGAATGTCCAGATCGGAGCAGTCCGGCACATAGGAGAAGTTCTTGTCCGCAGAGGAGGCAACCACCTTTACCTCGCCAAATTTCTTAGCCTCGGAAATCGCCTTCTTGGACCAGGCACCGGTTTCCACATAGCAGCCCACGCCGCCCTTAAGCAGATTCATGGCCACCATGGCAAACTGCAGCGTGCCGCCGCCCTGCACAAACAGAATCTTATAATTGTCGGGAATGCCCATCAGCTTCTTCAGGTCGTCCTTGGCGGCGGCCAGAATTTCCTCAAAAACCTTGGACCGGTGGCTCATCTCCATGACGCACATGCCGCTGCCGCGGTAGTTCATCATTTCGGCGGCGATCTCCTCCAGAACCGCTTCCGGCATCATAGCGGGGCCGGCGGAAAAATTGTAGGTACGTCCGTACTTCATCATCTGATCCTCCATGTTATTCATATTATCGCGTTTTCAAATCCGGATATGCCATTTTGAATCTGGCATTCATCTGACACACAGTATACGACGTTTCAGAGGAATATTCAACCGTAAAGGGAGAGATTGCGGAAGCTAAAAAACCAAGGCGTTTTTATGGAAAAAGCCCAAAAACGATTACGTATTTTAGATATTTGCTGATATAGGCGCTGCGGGAAAGAAGCCTGTATGTTGCCGCAGGCTCTTGCGCATATTCCCCTGAAATTTATAAAAATAACATATGCAACGATATTTTTGCACAAGGGCTTTTCTCATTCGGCAGATTTTTGAGGCAAGCGCCTTGTTAAGATATCTTAACATGTGCTATACTGTAAACAGTTGTTTTTTAATAGAATTAAAGCAGGGGATAGTTGCAATGAGTGAACAGAGAACAAAGTTTTACCGGTTTTTATCCGATTTTAACCGGCTCAAATGGGGCATCGCAGTCAAAGCGCTGCTCACCGGCGCGGTGGCGGGGCTGATTACGGTGCTGTACCGTCTTTTGATCGAGCATGGAACCGCCTTCGCGGTGGCGTGCTACGCTTATTTTCGGGAGCATCCCGTGTTTTTGATTCCGTGGGCGCTGGGCGCCGTGATTGCCGGGCTTTTCGTGGCCTGGCTTGTAAAGCTGGAGCCGTCTGCCGCCGGAAGCGGCATTCCGCAGGTGGAGGGGGCAGTGCTGCTTGGGATGGAGCTGAAGTGGCGCTCTGTTTTGGCGGTGCGGTTTCTGGCAGGAGGGATTTGCGGTCTTTTTGGCCTTTCTCTGGGGAGGGAGGGACCTTCCATCCAGATTGGCGCGGCGGGCGCAAAAGCTGTGTCCGGCCTTTTGGGCAGAAGCAAGGTGGAGGAGAATTATCTCATCACCGGCGGCGCCGCCGCGGGCCTTGCCGCCGCGTTCAACGCGCCGCTGTCCGGGGTGATTTTTGCGCTGGAGGAGGTGCACCGCAACTTTTCCCCTACCATTATGCTTACGGCCACCGCAGCGTCACTGGTTGCGGACTTTGTTTCCAAATACTTTTTCGGGCTGACACCGGAGCTGCATTTCACCCAGATTCCCCAGCTCCCCATACATATGTATTTCTGGATGCTTCCGCTGGGGGCGCTGACGGGGTTTGTGGGCGGTCTTCTCAACCGGGCGCTGCTGGCTGCCGGTCCGCTGTCTGGGAAGCTGCTGCCCGCGCGGTGGCGGCCCGCCGCGGTGATGCTTCTGTCCATTCCCTGTGGGCTTTTTTTGCCGCTGACGCTGGGCGGAGGCCGGGACCTGATTGAGTTTGCACAGACCGCCACGGGCGGTATATCACTGCTGCTCGTTTTACTGGCGGTGAAATTTTTGTTTACGTGCGCCAGCTTTGGAAGTGGAGTTCCCGGCGGCATCTTCATGCCCATTCTGGCGATTGGGACGCTGACCGGAAGCGTGTTTGGCATCGCCTGCGTGGAGTTGGGGCTGGTTCCGGCCCAATACATTCCGGATTTTGCCGTGTGCGCCATGACAGCGGCGCTGGCCGCATCGGTAAAGGCCCCGATCACAGCCGTTTTGCTTACGGTGGAGATGACCGGCACACTGGTGCATATGCTGCCGGTGGCTGCCTGCGCGCTTGCTGCGCTGCTGGTGTCCGATCTGATGAAGGTGGAGCCGATTTACGAGGCGCTCTTGAACCGCTCTGTGGAAAAGGAGCGCGAAGCACCCAAGGCGCATGAAGCTCCCGAGGGAAAGAATCTGATGGAAATTCCTGTGGAGCTGGGAAGCTGTGCTGCGGGGCGGCGGATTGACGAGATCGGCTGGCCTGTGGGTACGCTGATCGTCAGCCTGATGAGGGGCAACCGGGACATCATTCCCCGGGGCGAAACCACGCTGCTTCCGGGAGACTACCTTGTGGTGCTCTATCCGCAGGGGCAGGAGAAAGAAGTGCGCGCCGCCATCACCGACCTTTGCCATGAAAAGTTTTAAAAACAGGACTTGGCGAAGACGACGGCCCTAAGTATGAGAAAAGCGCTCTCCGTACAGCTTGTACGGAGGGCGCTTGTTTTGCCGTTGGATCAGGAATCTGCGCACAGCGCCCGCTGGGCCGCGATGGTACCCAGGGTATCTCCCAGCTGGGTCAGCACCGCGGCGCAAAAGGCCAGCTCGTCGTCGTCCAGAGATTTGGAAATTGTCACTGCCAAGGTGTTGACCGCCGTGGTCAGAGCCAGAGGGTCGCAGCAGTTTTGGTTCATAGCATCACCCTGATGCAGGGTATGAAATAAACGCGGCTTTCAGCACTGAAAGCGCCTCTTTTGGGCCGGAAGTGCATCTTTTGCGTAATTGTGTGCGGCTTAAACGCCCATCAGGCGCTTTGCCACCTCCACATTTCGGTGCTCCATCTCCCGAAGACGGGCCACAGCGGCCTCCTGTTCTCCCGGGTGCGCTGCCCGCTCCACGGCTTCGTCGATCATGGCACATAGCTGTGCGGGGGATGCCTCCTCCAAATCCACAAACAAATCCTGCCCAATATAGCGCAGAAAGGAAGAAACCTTGGGATCATAAACCACGCCTACAAGGGGAATTCCCTGCCCGGCGGCGAAAATCAGCGCGTGCAGCCGCATGGACACCACCACCTGCATCCGGGAGAGCGCGCCGATAATGGTGTCGGCCCGGCCCGCATCATTGAGAAAGTAGTGGGGCACGGTAAGCCCCTGTGCGGCCAGCGCTGCCGCCAGAGGGTCCTGATGGGTTTCCACCGCCAGAAATACCGGGGTCAGCCCATGGCGGTTATAGGCATATTCTGCGGCGGCGGCGAAGACGGGCGCTTTTTCCTCAAAGCCCTTCCACCGCCGCAGGGCAAAGCAGATATACCGCCCGTCCGTGGGAATCCCCGCCTGCAAAAGCACGCTGTCCGTCTTCTCCGGGGGGGCGCAGTATAGCGTCAGGGCCGGGTCGGCGGTGAGAAGAATCGTTGGGGCTGTCACGCCCATGGATGCAAGCTCTGCCTGAGAATCCGGCTCCCGCAGCGTAATTTCGTCCACGAAAGCGTTCAGTACCTTTGCCGCCATTTTCCGGTGGCTGGGGCGGGAGACAGGGCCGATTCCGCAGCCATACATCTGCACCTTGCAGCCAAGACGCTTGGCAGTGGCAATATTGTGCAGGTAAAACCACAGCGACCGGCGGGAGGTTACGTCCTGAATCAGGCTTCCGCCGCCGTTGATATACAGCCTGCTGCGGCGCATGGCGCGGCCCCATGCGAAATAGTTAATGCGCTGCACTGCCTGAACCCGATAGGCAAGGCGGGTTTCAGCGGGGCTTTTGCTAAGCACCAGCACCGGCATGTCCGGATCGATGGCCCGCATCTCCTGCAAGATGGCCTCCAGAATCGCGTCATCCCCCGCGTTGCCCCGGCCGTAGGCCCCGCAGATCACCACCCCGTCCCGGTCCGCCTTGGGACGGCTGTGGCGGCGGATAATCTCTCCGTAAATGTGAAGCTGGGTATCCACCGTCTTCTGAATGGAAAACTGGGTGGATGCTTTTTCATACAGCCGCTCACCCATGTCCCGGCGCAGGTCGTCGTTTTCCGCCAGCGCGGCCAGTGCATCGCCAAGGGCTTCATCGTCCCCGGGGGTGAAGAGATAGCCGTTTACGTCCGTGTCGATCAGAGCGGGAATGCCGCCCACAGCGGTGGCCACAGTGGCTAAGTGAAAGCGGGCTCCCTCCGTCAGGGCATAGGGAAACGTCTCCGACACGGAGGTGAGGGCGTTGACGTCCAGAGTGCTGTAAAACCGGTCCATGCCGCCGGAAATCCAACCGGCAAAGCACACCTGCTCCCTCACGCCCAGCTCGTCCGCCAACGTTTCCAGCTTTTGCCGCTCCTCGCCGTCTCCGGCAATCAGCAGGCGCAGTCGGCCGCATTGTGCATGGGCCTTGGCAAAGCCCCGCACCAGCGTGGAAATATCTTTCACCGGGTTCAGCCGGGCAGCGATGCCCACCACCACGCTGTCCTCTTCTGCGTGCAGGCCCAGCTTCCGCAGATAGGGAAGCCGATCCTCCTGCGGCGGGGCGGGAGTGAAGTCGATGCCATTATAAATCGTGAAAAATCGGTCGGGGGGAAAGCCACGGCCAATCAGGAGGTCCACCATCGCGTCGGATACGCCGATGCGATAGTCCAGCGTCCGCAGCGCCCGGGCGTTAATATTGCCGAAGGTGAGACGGCTGAAGGGACGGCCCATATAGTCCAGCTTATAGTCGCTGTGGACTGTGGAGCAGACGGGAAGCCCGGTAGTCCTGCGCAGCATAGCCCCTAAAAGATTGGCTCTGGCCCCGTGGCAGTGAATCACCTCATACCCGCCCTCCCGGATATACTGCGTCAGGCGATTGCAAATGCGCAGAATGTGGTTTCCCGCCATGATCTCCGTGGGAATGCCAAGCTCGCGGGCTTCCTGGGCAAAGGGCCCGTCCCGGAAGCAGACGAGCTGGGCCGTGATGGTTTCGTTCAGATGGTGCAAAAGACTCAGAACGTGGGTTTTGGCCCCGCCGGAGTCTCCGCCGCTGATGAGATGGATGACTTTCATAGCGCTCCCTCTTTTGAAAAACGCCCGTGGGCGTGAAATCCCTCTTGTACAAACTTAAAAAATATTATACAATAGCCAAGGTCTGAAAGCAAGGAGCAAGAGGTTTGCGGAGGCACATTGATGGGAAAAGACTGTGAAATCAGAGTGGCGACCACAGAGGACGCAGAGGCCCTTGTGCGCATATACGCGCCCTATGTGGAAAAGACGGCCATTACCTTTGAATATGACGTGCCCACCGTCAGGGAGTTTGCCGGGCGCATTGAAAAAATTCTCAAGCGGTATCCTTATCTCGTGGCCGAGGAGGACGGCGAAATTTTGGGCTATGCCTACGCCGGTTCGTTTCATGAGCGGGCGGCCTTTGGCTGGGCGGTGGAAACCTCGGTGTATATCGCTGAGACGGCGAAGCGCCGGGGACTTGGAAAGCGGCTTTACGACGCGTTGGAGCAGGCGCTGGCGGCCCAGAACATTTTAAATCTCTACGCATCCATCGCCTATCCCATCCGGGAGGACCCTTATTTGACCCGGGACAGCGTGGAATTTCACCAGCGTCTCGGATTTGAGCTGGTGGGGCGTTTTTCCCGGTGCGGCTATAAATTTGGCCGCTGGTACGACTTGGTGTGGATGGAAAAGCACATCGGCGACCACGTCGCGATCCAGCCCGCAGTGAAGCCCTTTGACCCTGCGGAACTCTCTTTTCGCTGACTTGCCCGCAAAGGCACGCCGGCGGCGGGGAGTGGGAACTATTTTCTCATAAAGCCGACATTCTTCGGGGTGCTTCGCACCTGCTAATACCACACCCGGCGCGGACAGGCCAAGCCGGAAAACTCAATTTACTTGGAGGTTGACAAATGGAGCGGTCTAAAAAGAAATTTAACGTAATTGATGTGATTGCGGTCCTATTACTTCTGGCGGTGGCAGTGTTTGTGGGAAGCAAGCTGATCAATCGCGGCGGCGGCGCTTCCGGCGGCGAGGCGAAAACGGTGAAGGTGACTTATGTGGTCAAGGCCGAAGGCGTGGACAATTCCCTCTATGAAAATTCTCTGGAGCACATCCCTTCCAGACTGATGGCCTCGGGAAAGCTGCTGGACGGGCAGATCGATTCCGTTGAGCAGGAGCCTTATTATGCGCTGGACGAAAATGGGAATTGGGTAGAGGATCCGTACCACAAGAATCTGTACTTCACCGCCAGCATCAACGTGCCGGACGCAGCGGTCCAAACCACCAAGGTGGGCGATCAGGAGGTCCGGGTGGGCAAGACGGATTACGTTTTAAAAAGCGAATACATTGAGTTCAGCGAAGTGACCATCGTGGATGTGACGTGGGGAGAGTAAGCTTCGGATGCAGCCGAAGTCTATGACAGGAGGGCGTTTTCATGCTTCAGGATATCGCGCCCCACAGCTTTCACAATGAATTTAGGGTTCCGCCCCCGCCGCCGGCGGGCGGTGGTTCGGCGGTGCTGTTTCACGAAGGGAAGGTGCTTCTGACAGAGGCGGGAGGCTTTCCCACGGTGGCAGAGGTGCTGGCGCTGGGCGCTGAGGAAGAGAAGCTGATCTATCTCTTCTCCGTGGACGAGCAGTGCTTTTACCTGCTGGAGGAGCCGTCCGAAGGCGTTTGCGCCGGGCTGAAGGCAACGTCTCCGGCGGTGTTTCGCCGCATGGAGCCGCCGTTTCTCCGTCTTGTGGGGGCCACGGCGATGCACCTTGCAAGCTGGTATCGGGCCAATCGTTTCTGCGGCTTCTGCGGTGCGCCCACAGTCCGGGACGATCAGGAGCGAGCCATGCGCTGCTCCGATTGCGGCGCGCTGGTCTACCCCCGCATCAACCCCGCAGTGGTGGTGGCTGTGCGAAACGGGGACAGGCTGCTGCTGATCCGCTATGCCGACAGGCCCATGGTGGCGCAGTACGCCCTGATTGCCGGGTTTACCGAAATCGGGGAAACCATGGAGCAGACTGCCCGCCGGGAGGTCATGGAAGAAGTGGGTCTGCGGGTAAAAAACCTGCGGTACCATGCCGACCAGCCATGGGGCTTTGCGGGCAACCAGATGGTGGGCTTCTGGGCGGAGCTGGACGGGGACGAAACCGTCACGCTGGATACCCGGGAGGTGAAGGAGGCCGTCTGGCTGCGCCGGGAGGAAATTCCCGAAAGCCACGATCCCATTGATTTGACACATACCATGACGGAGCTGTTCCGTCTGGGGAAGGACCCCTGCTGACGGGGCTTACATTGGCGCGGAGAAACTTTTGGCGTTCCTTCCTGTAAAAGCAAGTGCAAAGTATCCAAAATTAACCGTATGGGCAGAGCGCCGAAAAAGGACAGAAAGCCACAAACGGAAATGCGAGGCGGGAAAAACCTGTCCGCGTCGATGCAGGGTTTAAAAAAATAACAGGAGCGTCTCTCCCGGCGGAGAGACGCTCCTGTTTTTTAGCGTTGTGCCAAAAGGGCCTGAGATTTTCTTAAAAGCTTTCTCAGGCCAGCTCTGCCTGCCCGGTATAGAGTCGGTAGTAACGGCCCTGCTGATCCAGCAGATTGTCGTGACTGCCCCGCTCAATGATTTCGCCCTGCTCCAGCACCAGAATGGCCTGCGAGTTTCGGACGGTGGATAGGCGGTGGGCGATGACAAACACCGTGCGTCCCGCCATCAACTGGTCCATGCCCTTTTCGATCAGCTTTTCCGTTCGGGTGTCGATCGAGCTGGTGGCTTCGTCCAGAATCAGTACCGGCGGATTGGACAGCGCCGCCCGGGCAATGTTCAAAAGCTGCCGCTCGCCCTGACTGAGACTGCCGCCGTCGCCGGAGAGAACGGTTGCATAGCCTTGGGGAAGGTGACGGATAAACCCGTCCGCATTGGCAAGCTTTGCCGCGGCCTCCACCTCGTCGTCTGTTGCGCTTGGCTTTCCATACCGGATATTGTCCGCCACGGTGCCGCTGAACAGATGGGTGTCCTGCAACACAATGCCGAGCGACTTGCGCAGGGAATCCTTTTCAATGTCCCGGATATCAATGCCGTCGTAAGTGATGGTTCCACTGTCAATCTCGTAAAAACGGTTGATAAGATTTGTGATCGTGGTTTTACCCGCGCCAGTGGAGCCGACCAGCGCAATTTTCTGCCCCGGTTCGGCATAAAGGGAGATGCCGTTCAAAACCGTCTTGTTTCCGTCGTAGCTGAACACTACGTGGTCAAACCGCACGTCGCCCCGGACGGGAATCAGCGCGCCGTCGGGCTTTTTCCAGGCCCATGCGCCGGTTTCAATGTCGGTTTCCTCAATGCACCCTCCAGCAAGGCATTTTGTACGGACCAGAGAGACCTTGCCGGAATTTTGCTCCGGCTCCGTCTCCATCACCTCAAAAATGCGCTCTGCACCTGCCACAGCCGCCAGAAGGACGTTCACCTGCTGGGACACCTGACTGACGGGCTGGGAAACCTGCCGGGTATACTGCAAAAAGGCCGCGAGACCGCCCAGATCGCCGCTGCGGATGGCCAAAAGCGCACCCGCCATGCAGGTGACGGCATAGTTTAAATAGCTGAGGTTGCCCATCACGGGCATCATGGCCCCGGCAAAGGTCTGGGCGCCGGTGGCTGCCTGTCGGTAGGTTTCATTCCGCTCCCGAAAGCCCTTGATTGCGGAGGACTCGTGGTTGAACACCTTGATGACCTTCTGGCCCTCGGTCATCTCCTCAATATAGCCGTTCACCCCGCCGATGGCCTTTTGCTGGGCTGTAAAGCTCTTCCGGCTTCGCCCGCCGATGCCCCGCACCGCCGCAAGCATCACCGCCAGTACGGCAAAGGTGATGCACGTTAGCAGGGGGCTGATATAAAGCATCATGGCAAGCGTTCCCAAGAAGGTTGCGGCGGAGGAGATCAAAGAAGCAAAGGAGTTGTTGATGGCTTCGCTGACATTGTCGATGTCATTGGTAAAGCGGCTCATCAGCTCACCGTGGGTGTGCGCGTCAAAGTATTTCAGGGGCAGGGTTTGCAGCTTTGCAAACAAATCCCGCCGAAGGGCCGCCACGGTGCTTTGGGAAATCCGAACCATCATCCGGGCATAGGCAAAGCTCAATCCCGCGCCGAGAAGATAGATTCCCCCCATCACGGCCAGCATTTTTGCAAGGCCGGGAAAGTTTCCGGGGAGAATATAGTCGTTGATCAGAGGGCGCATCAGATAGGACCCACCCACGCTGCATGCCGCGCTGAGAAGAATGCAAATCCCCACCAGCACCAGCCGCAGCTTATAGCGGCCAAGATAGCCCATCAGCCTGCCCACGGTGCCCCGCAGGTTTTTCGGCTTTTGATAACCGCCCTGATTAGGCCCGCGCCGGGCGGAGGGGGTGCTGCCTGCTCTGTTTTCACGTTCAGCCACCGATGCTCACTCCTTCCTGCTGGGACAGATATACGTCCCGATAAATTTCACACGTCTTCATCAATTCCTCGTGGGAACCTTGGCCTACAACCCGGCCCTTATCCAGCACCAGAATCAAATCCGCATCCGCGATGGAGGAAATCCGCTGGGCAATAATCAGCTTTGTGGTGCCCGGCAGGTCCCGGCGGAACGCCTCGCGGATTTTTGCGTCCGTGGCAGTATCCACCGCGCTGGTGGAATCGTCCAGAATCAATATTTTCGGCTGCTTCAAAATGGCCCGGGCAATGCACAGCCGCTGCTTCTGCCCGCCGGATACGTTTACGCCGCCTTGACCAAGGTCGGTGTCCAGTCCCTCGGGCATCCGGTCAAGAAATTCGTCCGCGCAGGCGGAGCGGCAGGCGGCAAGAAGCTGATCCTCCGTGGCGGCGGGATTGCCCCAGAGAAGATTTTCACGGATGGTACCGGAAAAAAGTGTGTTTTTTTGCAGTACCACAGACACGGCATCCCGCAGGTGTTCCATGGTGTAGTCCGCAACAGGGCGTCCCCCCACGAGAACCGTGCCATTTTGGGCTTCGTACAACCGGGGGATCAGGGACACAAGGGTGGATTTTCCGCTGCCAGTACCTCCTAAAATCCCCACGGTGGCTCCGGCGGGAATATGAAGGCTCACGTCCTCCAGCACCCACCCGGCGCTTTCATCGTTGTATCGGAAGCTTACATTCTCAAAGTCCACAGAGCCGGATTCCACTGACGCACCGGACTGTGCCTGTGCGTCGGTGACGGAAGGAACCTCGTCCAAAACCTCGCAGATGCGCTTTGCGCAGGCAATGGAGCGGGACATCATCATAAAAATCATGGAAACCATCATCAGGGAAATCAGAATCTCCGTAATGTAGGAGAAAAATGCGGTAAGGCCGCCAACCTCCATGGTCCCGGCGAACACCATTTTTCCGCCGAACCACATGACGGCGATAATGGTGCCGTAGATAATCAGCATCATCACGGGCATGTTTACCACCACCGCGCCAAAGGCTTTTTCAGAGGTTTCCCGCAAACCGTTGTTCCGCTTGGAGAACTTCTCCTGTTCATAATCTTCCCGGACGAAGGACTTCACCACCCGGATGGCCGTAAGGTTTTCCTGCACCACCAAATTTACATCGTCGGTCTTCTCCTGAAGCTGGCGAAACAAAGGGCCTACCTTGGTCATCAGAAGCACCACGAATATTACAAGCAGGGGAATTGCGCCTAAGAACACGCGGGAGAGCTGGCTGCTCAGCCGCACGGCCAGCACCAGAGCCGCAACCAGCATCACCGGGGCACGAACCAGCAGACGCATACTCATCATCAGCGTCATTTCAAGGACACGGACGTCGCTGGTCAGGCGGGTTACAAGAGACGCGGTGGAAAACTTTTCGATGTTGGAGAAGGAAAAGTCCTGCACACGGGCATATTCCGCCGTCCGAAGGTTTGCACCGAAGCCCATGCCCGCCCGGGCGGAGGACGCGGCGCTGCCAAGGCCGAAGACCATGGCCACCGCTGCCAGAACCACCATAAGAAGGCCTTTGCGTATAATAAAGTTTGTGTCGGCGTTGGCAACGCCGATGTCCACAATGTCGGCCATCACCAGCGGAATGAGCAGCTGGAAGATCGCGTCCATGGCGGAGCAGGCGATGCCCAGTGCAATCCACGGCCGATAGCCCTTGGTATGGGGCAGGAGTTTTTTCAGCATTTTTTCCGGTCCTCCTCTAAATTCTGAATCATGCGATTCAGCAGCGCCTGAAACTGGGACAGTTCCTCGGCTGTGAAGGCGGATTCCAAAAGGCGCTCCGTCTCCCGCATTTCCTGATGCAGCGCCTCCAGCCGCGACCGCCCTTCCTTTGTAAGGGCCACAAGCCGGCGGCGGGCGTCTGCCTCGTCGGGGCTGCGCGTGGCAAGCTCCCGTTCCACCATGCGGTCCACAATGCCGTTGACAGTGGAGGGCTTCACCCGCAGGTGCTCACCCAGCGCCTGCTGGGTGGATTTTCCGCCCTGATGGGCGAGATATACCATAACGTGGGCCTGAAGGGGTGTCACGTCGTATTTGGCCATGCGGGCATCCGCCCGCTCTCGAAACAAATGTGACGCACAGCCGATAGACCGCCCGAGAGATTTTATGTCTTCCATAATTCAGAATCCTTTCCAAATATATTACGCGGGCTAAATATTAGCGTGCTAAACAATACCACGTTTCAGAAAAGTTGTCAATATGCAATTTTGGACTTTATTTGAACGTATTATGAACAAATTTTGAAAAAAAGCAATATTTGTAAACAAACTATGAAAGGTTCCACAGGTCGGTTGACTTTTCACTGACGGGACGCTATTATGAACACATCAAGCGGAACACTTGATACATTTCTCCAATTTCTCCCTCTCCTTTCTCTATACCATACAGGCAAAGCGGACGGCTGGCAGGCCGTCCGCTTTGTCGTGTTCCGCGAAAAAAGCCCGGCACAAGCCGGGCTTTTTTCGGTGGGCCGTCGGTCAGATCACATAGTTTCCGCCGGAATCGGAGGCCGTCAGATCTGCCACGGTAATATTGTCCAGATAGTTTCGGATGACCTCGTCCAACCCGCGCCACATGGGAAGCGTGCGGCATTCCGCCATTCTGGGGCAGGAGACGGAATCCCCCTCCAGACAGGCGACGGGGGCAAGAGATTCCTCCGTCAGCCGCAGAATGGTCCCCACGGAATACTCCTCCGGAGTTTTGGTAAGGCGATAGCCGCCGCCCTTGCCCCGTAGTCCGGTCAGCATTTTACCTCTGACCAGAAGCTTGATAATACTCTCCAGATATTTCTCCGAGATATCCTGCCGCTCCGCAACCTCTTTCAGAGGGACGTATCCCTCCGTCAGATGTTCGGCCAAATCAATCATCACCCGCAGGGCATAACGCCCCTTTGTCGAAATCAGCATATAAAAATCCTCCAGAAGTGATAAACCTATTATATAATACGGTTAGTGGGGAATCAACAGCAAGCTTTGGAAATTTTTTTCCGGCCGCCTATTGACAAATTTAAAAACAGCGGGTATAATTCATATTAACCTACTTGAAAGGTTGGTAATGATATATGAACTTCATGCTGTCTCTGCCCACGGCCTTTCGATGTCGCCCCGTTTCCCGCATCCGGAGGGAAGCGTTTCGCTGAACCATATAAATCACATCGAAATGAAATATAGGAGGAACAGACTATGAGCAATATTTATACTTCCGCCGATCAACTGATTGGAAAGACCCCGCTGCTGGAGCTGAGCCACGTTGAGAAAGAGGAAAAGCTGGAGGCCCGGATTCTGGGCAAGCTGGAATACTTCAATCCCGCGGGCAGCGTAAAGGACCGCATTGCAAAGGCCATGATTGACGATGCGGAAGCCAGCGGTAAGCTGAAGCCCGGCTCCGTGATTATCGAGCCTACCTCCGGCAACACCGGCATCGGTCTTGCCTCTGTGGCGGCCGCCCGTGGCTATCGCATCATCATTGTTATGCCGGAAACCATGAGCGTGGAGCGCCGGCAGCTGATGAAGGCCTATGGCGCAGAGCTGGTGCTTACCGAAGGGGCAAAGGGCATGAAGGGCGCCATCGCCAAGGCGGAAGAGCTGGCGGCAGAAACGTCTGACAGCTTCATTCCCGGCCAGTTTGTCAATCCTGCCAACCCGGCTGTCCATAAAGCAACCACCGGCCCGGAAATCTGGGAGGACACCGACGGAAAGGTAGATATCTTTGTGGCGGGCGTTGGCACCGGCGGTACCGTTACCGGTGTTGGTGAATATCTTCGTGAGAAAAATCCCAATGTGAAAATTGTGGCGGTGGAGCCTGCGGCCTCTCCTGTGCTGAGCGGCGGCGCGCCGGGAAGCCACAAGATTCAGGGCATCGGCGCGGGCTTTGTCCCCGATGTGCTGGATACCAAGATTTATGATGAGGTCATCCCGGTGGAGAACGACGACGCGTTTGCCGAGGGCAGAAGAATCGGCAGAGCCGAGGGTGTTTTGGTGGGCATTTCCTCCGGCGCCGCCGTGTGGGCTGCCGTGCAGCTTGCCAAGCGGCCCGAGAATAAGGGCAAGACCATTGTGGCCCTGCTGCCGGATACCGGCGACCGCTATCTCTCCACCCCGCTGTTTGCAGAATAAATAGCTTTTTCCGGGGCTGCCGCCATATGCGGCGGCCCCGGATTTTTTGCGCCTGTTCAGTTATTGGGCAAAAAAGCCACCGGCATAAACGATGAGGGATTCGCAAAAACTTCACAGGTGCAGACTTGCAAAATTCCACATTTATGATAAGATAGACATAACAAACTGCCGGTGGCCTGAATGCGCCGCCGAAAATCTGTCATCAGGAGGTGGGACCATGGAGATTCATGAGTCGGCGGAGGACTATTTGGAGTCCATATTGGTCGTGCAGGAGAGATTGGGGTCCGTGCGCTCTATTGACATTGTAAACGATTTGGGCTATTCCAAGCCCAGCGTCAGCATTGCCATGAAAAAGCTGCGGGAAAGCGGTTACATCTCCATGGCCGAGGACGGAACGATTACGTTGAGCGATACCGGCATGGAGGTTGCCTCCCGGGTATACCGGCGGCACAGAACTCTGACGGAGCTGTTCACATTTTTGGGTGTACCCCCGGAGATTGCCGCAGAGGATGCCTGCAGGGTGGAGCACGATCTTCACGAGGAGACGTTCGCCCGCGTTCAGGAGTTTTTGGAAAGAGCAAAAGCAGACAAAGGCTCCGTCTGAGGGCGTGGTGCCACGGGGACGGGAGAAGGAGAGAGCAATGGATTACGCAAAGGAATCCCTTCGGCTCCACGGGGAGTGGAAGGGGAAAATTGAGGTGGTGGCTGCTGTTCCGGTGGCCACGCGGGAGGATTTGTCGCTGGCGTATACCCCCGGCGTGGCCCAGCCCTGTCTGGAGATTCAAAAGAATCCGGACAAGAGCTACGAGCTGACCCGGCGGCACAACCTGTGTCTGGTGGTTACGGACGGCAGCGCCGTGCTGGGACTGGGAGACATCGGCCCCGAGGCGGGCATGCCCGTGATGGAAGGGAAGTGCGTGCTGTTCAAGGCGTTTGGGGGAGTGGACGCGTTTCCTCTGTGCGTGAAAAGCCATGATGTGGACGAGTTTGTGAACACCGTATATCAGATTTCAGGCAGCTTCGGCGGCGTGAATCTGGAGGATATTGCCGCGCCGCGCTGTTTTGAAATTGAGCGAAAGCTGAAAGAAAAGTGCGACATCCCCATCTTTCACGACGATCAGCACGGCACCGCCGTCATCACGCTGGCGGGGCTTCAAAATGCGCTGAAGGTGGTTGGAAAACGGCTGGAAGATGTAAAAATCGCGGTAAACGGCGCGGGCGCCGCTGCCGTGGCCGTGACCAAGCTGCTGCTTGCGGCAGGAGCGCAGGATATCGTCCTGTGCGACCGTACGGGAATTATTTACAAGGGCCGGGAAACCGGTATGAACTGGATTAAAACCGAGCTGGCGGAGGTTACAAATCCCCGGAAGCTTGGTGGCGGGCTGAAGGAAGCCGTGGCGGGCGCGGATGTGTGCATCGGCGTGTCTGCTCCCGGCTCCGTGACGGCGGACATGGTGCGCTCCATGGCGGCGGACCCGATTATTTTTGCCTGCGCCAACCCCACACCGGAGATTTTTCCCGACGAAGCGAAGGCCGCCGGGGCGCGGGTGGTGGCCACCGGGCGCAGCGACTATCCCAATCAGATCAATAACGTTCTGGCGTTTCCCGGCATTTTCCGGGGAGCGTTTGACGTACGCGCCAGTGACATCAACGAGGAAATGAAGATGGCCGCCGCGCAGGCGCTGGCGGAGCTGATTTCGGGGGACGAGCTGAATGAGGATTACATCATTCCCGCCGCTTTTGACCCCCGAGTGGGTCCGGCGGTGGCGAAGGCCGTGGCGGAAGCGGCCCGGAAAAGCGGCGTTGCCCGCATCTGAGGTGCGCCCCTGAAAAGACGCTCTCTGCAAGATGGCGGCTTTCCCGGGCATAGGGGCGTTTTCTCATCTGGAACGGCGACTCCGGCTGAGGATTGGTTTGCCCAAGTGCCAAAGAATTGCCCGGCGCACATTTTTCAAGAAATTTAATGGGTGAAGTATGAAAAGCAGGACAGAGGCTATGGCCTCTGTCCTGCTTTTTAATCTATTCTGTGCACGAGATGTTTTCAAGGCGGATAAACAGGCGCTTTCGCAAAGAGGTGGACTGAAAAGCAATTCCCAATGCCGCGCTTACTTTCTGGCCGTAAAACCCCGGACATACTGCTCCGGCCAGGGGTATTCCACATTCAAATCCCGGGCCGTATGCACAACCCAATAGGGGTCCCTCAAAAGCTCCCGGCCCAAAGCAATCAAATCCGCCCGGCCCTCTCCCAGAATCTGCTGGGCCTGATGGGCCTCGGTAATCAGGCCCACGGTGATGACGGGCAGGCCGGAGGACTGCTTCAAAATCTCCGCGGCTCTCACCTGATAACCCGGATAGATTGCCGTCGGCGGCGTGGGCATCACACCGCCGGAGCTGACGTCCAGCACGTCAATGTATGGCTTTGCAAGCGCCACGATTTTGGACATTTCTTCGGGGTGAATGCCCTCTGGCGCGTAATCCTCGGCGGAGACGCGCAAAAGCACCGGCTTTTCCGCGGGCCAAACCTCGTGTACCGCCCGCAGCACCTCCAGCAAAAAGCGGCAGCGGTTCTCCGTAGAGCCGCCGTAGCCGTCCGTCCGGCGGTTGGTGAGGGGAGAAAGAAATTCGTTCAGCAGATACCCGTGGGCGCCGTGGATTTCCAGTGCGTCAAAGCCGATGGCTGCCGCCTGGGCTGCTGCACTGCGAAATGCCTGCACCACAGCGACGATGTCTTCCTCCGTCATCTCCTTGGGGATGGGGGACGTTTCCTCGAAGGGGAGGGCGCTGGGGGCGAAAATCGTCTGCTCCTTCGCCTCGCACTTGCGCCCCGCGTGGTTGAGCTGAATGGCCACCTTGGCCCCGTATTTCTGGCAGGCGGCTACAATTGGCTTCATTGCCTCAGCCTGTTGGTCGTTCCAAAGGCCAAGGCATCGGTCGGAAATACGGCCCGGGGGCAGCACGCCTGTGGCCTCCACGATAATCAGCCCCGCGCCGCCCACGGCCCGGGAGGTATAGTGGGTAAAGTGAAAGTCCGTGGGGACGCCGTCGCCTTCGGTGCTGTACATACACATGGGAGGCATGACGATTCGATTGCGCAGCGTCATGTCTTTTACGGTGAGCGTGTTAAACAGGTTCATAGGTGGTTCTCCCTTCTGCCGCAAGGCTCCAAAAATTGACTGTAATGATATGGCTATCATAGCACGGGCGGGCGAAGGATGCAATGAGAAGGTGGGGCAGAGTCTGCGATTTCCGGGAAAACGCTTGCTCTATAGCCCCACGCCCTATAAGAGTGAAAGCGGCATACCCGTGGAGGTATGCCGCTTTAAAAAGCTGTGGATAAGACATTGTTTTAAGGGAAATCCATCCGTCTCTTAATTATTGGGACACGCTTTCTCTCTGGCGGAATCGGAGATGTCGCGTAAACTGAAGATCTTGTTTCTGCCCGATTGCTTGGCGTGGTACATGGCGCAGTCCGCCTCCCGCTGGATATCTGCAATGGACCGGTGGCTCTCACTTTTTAAATCCACACCAATGCTGGCGGTTACTTTTACCAAGTTATTTCCCACCGCAATCTCCATTTCCTCAATTTTCCGGCGGAGCGTTTCGGCAAGCGCCATGGCATCGCTGTGGCCGGTTTCCGGAAGAAACACAGAAAATTCTTCGCCGCCCACACGGCCAATTAAATCGCTTTTTCTGCAAGCCTGACTAATGCATTTTGCGGTGCATGAAAGAACAATGTCTCCCGTACTGTGACCGTAAGTATCGTTGATTCGCTTGAAGTGGTCCAAATCCAGAAAGAGCACGGAACAGGGCGAATGGGAAGCCTGTTCTGAAATCAGCTTTTTTTCTGCTTCTTCATAGTAGGTGCGCGCGTTTAGAACATCTGTCAGATCGTCATATCTTGACAGGTAAAGAAGCTTGCGGTTCGTTTCCTCCAGTGTTTGCTCCAATTTTTTCGACTTTGTAATATCCATCAACGCAACCATTTCCCCGATTGCATATCCGGTGTCGTTCCGCAGTGGGCGGACGGAGACATAAAAGGTCTTCCCTTCAATCACTACCTCGTGGTCCGGAACCTCAAGATTCGCATCAAACATACGAAAATCATGAATAATATTCTCGCCGCTCTGCTTGCTCAATTCTTCAATTTTCCGCCCGATCAGCTCTTCCTTGCGAAAGCCGCTGATGGACGCAAGCGCTTGGTTTAGAGCGATGTGCTCGCCTTTTCGATTAAGCAGCACCATAGCCACAGGCATGGATTCAAACAGCTTTTCAACGGTAATTGACGTATTCACAATTGTAATTTCTTTCATAACAGCATCCTTTTCCGTTGGGCTTGAAGTTTATTAAAAGTACATTTGCTGAAAAAGCAAACGATTGCAATAATAAAACAACTGCCAACTGCTCCTGAAATGAACTTATTTTACATCAATTTGCGGGTGTGCGCAAGACCGGAGTAAGGCGCCGCTCTTTAACAGGTGCGTAGCGCACAATCCGGCTGCTTTCAACAGCAAGCTGCTTGCAGCGAAGAAGAATCAGGCCACGGGCTGAATTGCCGCCATAAAGTAGTTCGCAAGCTCCTCGGGTGATTGCCGCATATCATTTTTCAGCCACCACCGGACCACGCCCACAAAGCTGCCTGCAATGTGGTCCATTAGGAAATCCTCCGGCAACACGGCGCTTTTGCACATACTTCCGCCGAGAATATGCCGCGTCACCAGCTCGTTGAAATACGTATTGAAATAGCGCTGGAAAAGCTCACCCTGCTCGCAGGTTAAAAGAACCACCAGCATTCTTCCATGCTCGCGCAGATGGTAAAAAAGGTGGGTGACAATTGCCTTGGGGTCACCTCGTGCCATGGAAAAATCATGAGTGGGCTCCGCCTTGGGTGTTTCGGAAAAAACGTGGGCAAACATTTCTGCGCACATCTCCCGCAAAAGATCGTCCTTGGTGGGAAAGTGTGCGTAAAAGGTCGTCCGGCCTACATCGGCTCCGTCAATAATCTCCTGCACTGTAATCTGCGAATAGCTGCTGTGCAGCAGCAGATGGCTGAACGCCTCGAAAATCGCATCTCTTGTTTTTCTTTGCCGCCTGTCCATATTTTCCTCCCCCGGAACAGTTTTACCGATTCATTCGGTAACGCACATTCTAAAAAAACCGTTTCTTGTATTGATCGTATAGATTTGCTACACTGCTAAATGAACAATCTGTTCGGTTGTGAATTCATTGTACCGAAAAGATAAGGAATAATCAAGTGGCAATATAGGAGTGAGAGGATATGTTTAAAAAAGCAAGCGAGCTGCTGACAGGATTAAAGTGGACTCTGGTTTCCGGTGTGTTTCTTTTATGCAGCCTGATTCTATTGCTGACGGGGAAGTCGCTTCCTGTCAATCCGGCATGGGTGACGGTGGTGCTGTCCGGCTACCCGCTGATCTATCAGGCAATTTTTAACCTTACATGTGAAAAGCGGATATCCTCCGCGCTGCTGATTTCCATTGCCATGATTGCCTCTGTTGCAATTGGAGAGCTGTTTGCTGCCGGCGAGGTGGCTTTTATTATGGCAATCGGCGAAATTTTGGAGGATAAAACCGTTGAACGGGCCAAGAAAGGCTTGAAAAAGCTGATTGGTCTTACACCTGTGCAGGGGAGAAGAATCATATCCGGTGCGGCGGGAGACGCGGAGGAAATCATTCCCGCGGAGCAAATCCGCAAGGGCGACGTCCTTAGAGTTTTGCCGGGAGAGGCCATTCCTGCGGACGGCGAAATCACGGCGGGAAACACCTCGGTTGATCAGTCCATTATGACGGGAGAATCGCTTCCTGTGGATAAAGGCCCGGGCGACAGCGTATTTTGCGGAACTGTCAACTGCTTTGGGGCAATTGATATTGCCGCATCCAAGGTGGGAGAGGACTCCTCCTTGCAAAAGCTGATTCGCATGGTGCAGGACGCGGAAAACAAGAAAGCGCCCATGCAGCGCATCGTGGATAAATGGGCGGCAGGGCTTGTTCCCGCCGCGTTGGCCATCGCCGTGATTACCTTTATGGCAACGAAGGACATCATCCGGGCCGTGACGATTCTGGTGGTGTTTTGCCCTTGTGCGCTGGCGCTGGCCACGCCGACGTCCATTATGGCGGCTGTGGGACAGGCCACCAAGCACGGCGTGATTATCAAATCCGGCGAAGCGCTGGAGAATATGGGGAAGGTGGACTGCATCGCCTTTGACAAAACGGGAACGCTGACCAACGGCAATCTTGTGGTGGCGGATATTCTTCCGCTGGTTGAGAATGTCAGTCCCCAGCGGCTGTTGGAGCTGACCGCCGCGGCCGAAGCCTATTCCGAACATCCTCTGGCAAAAGCGATTGTCGCCCATGCAAAGGAGCAGGACGTTTTGGTGAAAAACGCCGCCGACTTTCAAATGCTGCCCGGCAAGGGAATCACCGCGGCGGTGGACGGGAAAAAGCTGATTTGCGGGACGCTTGATTTTTTAAAGGAAAACGGAGTTTTAATTGATGAATCAGTTGCTATTCCGCTGGACAGATTCTGCGCACAGGGAAAGGCGGCGATTCTTGTCGGAAGAGAAAAGTCGCTGATCGGGGTCATCACGTTGTCCGATACCCTGCGGGAGTCGGCACGCCACATGGTGGAGGAGCTGCGCGGCATGGATGCGGAGGTGGTGCTTCTTACGGGGGATCGTGCCCACACGGCAAGGTATTTTGCGGTGCAGGCTGGGATTCAAACAGTAAAAGCGGAGCTGCTTCCCCAAGGCAAGGTCGGCGCCATTGAAGCGCTTGAACGGCAGGGGCGAACGGTCTGCATGATTGGCGACGGCGTAAATGACGCGCCTGCGCTGAAGGCCGCCCGGGTGGGGGTTGCCATGGGCGGAATTGGAAGCGATATCGCCGTGGAAGCGGCGGACATCGCGCTGGTGGGCGACAACATTTCAAAGATTCCCTATCTTAAAAAGCTTTCTAATACTACGCTGCGCACCATTAAGTTTAATATATCACTGTCTATGACAATCAACCTGATTGCTGTGGTCCTCTCCATCGCCGCCGTGCTGAATCCGATTACCGGTGCGTTGGTACATAACGTCGGCTCTGTGCTGGTGGTGCTGAATGCGGCCCTGCTGTATGACCGAAAGCTTGCTTGAACAGGAAAAGTCGTTTCACAGAAAAAATCAGGCCACCGCAGGCATTAAAAAAGGAAGCCCTGAAAATCAGGGCTTCCTTTTTAAAAAGCTGGGAGAAGACTGAAAAGAGCACGTTATTGGAACAGATAGCTGGTCATGGAAAGAGAACCCAAGGTGCAGGCATCGTTGAAAACAGTTACACGCTCCGCGTTTTCCGATGCGCCCAATACGTACAAAAGCGGCGCAAAGTGATCAAGCGTTGGAACGGACAGGGAGGATGAAGTCCCCGCCTTTTCATAATTGATCACATTTTCATTTTGGCGGGCCGTCACATGTTGCTTAATATAGGCGTCAAATTCCTCCGCCCAGGGATAGCCTCCGTCCATGCCCCAATTTACCCGGCCAAGATTGTGGACCACATTGCCGCTTCCAAAAATCAGAACACCCTGTTTCTGAAGGGCGGAAAGCTCCCTGCCCATTTGATAATGCTCTTCGGGGGATGCGCCCCTGTCGATGCTGAGCTGAAAAACGGGAATATCTGCGTCCGGATAAATTCTGTGAAGAACAGACCATGTCCCGTGGTCAAAGCCCCAGGAATTGTCAATCGTGACCTTACGGGAAAGTATGCTTTGCGTAAGATGTGCAAATTCCGGAGCGCCCTTAGCGGGATAGACAATTTCATAAAGCGCATCCGGAAATCCATACATGTCGTAAACGGTTCTGGGAGCTTGCTCGTCCGTAACCCGGCTGCCCGCCGTAAACCAATGTGCGGACACAGACAATATAGCGGTTGGCCGCGAAATCTTTTTGCCAAGGGCTTTCCACTCTTCGACAAAGCGGTTTTCTTCAACTGCGTTCATGGGGGATCCGTGGCCGACAAATAATGCAGGCATTTTCACACCATCTTTCTATACGATATATTAAAGACTAGCACACAATCACATGAAAATTCAAGCATAAATTATGAACAGCCCCAACTGTTTGGGTGCTCAGGTTCTGCACCGGACTTGACTTTTTAAGAAAAATAGATACAAAAAAAGAAGCTGCCAAATGGAATATATTCCAAACGGCAGCCTCTTTTTAGGATTCCGCTGAACAAGCAAGGCGCACACTATATTTTGCTTTTGAGTATTAGTGTGCCTGTGCTGCGTTAGACGGTTTTGCAATCTTAAAATCAAAATCTTTAAAATATTTGCTGTTCTGCGGCGTCCCTTTTGCGGGAGGAAATTCATAGCCCGGGTATTTTACAATTGGGCAGCTTGTTTTTCTTACGCTGTTTAAAAATTCGTCCGAGAGGTTGAGCGCCGCTTTAACCACTTCATTGGGCGTCATGGCAATCCACTGGGCAAGGGAGATGTCCGAAAAAGTTTTGCTTTTAAACACTTCAAGAAATATCAGTTTTTCAGTTCCGATGTTTTGAACATAATGAAAATTACCAACCGGCACATATCCCACATCTCCGGCGCGGTAATTAAAGGTCTTCGCTTTGGGACCGGGTTCAAAGACCGTCATCCGCGCCTCACCCTGAATAAAATATTGCAGCTCATCATTGTTGGAATGCCAGTGAATCTCGCGCATTCCGCCCGGTTCAATCTCAACCAGTGCGGCGGAGGTGGTTGTGTTAACCGGGAAATTGCTGTTGTCCAAAATGCGAATGGTTCCGCCATCGCACACCACCGGCGGAAGCTTGCCCAGCTCGTGCTTATAAGAGTTGGGCACATCCCCATAGGGCGAAGTCACTTTTTGCGATTCAATTGTTCCAGGATCGCCGCCGTCGATGATATAAACCTCTTTTTTGGGGATGCGGGAAAATTCCTCTTCCTCGCATCCGAAGTTAGCGGACAGAATATCCAAAGGAAGGTGAGAGAATAGTTCGGATATTGAAAAGGTGTTATTTTCGGAATAACTGCCTTTGTCAAAGATCAGCAAAAATTCACAGCCCGCACCCAACCCTTGGATTGAGTGCGGAATATTTGCCGGAAAAAATCACCCTTCGCCGGGTCCGCAGTCCGCAATAAATACCCGTCCCTTTTCATCAACCGCCGTTACTCTGGCTTCTCCTTGCAGAAGGTAACCCCACTCAGATTGAAGATGGGTGTGCATCTCCCGAACGCCCGGCGACAAGTTCATATCAATAATTGCAAGCGTTGTGTTAACCGGCAATTCTCTGCTGGTTATTTCACGCGACCATCCCCCGGACTTTAAAATCATAGGCGCATCTGCAAAAGAAAAACGCAGATTAGGGATAAGCCCAAAGTCTGTGGCAGGAGGAACCAAAATATCTGGGTTTTGCGCATCTCTAGTCACATTGCGAGGGCCTAAATCCAGTGCGCCGGCGCCGTCGCTGCGAATGGGCTGAGGTGTGTTGGACGACTTTAGCTCATCTAATTTTTTCTGCATTTCCGCGTCAATATTTCTGTCCATGGTTTTTCCTCCTTTTCAGCGTCTTTTTAGTGTTGGCGGCACTTCCTAAAATATGTGCATTTATTGCGGGGTGGTTTTTTCTTCAAAGAATAAAAAGCCTTGACGACCCTCTGGAAAATTTACTTCCCGGAACTTACCAAACGGTAGGTTCCGGGAAGCTTTTGCTATAAAGCAGGCCGTCATTCAATATATCTGTAATTTACATCTAAAATTTTTATATTTTCCAGCTCGACGCTCTCAAAAAAGTATGGGGTATCAGACAGGTTTCCTCTTACCAAGACGTCATAGCTCATCTCAATTTCAATGGGAACAAGCCTTTGAGAATGCGCCTCAACCACATCAATAAACAGGACCGAATTTCGGTTGTGCTTTTGAAATAACTCCGGCGGAATGTAATTTGAGGAGGTATCGGATAAGGACACATTCAGCAGGACAAGCGTGTTGGGAACCTTATTGTAGTTGAGAAAATCAAGCAGTTTCTTCTCAGACCCTTCTGTTAGTGTAAAATGTGAGTGGCCCATATATAGGCCGGTTTCTCCATCGAAAACATCAAGAAAACTATCTGTTATTTTGCTGTACATTGCATCGCCCCCTTAGTATCAGGATATATGCGGCTTGCCTGAAACTCATCCACCATTTTCCAATTGCTAATAACACCAAAGCGGGTAGCCATTTTTTCAAGTTTTCCAAGAATATGGCTGGAAATCAATGAGGTAATCCTCCTGTCCTCATATAAATGCTGAATAGTATCCCATACCTCTTTGATGCCTACTGGATCAAGACCATTTGTGGATTCCAAGAGCGAGGAACTCCAAAGAGCCTGGAAGCGACAGTGCAATTATAAGCCGCCCTTGCCGGATACAATGCGGGATTTTCGACGGTACAGCCGACCCGGTATCGTTGTGAAACAAGCTATCGACCCCCGAACAGAGAAAGCTCATCGCCGCTGGACTGTGGCAATCCACACCATACGCATAAGCGGGGTTTTTCCGGCGCCGTTTTCACCGATAAATCCATAAATATCGCCTCTGCGAACCTGAATGAATACATGGTTTACTGCCAGTTTGCCGGGGATTTTTTTGATAAGTTTTTTGCTTGAAGAACATATTGCAATTTTTTCAGCCACCCCTCATTACAAGCTGATTTAAGCGTGATACTTCGAGGTAAACTCCTCGCAAAACAAAGATAACCTGTTCTTAAACTTTGATTGCTAACGGACATATGTTATGCTTTTTTCATTATCCCGAATTGATCAATGATATAAGGTGCGCCGTTGTTTACAGTTTTGGAAAGCTGGTAAGCTGTTGCCGTCAGCTTGCTTCCGTTGATGGATATGGTAATAAAGGTTTCCTGATTGTTGAGATCCGGGTCGCCTTTATATGGGCCGTTTGCGACATCAAACAAATTCAGATAGCTTTTAGTCTGCTTGCTTTTCTATTGCGACCATGATACTGTAAAAATATAGAAATACGACAGGAGGCATGAGGAATGAAAAGGGTTCTTTGCTGGGGTGTAGTTTTATCGCTGATTCTTTGTTCTTGCAGCTCTGTTGCGGACGGCGGGCAGAACAGCAAAGGGGAAGACAATACGACAATCAGGGTTGAGAAGGAAATTTTTGACGTTACTCTCAATATTCCCGCCGATTTTATTGATGACGAAACGACACAGGAATCCCTTGACCTCGCGGTAAGCGAAAAAGGGTATCAGTCTGCCATGCTGAACGATGATGGGTCTGTAACATACGTTATCTCCAAAACTCAACACAAGGAGATGATGGAAGAATTGGAGACATCCATCAAAGATGGGCTCGGGGAAATGGTAAATTCAGAAGAATACCCGAATTTAGTGTCAATTGATACGAACAATGACTACACCGAATTTACAGTCGTGACAGAAAATGAAACTCCAGATTTTGCGGAAATGCTCTCGACTATGATTTTCTATATGTATGGCGGGATGTATAACGCATTTAACGGAAGCAAAGCAGACAACATTTCTGTAAAATTCGTCAATGAATCATCTGGAAATGTGGTCAAGGAAGCCAATTCCAGAGACGCAAAATAACCTAAAGTTAATACAAACCATCCTCGCTCCGGCGGGGGTGGTTTTTTCATGCCCGAAAGGAGAACCAATCATGGCGGACGGTTCCATTACCTTTTCCACGAACCTCGATAATTCACAGCTCGAAAAGCAGTTACAATCCCTGAAAAAGAAAATTACCTCCATTGAGGACAAAATTTCACAAAAGCAAGCCGAACGTTCGCCGTTGGCGGAGCAGTCAAAGCAGTTGGCGGCCACTCTTGATGCGGCAAAGGCGCGGCTTGAATACATGAAAAGCGGGCAAGAGTTTTTTACATCCGGGCAGATAACCACGCAGGCCTTGGCGGTAAAAGAAACTGAAAAATCTTGGGGGGCGGTTCAATCTAAAGTAGAGCGATATGATACCGCTATTAACAGCGCCACCCTGGAACTCGAGCGCAACAAGGAGAAGGCCGGGGGCATTGCTCAGGAATTGGCCAAGGCGGGTTACAACACGGAGGCTATGGACAAGGCCACAAAAAAAGCGAACAAAAGTATGGGGAGATTTGCGCTGCGGGTGCGCGAAGTCGTCCGAAGCGCCTTGGTGTTTACCCTGATTACTCAGGCACTTGCTAAGTTTCGTGAATGGGCAGGGAAGGTTATTAAAACCAACGCAGAAGCCTCTGCTTCCGTGGCGCGCTTGAAAGGCGCGCTGCTGACCTTGGCGCAACCGCTAGTTAGCGTTATTATTCCAGCCTTTACCATGTTTGTGGACATCCTGACGCGCATTATCTCAACGATTGCGCAGCTTTTTGCAATGATTACGGGGAAATCAATCGAAAATTCTAAGGCTGCGGCAAAGGCGCTGAATGGACAAACAGAGGCGCTTGACGCAACCGGCGCAGCGGCAAAAGAGGCCAGAAAAGAAATGGCCGGATTTGATGAAATCAACAAACTGTCCGGAGGGGCCTCCGGCGCATCTGCCGGAGATTCCACAAAAGATGATTCCTCCGCTAACTTTGGATTTTTAAGCAATCTGACGGAAAGCCAATTAGAACGGATTCTGGGGCTTGCAGAATTGATTGGTGCAGCCCTGATGTACTGGAAACTTCCTAAGGCGTTACAGGGCGGGCTTAAAACGTTTTTAGGCCTGCTTCTTGCTATTGATGGGGCGGTGCGCTTCGTCAGAAACATCTTTGATGCGTGGAACGAGGGGGTAAATTGGGACAATCTCAAAGGAATGCTAATCGGAGCGGCGGAGCTTACGGTTGGTTTAGGCCTTGCATTCGGGCCGGTTGCCGCAGGAATTTCGCTGATCGTGACTGGAATTCTAATGCTTGTAACAGGATTTCGTGATGCCAGCAAAAACGGGTGGAAACTAGAAAACCTGCTACTTTCTATTGCCGGAATACTGGCAACAGGACTAGGTATTGCGCTTATCACGGGGAGCTGGATTCCAATGTTGATCGCAGGGATAGCCTCCATTCTCCTGGCCATTACCGTCGCATACGGCGAGGGCGAAAACCTTCTATCTGGTTTCAAAACTATCCTCCGAGGATTTATTGACTTTTTTTCAGGCATTTTTGCAGGAGACTTTGAACGAACGGTCAAAGGAATCGGGGAAATCTTTTCGGGGCTAAAGATGGCGTTCTCTGCCGTTTTGGATGCAGTTAAAAATATGTTCAACAGTTTCCTTGATTGGTTGGATGAAAAGACACATGGAAGAATTACGGGAATCATTGAGTGGCTGAGATCGTTTATAAACTCACATATTGCCACGGTGAAGAGTACACTGCTAAATCTCATTAGTGATCTTGAGCAGATTTTTACAGGTTTCATCGAATTTCTATCAGGGGTGTTTACAGGGGATTGGGAAATGGCTTGGACGGGCATCAAGGACATTTTCAAAGGTATTCTGAATGGCATAATTAGCCTGTTCGAAGGAATGGTAAACATGGTGATCGGGGGATTGAACAGTTTAATCGGAGCGCTAAATGCGCTGATTGCAAAAGCCGCCGAGGCTCTTTCTGCGGTTGGAATTACCGTTAACGCCCCGCAGATTCCGTCAATTCCCACGGTCGCCATTCCCCGCCTCGCCACCGGCGCGGTAATCCCCCCGAACCGTGAATTCCTTGCCGTGCTGGGCGATCAGAAGAGCGGAAACAACTACGAAGTACCCGACGCTAAGCTACGCCAGTTAATTCGGGAAGAGACGCGGGGTATTGCCAATACGGGCGACATCACCATCATCATGGAGATGGACAAACAACAGTTCGGGAAGGTCGTATACAGGGCAAATAAAAGAGAATCCCGCCGGGTCGGCGTGAGCCTCGTGGAGGTATGACATGGCAAGCTACTGCAAAATCAACGGAACCTCCTTTGATGTAACGGTATCCATCTCCGACTACGAAGAAAGCTTCAACGTTCTGGACGGTGACAACGCCGGGCGGGTCATGACCGGGCGGATGGTGCGGGACATCATCGGGGCGTACATCGGGCACAAGATCACATTTTTCAATAATGGAAACACAGCCGCCTTTGACGGTCTATGGGATTATCTGATTCAGCATTCCGTGGATGATTCCGTAACTCTGGAAGCAGCGGACGGGCAGACCTCCATTTCCTACGAAGCATATTACACCTCCGGCACCCGCAGATTAAAGCGGGCGTCCGGGGGCGTAAACTTTTGGGACGAGCTGGAGATCAATTTCATTCCCATGGACGCGCAGGTGAAGCCATGAGTAAGACAACCGTTCTCTATAAAGACATTGCGCCGGGAGCGGAGGACGATGCGAACGTTTCCACCAACGGCGCAATGCCGTTCTGCGATATTTCCAAGCTGCCGCCCGGAGGCGCTTCCACGGCCATTGCGTCCGGTGAACTGAATTGCTGGGGTTTGGATGGCAGCTTTGAACCGCTAAACGGTCAGGACATCGCGTTCTGGTCATCCGCCATGAGCGGGGCGGATGGTATGTTTGAAAGCCCGCCCGTCATCACTGTGGCATTCGACCAGCAGTATTCCTCTTTGGGCGTGACGCTGGCGGCGGACACGGCCACGGGCGGCTACTGTGATTCCGTCAACATCAAATGGTATCAGGGAGCGACACTGAAAGCCGACGTGGATTTTACGCCGGACAGCGCCGTTTATTATTGCCGCCAGAAGGTCACCAGCTACGATAAGATCGTCATTACCCTGAACAGCACGAACCTCCCGTACCGCTATGCCAAGCTGGAGCACATTATTTTCGGGGTGTACCGCACCTTTGACATGACCTGTCAAGCGGCGGCGACCTCACAACGCTGTCTTTGGAATTTCCATTTGAGGTAAAGGGCCGTAGGAAGTATTACATATGGTCTCATAGCTTCATGCCACGGGCGCGCCTGCAAGAACACATTCAGACGGACGAAGCGCCGTATGACATCTGGGCAAAGGAAGATTTGCTGACGGTGACCGGCGGCGCAGGAGACTATAAGAATGATTACCAATTCATTCTGAAAGTTTTGAAAGATAACGTCGAGCGGTACGACCTGCATATTGAAGCGATTGGGTTTGACCCCCACAATGCAGATGCATTTGTCTCGGATTTGGACGTTTTCAACTGCCCTGTTACGCCAATTACGCAGTCAGCGCGGTTTCTGAACGATGCCACGGCTGATATGCAGCTGCTTGTGAAGCAAGGAGATGTTGAATACGACAAGGAAAACGGCCTATTAATCTGGTCGTTTGTCAACGCAAAGGTGGTTTCAAACAGCTTTGGAGAGATAAAAGTTGACAAAGAGAACGGAAACGCACGGTCATGCAGGCGTATTGATCCGGTAGACGCAGCCATTGATGCGCACGTTATCGGCATGAAGCAGATTGAAACGACCGTTGACGTAGACAGCAGTATCAATAAATTCCTTGAATGGATGAAATGAGGCGATTGATTGGCTTTTTGGAGTAGAAAAACAGCGGAGCCGGTGCAGACGCAGACAATTCTTGACTTTCTGAACATCGGAACGGTGGAAAAGTCAAAGTTATCAGAGGTTACATATTTTGCCTGCCTTAAAATCCTCGGGGAAACGCTTGGCAAACTGCCGCTGAAGCTGATGCAGCAGACAGAAAAAGGCGGCGTTGCCAAAGCGTACAAGCACCCGCTGTATAGCATTGCCGGTGTAAGGCCAAACCCGTACATGACGGCGGCACATTTTTGGTCAACGGTTGAGTACAACCGCAACCACTACGGAAACGCCTATGTATGGATTGTCGGGGCCGGGAGCAGAGAGCGGCTTTGGATTCTCCCGTCGGGTGACGTATCTGTATGGGTGGATAACGCCGGGGCGTGGGGCAACGAAAACGCAATTTGGTACGTGTATACGCACAGCCAGAGTGGAAAGCAGTATAAGATTCCATCTGATAGCATTCTTCATTTCCGTACATCGACTAGCTTTGACGGCATCACGGGAAAGTCCGTGCGTGAGATTCTCGATGAAACGCTGACCGGGAACCAAACCGCCCAGCAGATGCTAAACAAGGCGTACAACAGCGGATTCACCGGCAAGGCCGTTTTGCAGTACACGGGCGACGCAAGCGAGCAGAACGAAAAGAGGTACGCCGAGCGGATTCAGGCGTTTCTGGACGGAAGCAACGCCAACGCAAAAGACATTATCCCAGTTGCCTACGGTACGCAGCTTACGCCGTTTTCCACGAAGTTTGCCGACAATGAGTTTTTAGGGCTTAAACGATATAGTGCCTTGCAGATTGCGGCGGCGTTTGGAATTAAACCGAACCAAATCAACGATTATGAAAAGGCCAGCTATTCCGCAGCCGAGCAGCAGCAGCTTGCATTTTACGTCGATACGCTACTTTACATTCTGAAACAGTACGAAGAAGAACTTACATTTAAGCTGTTATCCACGGAAGAAGTGGAGAGCGGCTATTATTTTAAGTTTAACGTGGCTGTGATTCTCCGCGCTGACCAGAAAACGCAGATTGAAGCAATGAAAAGTGCGGTCAATGGCGGCATTTACACGCCGAATGAGGCGCGAAGCTATCTCGACAAAGAAGCAAAACCGGGCGGCGATCAGTTGATTGTGAACGGTACAATGGTGCCGCTTACGCAGGTCGGAGCCGCTTACAATACGCAAACCGTTCCGGCTAATTCTAACGGAGAGGAGGAATAAAACATGGCTGATGAAATCGAAAAAGGCTTAATTTTTAAGAGCGCAAGTGTCGAGGTTCAGACCGCCGATGAATCGGAAATGAAGAAAATCAATAAGTACGCGCTGGAACCTCTGAAAGCGGAGGACGTTTTTACGTTCAAGGTTTACGCGGGTGACAATGAACTGGATGACCGCAACTATGAGCCGTTTAACGCCAATGCGCTGAAAGACCTTGCAAAGCTATATCTATTTCAACGGTGAACGAGTCGCAAGAGTTCTATTGCCTGATTTCCGCAAGGTGTCTAAAGCTAACCCGGAGGTGTCGCTCGCATGACGCAGCTCATTTTGAACGGAACATACCTTCCGCAGACCAGCAACGACAAGTATTCAAGCCGCCCGGAACAGCTTGGCGAACAGCTTGTAATGATTTCCGGCCGCATGGTAACGGAAATTCGCGGCGTTGTGCAGGTCATTACGTACTCATACGACAAAATGCCGGACGAGACGTACAGGGCGCTTCTGACTGCGCTGCGGTCGCAGGCTGCTATTGATGTGGTGTATCTGCCAGACGATTCTGACACGATGGCCACGGGAAAGTTCATCTGTACGGAGTTCCCAATGCCGACGTTTGCGTTTGCAAAGAGCGGTAAAGCCGTTTGGCACAATGTGGCATTTAAGCTGCGTGAGGTGAAGCCCCATGATTAACAGTACGGATGCCTATAAGCTGGCTATTACTGGCGACGTGCGCCGGATGTACATACAGGCGATTATTGATTTAATTGACCCTGATATTACATTCGGCGCGAATACGTCCAGCGGCAACAATGCTATGGCGAGTTTTGCCATCCATGACAAGGTATTTGAGCAAGGTACTCGGCTGGCCTCCTGCGAGACTGACAGAGTGCATCTGGACGATACATGGTCTGTTTGCCCGGACGATGCTGCAAGCGGATTCAAGGGCTTTATGTCCACGGCTCTGAGCGGCCCTGATGGCTCTGTTTCTGCATGGGTACAGCTGAATTTCACCAATGTATCCGTCCTGCAAGCCTGCTCCGTATATTTCTCTGGTGATGATGTTGACGGCGTGGCGGAGGATTTCACGGTCGAAGTTTTCAGCGGGGCCACAGCCTATTACACAAAGACGGTCACGGGCAACACGGAGCAGTCTGTCGGTTTTGACGGCTTTACCGTGCAAAATCCTACGGCGGTCAAGGTGACCGTAACGAAGTGGAGCATTCCGGGACGGTTCGTGCGTGTGTGTGAGATTGTTCCCGGCATTTACGAGAACTGGACAAATCACATCATTGCGGAATTGTCCATCAACCAGCAGATTGACCCGTCGTGCCTGTCCCTGCCCTACGGAACCGCCACGCTGAAAATGGATAATCAGACGCGGAGATTTGAGCCGCGCAGTAAGTCCGGGCTGTTCCAGAGCATTGAGGAACGGCAAGGCGTCCCGCTGTCCATCGGTTGCCGACTGGCTGACGGAACGAAGGAGTATAAGCCGGTCGGCGTGTACTACCAGTATTCCGGCGGCTGGAAGACCGGCGACAACGGCCTGACTATGCAATGGGATTTGGTGGACATCATCGGACTGCTGGCAAACCGTACGTACATTGCGCCGGGTACGCTTCCGACAACGCTGTCAGGTTGGGCTACATCGCTTGTCAGTCAGCTTGGAACGAACTTTGAAGCAAGGTATACCGTGGATAGCGCATATGCAAACATGGCGTTGACCTGCACGGCTGCGGCGGTAGCTGGAAAGACTTGCGGCGATATCCTGCGGTGGATTTGCCAGGCAACACAGACGTTCCCACGGGCCGACGCGGAAACGGGATACCTATGTATTGAACCGCTTTGGAGCGCCGGGAGAAATATAACGCTGGACAATATGAGCAAATACCCGACCATGAAAGCCAACAACGACATTGCCAAAATCATCGTGAAGTTGAACGACACCAACAAGACAGAGATTACATACGGCGGCAATGATACCGCGTCCAGCCAGACGGCAAGCGTGGAAAACCCGTTTATTACGACCTCAGAGCAGGCGGCGGCACTGGCGCGGAACATCTTGCAATTTTACGGCGGGAACCAATTGGGAGTAACCGACCGGGGTGACCCGTCCGCGGAGTTGGGCGATGTTGACCGGGTACAGCTGGACGAATCGCAGGCCACCAGCGCGAGAAGAATCAGTCAGGCGCTGGGATTCTCTGGCGGTGTTATGAAAGATTTGGCGGCGACGCTCCTACAAGCAAATGGACTTGCGCTGTATCAATCCTCCGAAACCATAACGGCAAGCGGTGCATGGACGGCCCCAGCGGGAAAGACGCAACTGCACGTTATTCTGGTAGGCTCCGGCGCGAACGGAACCGCCGGAACAGACGGAACATGGGACGCGGCAGGAACGGACGGCATAGACGGCATCGGTGGCAAGGTGTGGGCGCAGGACATTTCCATCAACAGCGGCGCGACGGCTACCGTTGTAATTGGCACAAACGGCGCAGCTACCACGCTGACCATCGGCGGCACAACCTACACAAGCGCGGATGGGCAGCTTTTCAACGGCTATTCGGATATCTTTTCCGGCAGCGTGTACGGGCGCGACGGCGTGGCGATCCCGCTTGCCAATAGCGGTGACGGTGGAAAAGGCGGGGCCGGTGGAGCCAAGGGGAACCGACACACCGAAAGCAGCACGGATGGCGACGGCAACACATCCAGCTGGACCGTCGTTGACAATGAGCCGGGAATCGGTGAAGCCGGGGCAATTGGCGCATCTGGTTGCGCAATAATCTACTACGACAAGGGGTGATTTTGTGGCAAGCGAAATTGACGCGCTGATTGTGAATCATACCGCCGCAGATCACTACGACTACCGAGATTATAATCGTGTGGGTGCTGCGGTGGAATATGTTGCAGGTGTGCTTGACAATGACTGCGGCTTCAATGTCAGCGTAACGGCAAAACACAATTGGACAGCGGCGGATACCATAACGCAGAGCAACATTGACCGGTATCTAGCAGACATTCAAACGTGCCGCGACGCCTTTGTACAGCTTGCAAGTACGCCGGATGCGCCGAATGTTATGCGATACAACGTTGAAACGGCAAACGCAATTGAGAAGATTTTGAAAGATGTAGACCGCCTGATGTACAACATGGCCCACACCGTCAATCTTGGCTGGGCGCTTGGCATTGCAGATATTGGACTATACGGAGGGCTTTAATGGACGATAGAGTGAGTACGTATCCAGGACGGGTGAAATTAACGCCCGTCGCCGGATTGGAAAACACATATCAGATGGAGATGGCCGACGAGCCGACACAGGAAGGGACACCGCCAACAAAAGCAAATTTGCTGACTGACACAGTTGCCGCGCTGTGGGGCGGTGATTCGTACTCAAAGGTGACGGACATCTTAAGGTATGCCGCCGCCCGGTATGGCACTTGCGCAACCGCTGCCGCGACCTCTGCAAAAGTTGCCACGCTTTCGGATTTTGTGCTGTCAATTGGTGCGGTAATCGGGGTAAATTTCTCCTATAAAAACACCGCGTCTTCCCCGACGCTGAATGTCAACGGGACAGGCGCGAAAAGCATCTATTTTAACGGTGCCATTGTTGGCGCTGCACAAGTCCCCAAAATTGCATACCTTCAGTACGACGGAACATACTGGCAGCTTATTAACGGCCCTGCTGTGCAGCTTGCTACAGGGAACTACACCGGAACGGGAACATACGGCAGTGGAAGTCCCAACAGCCTTTCGTTTCCGTTTGCTCCTGCCATGGTTTTCGTTGTTGCCAATACGTCAACCATGTTTAACTATGTGGGTAACCCGATGATACTTGTAAAAGGGCGCTCAGCAAAATTCTATATTACACCCGGTGTAACGCAAACCGACATTACGCCAACTTTTAGTGGAAATTCAGTGGCTTGGTATTCTACATCCGGGCCGTATTCTCAGCAAAACGAAAGTGGACAGCAATATACCTATGTTGCCATTGGATAAGGAGGATACATGAACATCATTGAAATTCAACCCCTTTCTAACGGGGCGCATAAAAACCAAAACGGATGCAATGCCTGCCCTGTTGGGTGGGCTGTCATTGGAGACGCTGCGATTATTCCGGGCACTTTTCCGTTTGTAAATATCACAACCGATAACGGCATTGTGACCACCATGACCGCAAATCAAGAGGCTTATGATGCGGCAATAGCCGAACAACAGAAACAACTCGTTCGGCCAGACACAATTACCCAGACCCAAATCGCCCTTGCTGAATTGGCAGAAACAGAAGCAACGCACGACCTTGAGAACAAACTAGCCTTGACTGAACTGGCTGAAATGATTGGAGGGACATTGGATGGCTAAAGTCTATTATGACCTTATCAAAGCAGGATACCGCACGATTGAGCAAGTGCCGCTGACATGGAGAGCGGCGGTTCAGGAGTTGCTGGACGCGGATATGGAGGCGTGATGGATAGCAGTATTATTGTAGCCGCTATTACTGGCGGGCTTGCGCTTGTGGGCGTTGTCATATCCAACAATTCCACAGCAAACAAGACACAGGCGCAGATCAGCACGGCGCAGGCCGTCACCGACACCAAGCTGGAAGAACTGACCCGCGAAGTACGGCTGCACAACAATTTCGCACAGCGTATCCCGGTTATCGAGGAACAAATGAAAGTAGTTAACCACCGCGTAGAGGATTTGGAAAAAGCGGACAAGCAGTAAAAAACATATTTGAAAGGAACGATTACATGAAAGATAAATTCGCAAAACTGATTGACGTTAAATCCATTGTCACATTGGCGCTGACCGGGGCCTTTGTATATCTGGCCTGCGAGAAAGTAGTGCCGCAAGAGTTCCAGACCATCTTTACGGTGGTGATTTCCTTCTACTTTGGAACGCAGGCGGTTAAAAAGGCATCGGAATGACGAGGGCGGGCACAATCCCGCTCTCCAGCATTGAGCGGATTGAGATTTACCAGAACAAAAAGAAATACAAAGAATCACAGCTTGCAACCATTCTGAAAGAGACCGGCGGCGATCTGATTTTCAACGGCACAATATTTTCATGGACAACCTATAAGCCGCTATGCCACTGTAAGGCCGCAGGAGCCGTTCTGTGCAATCCGAACTACTCTGTATATGGAATGACACTCGGAGACGGTGACGGCGTTTGTGAGGCCATTCTGCCGTGCTCTGCGCAGTCTTATATCGCTTGCGTTCCGCTGATTGTCAAGGGAGCAAAGGTGCCAAAGCCGAACTATCAAAAAGACATGGGCAGGTCACGCCCCAGAACGGCAATCGGGATGAAAGAGGGTCGTTTCGCCTACTTTACAACGTCCAGCGGGTATACGCCGGAGAAACTTCGGGACTATCTATTTTCCATCGGCTGGTCGCACGCCACCATGCTTGACGGCGGCGGGTCTACTTGCTTCCGCGACAAGGACGGCGGATTTTACTGTGACAAGAACAGAGTAGTTCAAAACTTTATCGTTGTGCATTTTAAGCACAGCGACAACGAACCGAAAGGAGACAAGCCCATGGTTGAAATCAATGCATACAGCAAAGCAAATGACGGCCGGAAAAAGCTGTCCACGAACTTTGCTGTTAAAGAGTTTGCTTGCAATGACGGCTCCGACGCTATCATGGTTGCTCCGCGCCTCGTCATGGTATTGCAGACCATCAGAAGCCACTTCGGAAAGGCCGTAACCATCAACAGCGCCTACCGCACTCCGCAGTACAATGCAAAGGTTGGAGGCGCGGCGCACAGCCAGCATTGCTATGGGACGGCGGCGGACATTTCCATCAAGGGCATAACCCCCGCACAGATCGCATCGTTTGCCCGTGAAATCATGCCGGACTGGGGCGGCGTTGGCGTTTACACATCGCAAGGATTCGCGCATATAGATTGTAGGGAGGAACGGTCGGATTGGAACGGATAGGAAATGCATTTTGCGGAGAGTACGCTGTTACGTCTGATGGAATGGTATTAAGCAACAAAACAAACCGTTTCTTAGTTCAAGGAGATAACGGACATGGGTATCGTTCCGTTTGCATCTGCATAAACGGGAAGCCGAAAAGTTTCTATGTTCACAGGTTAGTCGCTGAATTGTTTTTGCCAAATCCAAACAGGCTTCCAGAAGTAAACCACAAAGATGAGAATCCATCAAATAATGATGTATCAAATCTAGAGTGGTGCACTTCAAAGTACAACAAGAATTATGGGCATCGCGCTATAAATTTTGGGATTTCCAGAGGCCGACCAGTTGTCTGTATAGAAACTGGAGAAAGATATTTTTCGTGTGGAGAAGCAGAAAGAAAAACTGGAATACATCGTGGAAGCATTCACGCATGTTGCACTGGATATAGAAATACGAAAACAGCCGGAGGACATCATTGGTCGTTTGCGCCAGACGTGCGAGAAGTAAAATCCGACTGGAACGGATAACTGCATACTATGACAAACCCCGGGGCTTACCAATCGGTAGGCTCCGGGGGTGTTTTTATTTTACGCTTGAAGCCTGCTTTTTAGCTCGCTGTAAGCGGCAACCCGTTTTCTACAACTATCCACGATTGCCTTCGCATCAGGATTTCGGGAAGATAATTCATCATAGAAGCTAGCGCATTTTTCTTCACAAACTATTGAATTTATAAGAGCGTCAACTAAAGTCATACGGTCATCGATGGATAATTCTAATTTACTCATAACGCTTTCCTTTCTGCCGGCCTATTGCCCGACCGGCGGGGCGGCTATATCGCGCCGCGCACTGATAGATAGTTTCCTCGACCTCCGTCGGTTATAATGGTGTACACACGCCTGCCACACTGGAAACGGTACTCTTTTGTATAGCGCCCGGTGTCCCAAACCTCGCCCATGCGGCACAAGATGTCCGCCTGCTTGGCGGATATTTGGCGGGATTTGCAGAGTTCGAACGATGTTAAAAATTCCAACTCCCACGTGCTGGGCTTGGTGCGCTTGGTAATGGTGTCCTGCATGGACAGCGATAGGCGATCCAGTTCCGCCTCCCACGCAGTCAGCGCCTGGGTATACTCGGCCTCGGAAGCGTCATAATCGGCGTCGGGGACGGCATCTAGATATGCGTCGTCAGGCCGGGTGGCGCAGTGGATATTGTACGCGGCTCTGGCTGCCTCAAAGCCTGCGGCGTTGCGTCGAGGCGCATAATAGCGGCTTAGTAGACTTTCCTTCATCATCTTTTCCCCCTGCCTTTCGGCTGTCGTGTTGTTGGTTTATGGTCTTAGTATAGCATACTTGCGTCAGTATGCAAGACGGGATAATACACAAACTTACGTAAGTATGCTTGTGCAAATTGCATACTAGCGTAAGTATTCGAGAGATGATATAATAGCGGCGGGAGTTGATACTATATGAGTGGGAAGACCTCGAATGAAAGCAAAGCTAAATATAACGCCAAAGCCTATGACCGCCTTTACCCGTTTGTCCCCAAAGGCCGCAAAGCCGAGATACAGGCCGCAGCGGACGCGGCAGGGGAGAGCCTGAACGATTTCATCTGCAAGGCCATAGACGAGCGTATGGAGCGGATGGAACAAAAATAGTTGTCAGCATGCGATGTAAACCGGACGGCACAAATAGGCCTTAAGGTCAACTATCCCCCGTAAGAGCCAGGCGGTTCTTGCGGGGGATTCTCGTAAGCATTCCGTAAGCAAATTGAGGTGTAAAATTTGCTTACGGACATTCAAAATAGAATGGGCGTTCTATAAATGAGAATGCGCATAAAAGCCTTGAAACCATTGAAATTAAAAGAAAAACCGCCAAACCATTACGGTTCAGCGGCCTTGCTTTTTTGGTGGAGGTGGGGGGAGTTGAACCCCCGTCCGAAAACACTTTAACGAGACGTTCTCCGGGCGCAGACGGTTATTTTGGGAGTCTTTCTCTCCCAGTTCCCCTCTCCGCCGGCAAGCCGTCACGCCGGCGGGTCAGGTGAGCTTCATAATTTATGGCACGCGCAAAGCTTTGCGTACGCACATTTACCGCTAAACGACGCCCTTCCCGGCTCGCGGTCCTTCCGGGTCGGACGGCTGCCTAATTAGGCAGCGTAAGCAACAGTATTATTGTTGTTTAATTTATAATTTGCCCGTTTTTCGGATGACAGGCGCATCCGCCCGCTGGTCCCGCCTCCATATCCCCGTCGAAACCGGTACACCCCCATATATTGCCGCGCTGCGCACCCCGTCCGCCGCTCCACCAAGGCGGCAAAAACAAAGGAACGAACTGCGCGGACAAGTGGGAGGGGACCCTTGGATCTGAATGCGGAATCTTCTGTTTGAAATTATAACATACTTCCACTCGAAAGTATGTTACAATTTCATGAAATTTATGTTTTTGTCAGCTTTGCCATCAGTTTCATCGGAGTCAGCTTCGCCGCCAGCCGGTAAAACTTATAAAACGCCGTGGGAGTATAGATACTTCTGCGGCGTTTTGCCGCCAGCAGCGCACCGTGGGCCACCCGCACCTGATCGCAGTAGGGGAGCAGCTCAAACATTTTCGAATTGCCGGTGATTCCGCCTGTGTCGCAAAACTCTGTGGCCATGGGGCCGGGACAAACGGCGGTGACGGAAATGCCTTTTCCCCGCAGCTCCTCGCCCAGCCCCACGGTGAAGTGGGAGACAAACGCCTTGGTGGAGGAATAGACCGTCATCCGGGCGTTGGGGCAGAAAGCGGCGATGGAAGACACGCTCAGAATCCGCCCGCCCCGGGGGACATAAGGAAGCGTCAAGCTGGTGACGGCGGTGAGCGCCCGCAGATTCAGATCAATCATGCGGGTTTGAAGCATCGTATCCGTCTCACCCAGATTGCCCCAATAGCCCACGCCAGCGTTGTTCACCAGCAAAAGCACCTCCGGCTGCTCGGACAAAAGCTTTTCCTGCAAGACGGTGAAGCTCATGGGGTCACATAAATCCAGCGCAAGACACAGCGCCGGCCGGGGCAGGGACTTTGCCAGCTCCTCCAGCCGGTCGCGCCTTCGGGCGATGAGCCAGAGCTGCTCCACCTCCGGATATTCGGAAATGAGCTGGCGGGCAAATTCCCGGCCCAGACCTGAGGACGCGCCGGTGACAATGGCAATTTTCATAAAACCCGCTCCCTTTCCATTAAAATCGGGGAACTGCCATCCTTACCGATCAGCCTTTTTCTCCGGTGCGGGATACTCCACACCCTGCGTATCCACTCGGATGGATGCAATGACCTCCGGCGTTTTGGGCTTGTCACTGAAATCCACCTTCACCTTGGAAATGCGCACGGCCTCGTCCGCACCCTCGGTCACCTTGCCAAAGGCGGCGTATTGCCCGTCCAGATGGGGGGCGTCGTCCACCATGACGAAAAACTGACTGCCCGCGCTGTTGGGGGCCGCGGTCCGGGCCATGGACAGCACGCCCAAGGTATGGACAAGATCATTCTGGGTAAAGCCGTTGCCGGAGAACTCGCCCGCGATGGAATAGCCGGGGCCGCCGGTGCCGGTGCCCTGGGGGCAGCCGCCCTGAATCATAAAGCCGGGAATGCAGCGGTGGAAAATCAGCTTGTCATAATAGCCGGAGTTGGCCAGGGCGATGAAGTTGTTCACCGTGTTGGGGGCCTTGTCGGGGTACAGCTCCGCCTTCATCACGGTGCCGTTTTCCATGGTAATGGTGGCAATGGGATTTTTCATTTCAGACATATCAAAGATTCCTTTCTTCCTTTGGGGTTTTTTAATTGTGTATTGCGTGGGGCGCGGAGCAAGTGCCTCTGCGCCGATGGGTTTAGCGGTTCCGCTCCTTCATGTGGCGGTCCATCTCCCGCTCTGCATCCCGCTTGGCAATGGTTTCCCGCTTGTCGTAATTCTTCTTGCCGCGGCAGGCGCCGATTTCAAGCTTCACCCGTGCGTCCTTAAAATAGACGGACAGGGGAACGAGGGTGTATCCGTCCTGCTTCACAAGGGCCTGAAGCTTTCGGATTTCCGACTTGTGCATCAAAAGCTTTCGTACCCGCTCGGGGTTGCGGTTGAAGATGCTGCCTTTTTCGTAGGGAGAGATATGCATGCCGTTGACAAACAGCTCGCCATCCTGAATGGAGCACCACGCGTCCTTCAGGTTCAGCGTTCCGGCCCGGATGGACTTTACCTCCGTGCCGAACAGCTCAATGCCCGCCTCGAATTTCTCCTCCACGAAGTAATCGTGGTACGCCTTGCGGTTTTGGGCCGCAATTTTGATTCCCTTCTTCTCCGTGGAAAGCGCCTCCCTTCGGGTTCCGTTCTGTAAGATGATGGTAGTTTAGCATAATTCTGCCCAATCTTCAAGTAAAAGAAACGTTGTCATCCCTGTGGTTCTTTGCTATAATGGCTAAAGATGATAATAAAGAAGCGAAGGTGCTTTTAAAATGGTTGAAAATCTGGAAGAAGCGTTCCTCTCCCGGCAGGATGTGTTTACCGGGAAGCTGTTGAAGGTGCATGTGGATCAGGTGCGATTGCCCGACGGAAAAACCGCGTCCCGGGAGGTGGCGGACCATTGCCCGTGCGTCGCCGTGGTGGCGCTGGACGGGGGAAACAATGTTCTCACCGTGACACAGTACCGCTATGCCTTTGGAAGGACGCTGCTGGAGATTCCGGCAGGAAAGCTGGAGGAGGGCGAGGAACCGGCTGTGGGCGCTTTGCGGGAGTTGCTGGAGGAAACCGGCGCGGTTCCGGACGAGCTTTTGCCTATGGGAAAAATCCTGCCGTCTCCGGGTTGTCTGGGAGAGGAGCTGTATCTCTTTCTGGCCCGGGGCCTGACGATGGGCGAGGCCCGACCCGACGAGGACGAATTCCTCCGGCTGGAGCGCATTCCCATGGAGGAGCTGGCGCACCGCTGTTTGCGGGGCGAAATCGAGGATGGGAAAACCGTTGCCGCCGTTTTGAAGGCCAAGCTGCTGCTGAACCTTTGACAAGCTGAGAGAGGAGACTCCATGGAACCGAAAAAGACAGTATTGATCGTGGAGGACGAGAAAAATATTGTAGACATTGTCTGCTTCAACCTTCAGCGGGAGGGCTATGCCACGCTGGAGGCCTATGACGGAGAGGACGGGCTGGAAAAAGCGCAGACCCAGAAGCCGGACTTAATCCTTCTGGACGTGATGCTGCCCAAGATGAACGGCTTTGATGTATGCCGCTCCCTGCGGGAGAGCCGCAACAACGTGCCCGTGGTGATTCTCACCGCACGGGAGGAGGAGACGGACAAGGTCCTTGGCCTTGAAATCGGCGCGGACGATTACATCACAAAGCCCTTTTCCATGCGGGAGCTGATTGCCCGTGTGGGGGCAAATATCCGCAGGCTGGGCATGTCGGCCCCCCTTGCGGCCTCCGCTGCCGAGGGAGCCATGACCGTAGCGGGGGATTTGGCCGTCAATACCGACAGCCATCAGGTGTTTCGCAGCGGGGAGGTCATTGAGCTGACCCAGCGGGAATACGAGCTTTTGACCTTTCTTGCAAGCCACCCCAACAAAGTATATGCCCGCATTGATTTGATGGAGCAGGTTTGGAACTACGGCTACGTGGGTGACGATGCCCGAACCGTGGACGTGACCGTCCGGCGGCTGCGGGAGAAAATCGAAACAGACCCGGCCAATCCCCGTTACATTCTTACCCGGCGCGGGGCGGGCTATTATTTCGCGACATAACAGCAAAGAACAGCCGCTGCAACAGGCGGGAAACGGCCGGGGCAAAGCCCCGGATTCCTGAAAGGAAGAGAGGCGCCAGCCGTGTTCAAAAGTCTCCACATGAAGCTGATGCTGATTATGCTGCTGCTGATTACCTCACTGATGGCCACGGTGGGCGCGTTTCTCACCACCAACGTCGCCAGCTTTTATATTGATGGTTTTTTTGAGCAGATGAACGATATGTTCGGCTCCACAGTGGAGACGGACGGCGTTGCTGCGGCTAAAAATGCCAGCTTTATGGCCGACCTTCTCTCCGCTGCCGATGCGCCGGAGGGGGCGGCCCAGATGCAGAAGATTCTGGAGGCCAACGCCGGAAGCCTTGGCATTGACTACCGTTCCCGGAACTATTACGTGCTGGACGGGTCTTCCGCCGCGGTGCTGGCAGAGTCGGGGGAGAGCGGCGGGATTCTTGCATCCACGCCAAATCTCATCAAGGCCCTCAACGGCGAGGTGGGGGACCGCAGCGATCTGACCGAGGACTATATGGATGTGGCCATTCCCATTTCCGGGGAGGAAGGGCGCTACATCATCTATATTCTGGACAACCGGGACACGGTGTCCAAGCTGAACAGCCAGCTTTTCACCATTATTATGCAGGCGCTGGTGATCGGGCTTTTGATTTCCGTGCTGTTCAGCTATCTTCTCAGCAAAACCCTCGTCGGCCCCATCGAAAAGGTGACCGAGGGCGCGGAGCGTCTGGCAGGAGGAGACTTTGGCAACAAGCTGCCGGTGGAATCGCCGGACGAAATCGGCATTCTCACCGGAACCTTCAACCATATGGCGGACGTGCTTCAGGACAGTTTGAACGCCGTGGAAAACGAGCGGAACAAGCTGGATACGCTCTTCCTCCACATGACGGACGGCGTGGCCGCCTTTGACCACGACGGAAAGCTGATTCACTGCAATCCCGCCGCCACGGCGCTTTTGCAGCGTTCCATTCCAAAGGACGCCGCTTATGACGAGCTGTTTGGCACCATTTATCCGCTGGAGCAGATATTGGCCCTCCAACGGCCCAACTATGCCGACACGGAGATGGTGGTGGGGGAGAAGACGCTGGAGGCTTACTTCGCCCCGTTTTCCGATCAGGTGAGCGGCGGTGTGCTGGTGGTTTTGCACGACGAGACGGAGCACCACCGTAGCGAGGAGCGGCGCAAGGAGTTTGTGGCCAATGTCTCTCATGAGCTGCGCACGCCCCTCACCAACGTGAGAAGCTATGCCGAAACATTGCGGGACAGTGGAGGAGACATCCCCCGGGACACCACGGATAACTTTCTGGATATTATTATCAACGAAACGGACCGCATGACCCACATTGTTCAGGACCTTTTGACCCTTTCCCGGCTGGACGCGGGAAACACGGAGATGAGCTGCGCCCGCTTCGACTTTGGCGACGCCATCTCCAGCGTGGTTCAGGCCAACGCGCTGGAAGCGCGGCACCACGGACACGAGCTGAAGCTGGAGCCGGCCCTGCCCCTGCCCATCATCGAGGGCGACCGCCAGCGGCTGGAGCAGGTAATGATGAATATTTTAGGCAACGCCATCAAATATACCCCCGACGGCGGACGCATCCTGGTCACTGCCGGGACCACCGACGGGCATGTATGGATGGAGGTGGCCGACAACGGCATCGGCATCCCGGAAAAAGACCGGGAGCATGTGTTCGAGCGGTTTTACCGGGTAGACAAGGCCCGTTCGCGGGAGTCCGGCGGAACCGGACTGGGACTGTCCATTGCCAAAGAGATTGTGGAGCGGCATCAGGGCACCATTCGGCTGGTGCGTCACGAGGGGCCGGGCACCACGGTCCGGCTGACGCTTCCTCTGTGCCAGGCGCGGCGGGAGGTATGACGCAAGGAGACAGGAAGGAGGGCTGGTATGGACCAAAAAGCGAAAAAGCGGCGGAACCGCCTGCAAAACATCGCCATCGTCCTGCTGAGCGTCTCCGCTGTGGCGCTGTTTGTTCAAACGCAGTTATTCAACCTCCGGGGTGACGGGGGCTATCTCTCCGGACTGCTTTCCTCCGGCTCGGTCCAAAAAACACAGATTGTCTCAGGACTGTCGGACGTTGAGCTGCCCGCCCGGGTGGCTGTTACGGGTGCTTACGGACGCTGGGCCGGACTGGCCCTGACCACCGGGGACGAAGACTTTTCAGTGCCGGGAAGCCTTTTGATGGAGGCCCTGGGGTCTGCCGGAACAATGAAAAAGTGCGGCGTGGAGGAGTTTCGCGCCGCGCTGCAAATGGGGACGGATACCGGCGGCTCTGTCTATTATGACTTTGGCGGTGCGCTGCCCCTGTCCATTCTTGCGGGGGTGGTGGGCGCACAGTGGGGCGGAGGAGAGATCTCTGCCCGCAGGGTGCTGGTACAGGCGGATGAAAACGTGGTGCGCCTGTTCGCATGGGATGGGGAGAGCGCCTGCTTTGTCTGTACCACGGCTATTTCCTCCGAAAGCGTGAGGGAACTGGTGAGAGAGTATTCTCTCGGAAGCGCGTGGTTTGCCTTTGACCGTCCGGAAAGCGACGGGCATGTGGCTGCCTTTTCCCTTTTTTCCGATCAGCTTGACCCGCCTGTGAACCTCGCTGTTTCCGCCGGAATCGCAGATTCCGACGCGGTGCTGGAGGCCCTGTCCTTTAACCCTCACACCAACTCCCGGTATCCGGAGCCTTCGGGCGCGGAGGTGGTGGTGGAGGGGGACCGAAACCTGCGCATTCACCCTGATGGGGAGATTTCCTATCAGGGCAGCAGCGGAACGCTGCATATTGCGTCGGAGGAAGAGGTCCCAACGGAGACGGAAACCGTGGTGGGCGTTTTTCAGATTTTAAACGGCCTGCTGCCCGATCAAAGCAGCGGAGCATTGTTTTTGCAGGAGTTTTCTGCCGACGAGGATTCTGTTACGCTGCGCTTTGGGTATCAATACGCGGGCCTTCCCATCCGTTTTGCGGATGGGGGCTTTGCCGCAGAGGTGACGCTGGAGGGAGCGTCTATTGTCCGGCTGACCCTGCGGGTTCGGCAGTACACTCCTTCCGAAAGCGGAGTGCGCCTGCTGCCGCTGGCGCAGGCGCTGTCCATTGCCCGGGCCTGGCCGGGGCGGGAGCTTGCCGTCCGCTATGTGGACGGGGGAAGCACCGCTGCTGCCCAGTGGCTGGCAGAGTGAGAAACGGGGAGAGGAGCGGGGAACATGGAGACACATCGCCTGAAGAGTATTATTATTCTCACGCTTCTGCTGATGAACACGTTCTTTTTGGGAACGCTGGGAATGCGTCAGGCCCAGCAGACTGCCGCCCGGCGGCAGGCAACGGAGGAGCTGGTGAAGCTCTTCGCCGCTGAGGGCGTGACGCTCAGCGAGTCCGCCATCGGGTTTGACCCACCGCCTCCGACACTGACGCTGGAGCGGGACGCGGAAGCGGAAAAGACCGCCGCCGCTGTTTTTTTGGGGACAGAGCTGACCGCTGCCGATGAAGGGGGCGGAATTCAGACCTATACCTCCACACTGGGACGGGCGGTTTTCCGCGCTTCCGGTGCGTTTGAAATTGTGGGAGAACTGGGAAAGAACCCGGGCGATCTGGTTCGGCGCTTTTGCCGCAGCTATGAATGCGAGATGCCTGACGAATGGCTTGACGCTGCGGGCAGCGGGTCTGTCACTGTGAATCGGCTGAGCAGGGGCTATCCCGTGGAGGCCTGCACCGTCACGTTTTTGGCGGAAAACAACGTTTTGCGTTCCGTCAGCGGCACCTTTTTGCCTCTGCACGCTACGGCTGTGCAGGGAGAGGGCCTGCTGACCGCATCCACCGCCCTCACCGCGTTTTTGGAGGCGCGGAGAACCTCCGGCGCGGTGGTGAGCGCTGTCATAGGGCTTACGCCCTGCTATGAGCTGCAAAATACCGCTTTTGCCCTGACGCTGACACCCCTGTGGCGCGTAGATACGGACGCGGTGGACTACTATGTGAACTGTGTTACCGGCGCGGTAACCCATGGGTGAAAAGGGTTGGAAAAGAGCCGTTTTTGTCGAACCGAAAAGCCCCCTAAAAGGCTTGAAATTTTTGATTGTGTTTCTTGAAATGTGTGGTAAAATGTGTTATGGTAACTGTGCGCGTGGCGCACCGAAGCCGCATACATCTGCTTTTTAGCCGACACGGAAATTGTTTTCCAGGGCTGGCTGCGCGGGCATAAAAAAATCGATTTATTTTGGGCCTTGTTTTCAGTATGGAAGTCCCATCTGGGGGTACAATGAATACAGAAGGTCCGTTTTGACGTAAAAGAGAGGGTTTTGGGTTTGACAAAATATATCGTTCGGGGCGGCAAGCCCCTGTTTGGCGAGGTGGAGATCAGCGGCGCGAAAAACGCGGCTGTTGCAATTCTTCCCGCCGCGCTTTTGGTGGAGGGAGTCTGCCGCATTGAAAATATCCCTCAGATTTCCGACGTGCATTTGTTTTACACCATTCTGGACGAGCTGGGCGCATCTGTGCGCGTTATAAATCTTCACACGGTGGAGATTGACTGCACCCATATCCGGTCTACCCGCACCTCCTATGAAATGGCGCGGCGTATCCGGGCCTCCTATTACCTCATCGGCGCACTGCTGGGCCGCTTTGCCCGGGCAGAGGTGGCCATGCCCGGCGGGTGCAACTTCGGCGTGCGCCCCATCGACCAGCACATCAAGGGGTTTAAGGCGCTGGGTGCGGACGTGGCAGTGGAGGGCGGCTTTATCCATGCCTCCTGTCGGGAGCCGCGGCTGCACGGAGCCAACATTTATCTGGACGTGGTTTCCGTGGGCGCCACCATGAATATCATGATGGCCGCCGTTTTGGCGGAGGGCGCTACCGTGATTGAAAACGCGGCGAAGGAGCCGCACATCGTAGATCTGGCCAACTTCTTAAACTCCATGGGGGCCAATGTCCGGGGTGCGGGCACCGACACCATTAAAATTCAGGGCGTCTCCCGCCTGCGGGGCGGAAGCTACGCCATTATTCCCGACCAGATTGAGGCGGGCACTTACATGGCGGCGGTTGCCGCCACCGGCGGACAGATTCTGGTGAAAAATATTATTCCCAAGCACATGGATTGTATCACCGCCAAGCTGCAAGAGTGCGGCGTGGAGGTGGAGGAGCGGGAGGATACGCTGCTGGTTCGGCGCAGCGAGCCGCTGCACCAGACCAACGTGAAGACCATGCCGTATCCCGGCTTTCCCACGGATATGCAGCCCCAGATGACCACGGTGCTCGCGCTTGCCGAGGGCACGTCTCTGGTGACGGAGAGCGTTTGGAACAACCGCTACCGCTATGTGGACGAGCTAAAGCGCATGGGCGCGTCCATTCAGGTGGATGACAAGACTGCGGTGGTACAGGGTGTGGAATATCTCACCGGTGCACCCATTCAGGCCTGCGACCTGCGGGCGGGTGCGGCACTGGTGATTGCGGCGCTGGCGGCCAAGGGCGAATCCGAGATCAGCGAGGTGCAGTATATCGAGCGGGGCTATGAGCGCATTGTGGATAAGCTTCGCAGCTTGGGGGCCGACATCCGCGTGGTGGAGGAGCCGGGAGAAAACGAGCAGTTGGAAGCCCACATCGGCTGAAGACGATCGGGCTAAAGGTGCATGGCGCACCGGTCATTTTATTGAGGGATCACCGCGTCCGCGATGGAGGTCGCCGACTTTCGTCGACAGTCTCCGTCACGGGCGCATTTTTCTCATCGGGCGGCCGCCGCCCAAATACAATACGCACGGGGGACTTTTTTTGACGATTTTACATACGCTGGCCAGCGGCTCCTCGGGAAACGCCGCCCTGCTGGAAAAGGATGGCGTCTGCCTTCTTTTGGACGCGGGAATTTCCTGCCGCCGGATTACATCGGCACTGAGGGAGCTGGGCCGGTCCATAGAGGACTTGTCCGGCATTTTGATTACGCACACCCATGCAGACCACATCGCGGGACTGCAAACCCTTTTGAAGCGGTGGGACGGCCCGGTATACGCCAGTGAAGCGGCGGGGCGCGACCTGCGGCGGCGGCTGGCAGGCATTGAAAATCGCCTGTCCCCCTTCGCCATGGGAGAGCGATTCAGCGTGGACGGCTGCGACGTGGACCCGTTTCCAACCTCTCACGATGCCCCCGGTTCTGCCGGCTTTCGGGTGGGGGACTTTGGCCTTTTGACCGACACAGGCTTTGTCACAGACGAGGCGGCGGAGGTGCTTTGCGGCGTTCCGCTGCTGATGCTGGAGTCCAACCACGATGTGGACATGCTGCGGGGCGGGCCGTACCCTTATTATTTAAAGCGGCGGATTCTCAGCGATGAGGGGCATTTAAGCAACGAAGCGGCGGCCCGGTTTGCCGTTTGCTCATGTCGAGCGGGGACGGAGGAGCTGGTTCTGGTTCACCTGAGCCGGGACAACAACACGCCGGAGACGGCACTTTGCGCCGTGTCCGCCGCGCTGGCGGAGGGAGGCGAAGGCCCGGCACTGTCTGTTGCGGAGCGGGACTGCACAGGCCCTTGCCATCAGGTGACGGAGGGCGTATGCAAAAGGTGAGCATTCTGTGCGTGGGCAAGCTGAAAGAGAAGTTTTACGCAGACGCAGCGGCGGAATATCTAAAGCGCCTGTCGCGGTATTGCAAGGCGGAAATCGTAGAGCTGACGGAATCGCGGCTTCCCGAAGGGCCGTCCCCCGCGGAAATTGAGCGGGCGCTTCTGGAGGAAGCGGGCCGGGTGGAGGACAGGCTCCCCAAATCCGGCGCGCTGATTGCCCTGTGCGTCGAGGGGAAGACGCTTTCTTCTCCGGCTTTTGCGCAGGCTCTGGGCGAATTTGCCGTGTCGGGTGCGTCCCAGCTTACCTTTTTAATCGGCGGCAGTGTGGGACTGCATCAAAGCCTGAAAGACAGGGCCGATCTGCGCCTGTCCATGTCGCCCATGACATTTCCCCATCATCTGGCCCGGGTGATGCTGCTGGAGCAGCTATACAGGGCATATCAGATTCAGACAGGCGGACGATATCACAAGTGAAATTTGCGCAATTATTGACATATATTCAAATGAGTTTTGCGAATTGAAAGGGAGGAGCCTAATGAAAGACGAAAACAACTGGGGTCTGCGCCAAAGCGACCTGCCGGAGGGCTGGCCCTTGGGACCGGACGGAGAGCCGGAGCAGGCGGCGCTGCTGCTTCCCGCCCAGTCGGAGCTGGGGGGCGGCGCGGATGTGCTGCTGTCTATGCTGAATGGCTTAGGCATCCCAGCGTTTAAATCCGGCACGCTGGGCAAGGTCATTTTCGGCTTTGCCGGGCGGGGTGTGGATATCTACGTGCCCCAGTCCCTGCTGGAGGACGCAAAGGCGATTTTGGACAATCCCGCACAGCCGGGCGATGAAGAATAAGGAGGAAAGTTTCATGGAGTTCATGCGGGAATATGAAAAGTGGCTTGCAAGCCCCGCCCTGTCTCAGACCGAAAAGGAGGAGCTGTCCGCCCTGAAAGGCGACTCCAAGGAGATCGAGGCCCGATTTTATGGCCCGCTGGAGTTTGGCACTGCCGGACTGCGGGGGATTATGGCCGTGGGTCTGCACAATATGAACGTCCATGTCATCCGCCATGCCACCCAGGCCTTCGCACAGGTGATTCTGGCAGAGGGGGGCAATGCGGCGAAGCGGGGCGTTGCCATTTGTATGGATTGCCGCGAGGGCTCTATGGCCTTTGCCCGGGAAGCGGCGGGAGTCTGCGTCGCAAACGGCGTGGCCGTGCGGATTTTTGACGCACTGCGCCCCACGCCGGAGCTGAGCTTTGCCGTGCGGGAGTACGGCTGCATCGCGGGCATCAACGTCACCGCCAGCCACAATCCCAAGGAGTATAACGGCTATAAGGTCTATTGGGAGGACGGCGCCCAGCTTCCGCCCCACCATGCGGCGGCTGTTGCGAAGAAGATGGAGGAAATCGACATCTTTACCGGCGTGAAAGCGCTGGACTGGGACGCGGCCCTGGCCACCGGACTTGTCACCGTGATGGGGGAGGAGACGGACCGGCGGTTTATGGAAGAGGTCACCGCCATGATCAACGACCGGGAAACCGTGGCCAAGGTGGCGGATACCTTCAAGCTGGTGTATACCCCGTTTCACGGCTGCGGCTACAAGCTGGTGCCGGAAGCCCTGCGGGCGCTGGGGGTGAAGCACATTCTGTGCGAGCCGAAGCAGATGGTGATTGACGGGACGTTTCCCACCGTGAAGTCCCCAAATCCGGAAAATCCGGAGGGGTTTTATCTGGCGGTTGACTTGGCCCGGGAAAACGATGTTGATTTTATCGTGGGCACCGACCCGGACAGTGATCGGGTGGGCATTATGGTGCGGGACAAGGATGGAGCGTACCGCCCCGTCACGGGAAACCAGACCGGCGTGCTGCTGCTGGACTATCTGATTGGCGCGATGCGCCGGGCGGGACGTCTGCCGGAGCGGCCCGTGGCGCTGAAAACCATTGTCACCACAGAGATGGCGCGGAAGGTTGCGGAATCCAACGGCGTGGAATGCTTTGACACCTTTACCGGCTTCAAGTTTATGGCGGAGAAGAAGAACGCACTGGAAGCGGCGGGGGAGGGGAAGGTGATCTTCTCCTACGAGGAGTCCTACGGCTATATGCTGGGCGATTACGTCCGGGACAAGGACGCGGTGACGGCCTCCATGCTGCTGACGGAGATGGCCGCTTGGTATGCCGCGCAGGGGATGACGCTGTTTGACGCGCTGGAAAAGCTGTATGAAAAGTACGGGCAGTACGCAGAGAAAACCTATAATTTGGTGATGCCGGGGCTGGATGGACTAAAGGACATGGCGGAGCTGATGCGGGGCCTGCGGGAAAATCCGCCCGCCGTTATCGGCGGCGTGACGGTGGCGGTGCGCAAGGACTATGCCGACGGGTCCGTGCTGGACTGCGCGACCGGGACAAAGACCGCCATGGAGCTGTCCGGATCCAACGTACTGCGCTTTGAACTGGCGGACGGCACCGTAATTCTGGTGCGTCCCTCCGGCACAGAGCCGAAAATTAAGGTCTACATCCTGACACAGGGGGCCAACCGGGCTGATTGCGATGCGAATATCGAGAAATACGGCGCGTGGGCCGCTGGGCTTCAAAAGTGATGGCGGGAGGGGAAGACTCCGGCGTCAAGCTGCGGCTGTACGCCTCTGAATGTCCCCGAAACGACTTTTATCTGGAGCGGGTGGAGCAAATGGCCCGGGAACTGGGCCTTACGTACACGGCGGAAAAGATTATGGACGAGGCGGACATTGCGTCCCAAGGGTTTGACAGCGTGTGTCAGCCCTCCTACTGCCCCGGCTGCCGGGCCAACCACATGTCGCTTTCTGACCCGGACGGGCTGTATCTTCCGGTTCTTACAGGAAACGGAAAGCCCTTGTTCTGGAACGTCCCTCCATCGGACGAAGCGCTTCGCGCCGCGCTGGAGAAATTTCTATAAAGCTAAAAAACCGGGCAGGGACGAAAGTCCCTGCCCGGTTTAAAAATACTCAGTTCAAAAAATCCTTCAGCTTTTTGCTGCGGCTGGGGTGGCGCAGCTTGCGCAGGGCTTTTGCCTCAATCTGGCGGATGCGCTCGCGGGTGACGTTGAATTCCTTGCCGACCTCTTCCAGTGTCCGGGCGCGGCCGTCTTCAATACCGAAGCGCAGCTTCAAAACCTGCTCCTCCCGGGGAGTCAGGGTGGAGAGAACATCCATCAACTGCTCTCGCAGAAGCTTATAGGACGCGGCCTCGGACGGTTCTGAAGCGCCTTCGTCGGGGATGAAGTCGCCAAGGTGGCTGTCCTCCTCCTCGCCGATGGGAGTTTCCAGAGACACCGGCTCCTGCGCAATTTTCAAAATCTCGCGGATACGGTCCACGGCCCGCTTCTTCTCATCCTCCCGCACCTTTTCCCACGCGGCGGGGCCGCCGTTCATCTCAATGGCGATTTCCTGAGGGCTGGGATCATGCCCCAGCTCCTGCAATAGCTGGCGGCTCACCCGGATGACCTTGTTGATGGTTTCCACCATATGCACGGGGATGCGGATGGTGCGGGCCTGGTCTGCGATGGCGCGGGTGATGGCCTGACGAATCCACCACGTTGCGTAGGTGGAAAACTTAAAGCCCTTGGTGCAGTCAAACTTTTCAACGGCCTTGATCAGGCCCAGATTGCCCTCCTGAATCAAATCCAGAAACAGCATGCCCCGGCCCACATAGCGCTTGGCAATGGACACCACCAGACGGAGGTTAGCCTCCGCCAGCTTCTGCTTTGCAAGTTCGCCGCTGCGGAAAGCCTTTTTTACCACGGCTTCCTCTTCTTTGGAAAGAGAGGGAGTCTCGTCAGCCTCTTTCTGGCGGGCCAGCTCGGTAAGCTTTTCCTCCGCCTCCGCGCCGGCTGCCATACGCTGGGCGAGGTCCACCTCCTCGTCGGGGGTCAGCAGGGGAACCTTTCCGATTTCCTTCAGGTACATTCGGACGGGATCGTCGATGGCAAAATTCCCAACCAGTGTGTTGGGGTCCACCAGCTCCTCTTCCTCCACGTCGGCAATTTCCTCGGCGGCGGGGCCGTCGTCGGGAAGCTCGGGGAGAATGTCCTCGTCGGTGCTGATGTCAATGTTCAGCGCTTCCAGAGAATCATAAAGCTGATCCATCTGGTCGCCCTCAAGATTCAGGGTATCCAGAGATTCTGCAAGCTCGCCGGAGTCCAGCTTGCCCTTTTTATGGGCCTTATATAGCAGTTCGCGCAGCTTTTCATTGCCTGCCAGCCATGCGGAGGCGGGCAGGGATGCCACCTGTCTGTCATCCAGACGGAGGATACCGGCCTTTTTGGCCTCCTCGTCGGTCATGATGGGGGTGGGCTCCTGACCGGGTTTGCCGCCGGCTGCCGCTGTTTTCTCCGCCCCGTTTGCCGTTCCGGCTTTCAGCAGGGCATTGGCCTCCTGCTCCAGCCGTTCCTCGGGGGTGAGTTCTTTCTTCTTAGACATGTCGCTTTCCTCCGTCGCTTTTTTTCTGATCTTTCAATGCTTCCATTTTTGCCAGCAGCGGGTCCGCTGTGCCCGCGCCGGATCGCTTTTCCGCTTCCCTGCGGACAATTGATATGTAATCGGCTAAAGCCTGCCGCCCGTTTGCGGCGGATTCCGGCTTTTGGCACAGATTTGTAATGTGACTCATTTCCTCACCGGACAGCTCGCCCGCCAGAGACGAAAGCTTGGGGGCGCTGTGCTGCTCTCTCTGCTGCCATAAAAGAGAGAAGACCCTGCCAAGCAGCGGAGAGGAAAATTCCTCCTCACTTAGGGGCGGCGTTTCCGAAAACAGGCTGTCGTCCAGCAGCATAAGCCGCAGAATGCCTTCTTCTGCCATGGCGGAGCGAAGGTTTGTATAACGCAGATCCCGGCCTTTGGGTTGAAGCTCTGCCGCCGGGTTCAGGTCCCGGCGCTCCCGCGCCCGCCGCTCCTTGCCCACCCGGCGCTTAAAGGCCCGCTGGACTTCCAGCTTCATGGCTTCCGGTGTAAGTTTGGCGGCTTCTGCGGCCCGCACGGTATAAATGTCCCGCTCCACGGGGCTTTCAAGACCCGCCAAAAGCTCGCTTACCTCCTCGGCGTAGGCAAGCCGCTGCCGGTCGTCCGTCAAATCGTATTTTCCAGCGGTCTGCGCCAGACGGAATTCCACGCCGTTTTCACTGCCGGTCAACAGACGTTCAAACGCATCGGGGCCGAAGGCCTTGATAAAATCGTCCGCGTCCTGCTTGCCCATGGAGCCATCCTCCATCCGTTTGTTGGGCAGACGGAGAACCCGAACCGTGAATTCTGAGTTGTTCAGAATCTGCAAGGCCCGCTCCGTGGCAATTTTTCCGGCGTTGTCGTTGTCATAGCACAAGACAATTTCCTTGGTATGCCGACTTAAAAGCCGGGTCTGCTCCTGCGTCAGCGCCGTGCCCATGGAGGCCACGGCGTTGTCAAATCCTGCCTGATGGAGCGTCACCACGTCAATATTGCCCTCGCACAGAATGATGTTGGGCCGCTTGGACTTCTTGGCAAGATTCAAAGCGTACAGCTCCCGCCGCTTGCTGTAAACCGGGGTTTCCGAGGAGTTCATATACTTCGGCTCCGAGTGGTCCAGCACGCGTCCGCCAAACGCCACCACATCCCCCCGCACGTTGATGACGGGGAACATCAGGCGGTTTCTAAATTTGTCGTACAGGCCGCCGTTTTTATTCTGCACCGCAAGACCCGCACTCAAAAGCTCCGCCTTGGTGTAGCCCTGACAGGTCATGGCGGTAAGGAGCGCATCCCACCGGTCAACAGACGCGCCAAGACCGAAGCGAACCGCCGTGGCCTGCCCAATTCTTCGCCGATCCAGATAGTCCCGCATGGCGCGGCCCTCCGGTTCCTGAAGCTGCTGATAGTAAAACCGGGCCGCGTCGCGGTTTAAATTCAGCAGGCGCCGCCGCTGCTGCGCCGCTTCCCGATCTCCCGTTTCCTCCGGAACCTCCAGTCCCGCGCGCCGGGCAAGAAACCGAACCGCGTCCGGGAAGGGGAGGCTTTCCTCCTCCATGATAAAGTTGATGACACCGCCGCCCCGCTTGCAGCCGAAGCAGTAATAAATCTGCTTATCCGGGGAGACAGAGAAGGAGCCGGTTTTTTCGCTGTGAAACGGACAGAGGCCAAAGTAGTTCGCGCCTCGTCTTGTAAGCTGGACATAGCTGCCCACCACATCCACAATGTCGCTGCGGGCCGTCAGCTCGTCCAGAAAATTCTGCGGAAACGGCAACGGAACATACCTCCCTCCCGGTGAGTTTTACCGAAATTGCGGCGGGTCATACCCAGCAATCCGATTCAAGTCAATCTATTTATACCCCGTTGAGTTGAAATTCCCTCTTTTTTTGCAAATTTTAAGAAAACTTTTCTCTCCCGGCTTTACAGTTTGGCGTTTGACAGCTAAAATAAATGTTTAGAGGATAGAGAGAAAGAGGTGGAAGAATGGCTGTGGAGCTTTGGGCCGCGCGCCTGGATCGCCCACTCAGCGAGGGGGAAAAGGAAGCGCTGCTGGGAATGCTGCCGCCTGAGCGGCGGGAGCGGCTTGCCCGGGTCCGCGACGCCGAACGGTGGCGGGAGCCGCTTTGCGCCTATGCGATTCTGCGCCGTGCGCTGTGGGAAAAATACCGGTGGCGGGAGCTGCCGGAAATTGCCCTGACTACACAGGGAAAGCCGGAATTTCCTGCCTATCCGGAGGTGTGCTTCAATCTGAGCCACACGCCCGGTGCGGTGCTGGTGGGCCTTTCCGACGAGCCGCTGGGCGTGGATATGGAAAAGGTTCGCCCTGTGTCGCAAAGAGCCATGAAGCGGTTGGCGGACGCAGCCACGGAGGAGGCGTTTTTCCAGAGCTGGGTCCGGCGGGAGGCACGGTTCAAGCGCAGCGGCGCCGGTGTGAGCATCATGCGGGAGGGGGAAGCCCCCCTGCAATACGGCGAATATTTCTATTATGTGGATACGTTTCCCGGCTATGTCGCCGGGGTGGCCACCCGCAGTGCCGAGGGCGTGAGCAGGATTCAAAAATTTTCCTTGGAGCAGATGGTATAGCCCTTAAAACTTGTTGCAGCCGTCTGCTTAAAGAGACAGCGCCTTGAAACGCGGATTTTCGCAAAAAGCGCATCGCCCGGGTGCGGTGCGGGAGAAGTCCCCGGGGAAACACCTTCCCCGGGGACTGTTGTATTTTCAACTGCTTATTCCTTCAGCAAAGCTTCTCCTGCACGGTAGATGTCTCCTGCGCCCACGGTCAGAATCAAATCCCCCGGTCGGGCGATGGCACGAAGCCGGTCGGTCACCTGCTCCAGATTGGAGCAATAGACGGAGCCGGGGACCTTTTTGCACAGGTCACCCGAGCTGATGCCCATGGTGTTGGTTTCCCGGGCGGCGTAAATCTCGGCAACAATCGCCGCGTCCGCAAGCTTCAGCTCCTCCACAAAACGGTCGAACAGCTTGGCGGTGCGGGAATAGGTATGGGGCTGGAAGGCCAGAATTACCCGCTGGTAGGGCAAGTCCTTTGCCATGGCCAAAAGAGCGTGAAGCTCGTCGGGATGGTGGGCGTAATCATCGTAAACGTCTGCGCCGTTGAACACGCCCTTGCGCTCAAAGCGCCGGCCGGCTCCGGTGAAGTCCGCAAGGCCCTGCTCCACGGCGGAGCCGGGCAGGCCCAGCACATAAGCCGCAGAAGCCGCCGCCAGCGCGTTGGACACGTTGTGCATGCCATGGACGGGCAGGGACACGCTGGCATAGTGCTTGCCGTATACTGTCACATCAAAAAGCTGCTTTCCACCCTCTTCACGAAGGTGTTCGGCAGTGCAGTGGGCAGTGCGCTCCAGCCCAAAGGTAAACACCGGGCGGCCCAGGTTTTTCAGGGCTGCCATGGCGCCGTCGTTGTCCGCGTTGGCAACCACCCGTCCCCCGTCGGGAACCAGTTGGGCAAACCGGCGGAAGGAGCGCTCAATGTCCTCCAAATCCTTGAAAAAGTCCAGATGATCCTCCTCCACGTTGAGAATCACCGCCACGGTGGGGTAGAAGGAGAGGAACGAGTTACAATACTCGCAGGACTCCAGAATCATGGTGTCCCCATTGCCCACCCGGTAAGCGGAGTGGAGCAGGGGCAGCGTTCCGCCGATCATCACGGTGGGGTCTGCCTCCGCCGCCATGAAGATGTGGGTACACATGGAGGTGGTGGTGGTTTTTCCGTGTGTGCCGGAGATGCACAGGGCGTTGGGATAGCGGCGCATAATGGAGCCCAGCGCCTGCGCCCGCTCGTACACGGGAATGCCCCGGGTCACTGCGCCGGAAATTTCCGGGTTATTGTCGTGGACGGCGGCGGTGCGGATGACAAAGTCGCACTCTCCCAAATTTTCCGCGCTGTGGCCGATGTCCACATGGATGCCCGCCGACCGCAGATGGGCCACCGCCTCGCTTTCGTGGATGTCGGAGCCGTGGACCGCAAGCCCCATCCCCAGCAGGATTTCCGCCAGCGGAGCCATGGATACGCCCCCGATCCCCACCAGATGAACCTGCTTGCCGGGAACCATGTAAGCGCTGATGGGCTTTGGATTATTCATCATAATAGTTGCTCCTTCTCCTGCAATGACTTGCAAATAGGCCGCTGTTTATTGTATGATATTGTATTATAACTGCGGCGCCGGAAATTATAGCGCCCCGGCAAATTTTTTGCATGCGGGCCGGAGCGATTGACTGTCCTTCTCAGAAAAGGTATTATACTATGCGAGAGTGGAAAATGCAACCGAAACGGCGCGGCCCGCTAGGCCGGGCGGCTTTGGTCCACTGATTTAAAAAGAGAAAGTAAGGTGAGCAGGTGAACATCCCGGAGCCGGTGAAAAACATATTGAAGACGCTGGAAAAGCATGGCCACGCGGCCCACTGTGTGGGGGGCTGCGTGCGGGATTCCCTGCTGGACCGGGAGCCGGGGGACTGGGATGTGGCCACATCAGCCTTGCCGGAGGAGACAATGGCGCTGTTTTCGGGTCATACCGCGCCCACCGGGCTGCGCCACGGCACAGTGACCGTTCGGGAGGGCGAGCTTTCCGTGGAGGTGACCACCTTTCGCACCGACGGAAGGTATACCGACGGACGCCGCCCGGATTCGGTGGCGTTTACCCAATCCCTGCGGGAGGATTTGAGCCGCCGGGATTTCACGGTGAATGCCATGGCGGTGGATCTGCGGGAAATGCTGACGGACCCCTTTGGCGGGCAAGAGGATTTAAGGAATAAGCTTCTGCGCTGCGTGGGAATACCCGAGGAGCGGTTTCAAGAGGACGCGCTGCGCATTCTGCGCTGCCTGCGGCTGGCGGCGGTGCTGGGCTTTTCTGTGGAAGCGGAGACGGCACAGGGACTGCGTGCGTGCAGGAAGCTGCTTTGCGGAGTGGCGGCGGAGCGGATACAGGTTGAGCTGACAAAGCTTCTGTGCGGTCCCTCCGCGGTGGAGGTTCTGCGGGAATTCCCCGAGGTGGTGGGGGTGGTGGTACCGGAGCTTTTACCCATGGTGGGCTTCGACCAGCACAGCCGCTATCACTGTTACGACGTATGGGAACACACGCTTCATGCCCTCAGCGAGGTTCCGGCCCAGCCGGTGCTGCGCTGGGCGGTGCTGCTTCACGACGTGGCAAAGCCCCGCTGCTACACCCGGGATGAGCGGGGCGGGCATTTTTACGGGCATCCAGCGGTGAGCGCGGAGATGACGGACGTGATTTTACGCCGCCTGAAATTTGACAACGCCACCCGGGAAGCTGTGAATACACTGGTGCTGTGGCACGACAGGGAAATTCCCCGGACGGAGAAAAGTATCCGCCGTGCGCTGCGGAAGCTGGGGGCGGAGCGCCTGCGGGAGCTGACCGAGGTGAAGCGGGCGGACAATCTGGGGCAGGCCCCTGCGTACCACACCCGACTGCGGGATGTGGAGCAGATACAAAGGATGATGGACGATCTGCTGGCCCGGGACGAATGCGTATCGCTGAAGCAATTGGCGGTAAACGGACGGGATATGATTGGGCTGGGACTTCACGGCCCGGAAATCGGCGCGGCGCTGGAGGAACTTTTATCCGCCGTGGTGGATGGGGACCTTCCCAATCAGCGCTCCGTACTGCTGCGTGCGGCACAGAACCGGGTGACCGGGCAGAACAGTAAATAATACAAAACTTTCAAATATGATTGGAGATGGGCATATGAACAACGAACAGAGTCACTGCGGCTCATGCGGTGGAGGAGCCTGCGGCGCAGGCGGCTGCGAGGGATGCAGCGGTTGCAGCGCGAGAGCCAGCGTATGGATGGGCGAGGGAGAGCTGGAGCTGCTGCGGGATTTGGCCCAGACACCATTCCTTCCCATTGCCCGCAGGGAAGGGGCCGAGGAGCCGATTTATCTGGAGGGTGCAAGATACACCCCTGCGGAGTATGGGCAGATTATCACATCCTTGGCGCAAAAGAGGCTGGTCCGGCTGGACTACGATCTGCCCCTCACAAATTTTGACTACACGGCCTACGAGGGGTTTGCCCATAAGGGCAGCATGGCGCTCACCGCTGCGGGGCAGCACGCCCTGGAGCTGCTGGACATTCAGGGTGCGTCTGAGGATTAATCTGAGGTTTGGCGTGAAGTATCGTCAAATAAAGAAAACTTTAAAAATCCCCGGCGGCGCAACTTGCGCCGCCGGGGATTTTAATGTGTAGGAAAAAAATTATCCCTTTTTCTTTTTGGGTGCTTCAGGTTCAGCCAGCCGGTCAATTACCCGGGCATAGCCTTCCGCGCCGTAGACCAGACATTTCCGCACGCGGGTGATGGTGGCGGAAGAAACACCGGTTTTTTCGTTGATGGCATTAAAGGTTTCTCCGTCCTGAAGCATCCGGGCCACCATCCATCTCTGGGCCATGACCTGAATCTCTCCGACGGTACACAAATCATCAAAAAAGCGGTAGCAGTCTTCTTCGTCTTTCAAAGAGAGAATTGCCTGATACAGATGGTCCACCATTTCCGATTTCATTCTGCTTTCATACATCTTGCAGCCCCACTTTCAAAATCAGGCGCCGCCGTGCGCCGGCTCCGGCGGCAGGATTGCTTTCATACGGTAACAGGGTGTCCTATGGCAAAGAATAACAGACTTTTCAGTGACTGTCAATCTACTTTCCCCTGCGGTACGGCAATTTTTCCAAACATCGGCAGGCATTTTAAGCTAAAATTCCCACATGATAATACACTATTCGTATATCGCGCTAATACGCTACCGATACACCGTGATAATAGACAAAAAACTATGTTAATTTTTAAAAATAAATGTTGATTTCGTACAAAAATAATGATAGTATGTGTTTGTGCAAGAACGTTAAATCGACAAGCGCACAATACAGACAGGATTGCGGCAGGCTCACCCCTGGGCAGGGTGAACAGCGTTTCCGGCGCACTCGCGCCGGAAACGCGCCTGACCCGAATCATCAAAACCATTTCTCACATCTCACAGAACCTGTAAATGCCGATTATGGCGCATCTCTTTCCGGCTGTGCCCGCGAGGGCGGTCGCATTTTAAAAAGCTGATATTGCAGGGCAAAAATTTGAAGCGAGGTAACGATTAAAATGATTATGAAGCCTTCTGAAATAAAGCATGTCGTCGTTGACGGACACGGCCTGACGCTGGAGTCCTTTGTGGCTGTCGCCCGTTATGGCGCGACGGTGGAGCTGGCCGCTTCTGCGCTGGAGGCCATGCAGAAGTCCCGCGCGCTGGCGGAAAAAATTGTGGCGGAGAACCGCGTTGCATACGGCATCACCACCGGCTTTGGAGATTTCCAGAAGGTGGCCGTGCCCGAGGAGATGAGCAACGAGCTGTCCACCAATCTGATTCTCAGCCACTGCACTGGCACCGGCGATCCCTACACCGACGAGGTGGTGCGCGGAATGCTGCTGCTGCGGGCAAACGCGCTGTGCGTGGGCGTGTCCGGCATTCGCCCCATTCTGGTGGAGATGATGCTGGCTATGCTGAACGCCGGTGTTACCCCCGTGGTTCCCCAGAAGGGCTCTCTTGGTTCTTCCGGCGATCTGGCGCCTCTGGCCCACATGACGCTGCCCCTGCTGGGCAAGGGTATGGCCAATTATAAGGGTGAAAAGCTCACCGGTGCCGAGGCCATGGCCAAGGCCGGCATCCAGACACTGGAGACACTGGTGTGCAAAGAGGGCCTTGGCATGACCAACGGCACCTGCGCCATGACCTCTGTCGGCTCTCTGGCGCTGTTTGACACCATTTGCGCCGCCCAGCTGGCCGACGCCATCAGTTCTTTGGATTTCGAGGCCCTCACCGGCCTGCGCAACGCCTTTGACGCACGCATTCACGCCGCCCGCGGCCAGAAGGGCCAGATTATGGTGGCTTCCAATATGCGTAAGCTTTTGGCTGATTCCGAGATTTTGGATAACTGCCAGAAGGATCGCGTGCAGGACGCTTATGCCCTGCGCTGCATCCCCCAGCTTCACGGCGCTATCCGCGATGCGCTGGAGTATGTGCGCGCCAAGGTGGAGATTGAGTTGAACGCTGTTACCGACAACCCTCTGCTGTTCCTTGACGACGAGGCGGTTATCTCCGGCGGCAACTTCCACGGTGAGCCGATGGCCATTCCCTTCGACACCCTGGGCATCGCATGCAGCGAGATTGCCAACGCCTCCGAGCGCCGCACCGAGCGCATGGTGAACGCGGCCCTGTCCAATGGACTGACGCCGTTCCTCACCACGAAGCCCGGCGTGAACTCCGGCTTTATGATTGTGCAGTATTCCGCTGCCTCCATGGTTTCCGAAAATAAGGTTCTGGCGCATCCTGCGTCGGTGGACTCCATTCCTTCCTCCGCCAATCAGGAGGATATTGTCTCAATGGGCACTACTGCGGCCCGCAAGGCGGGTTGGATTGTGCAGAACACACTGTCCGTTTTGGCGGATGAGCTGCTGACTGCCTGTCAGGCCATTGACATTCGCCGTAACCTGAACACCCACGGTCAGGGCATGGCTCCCGTACACGAGGCTATGTATCAGCACGTGCGGGAGAAGGTTGATTTCTATGAAGTTGACCGGGAAATCTGGCAGGATATCGCAGCGGTGGAGAAGATGGTCCGCAGCAGCGATCTGCTGGACATCGTGAAGAAGCACGTTCCCGACTTTGAATAAGCTGCTTTGCAGCAACTAAATGAAAGCCGCCGCGCCGAATTTCGGCGCGGCGGCTTTTTTGACCGGAAAGAGATGAGAGGGATGGTTTTTGCGAGCCGGTTTTCGCAGGGGAATTTGGGCATATTGCAGGTTCTGGAACCGTTTTCGGATGCTTTGTGAAGAAAAGGAATTGGAAATCGCCGCGCGGTGAGCGGACAGTCGTCCTGCGATGACCGGGCGCAGTGGAGAAATGACCGTTTGTTTGCGCCCGTCATTTACGGGATTCCGCATCTTGCTGCCCAGCTCCGCAGTCCGCATGGTGAAAGGGTGTTACATTGCTTAAGAGAATCGTTTGTCACTGCGAAAACCTGTGCTGCTCCGGTTCACGGTTTTTTTTAGAGCGTTATTTCCGGAGGTTACAGCGCAAACTGTTTTCCCCAAAAGGGGTCGTGAGAAAAGGGCTTGACAAATAAGCTGCTTTTTACACGAAATTCTTATCTTGCAGGGTGTTAAGCTGCACATGAGTTTTACCACTGGGTCTGTTCCGGACGACAGTACACGGTCATCTTAAAAAAGTGAAAGGCTGCGGTCCGGCATTTGCCGGACCGCAGCCTTTCATACTGTGTTTAAATGTGGCTCAGATAAACTGAGAGACAACAATCGCCGTGATCATCAGAGGAATGTTGTAATGAATGAACGTAGGCACACAAGTGTCCCAGATGTGGTTGTGCTGTCCGTCCGCGTTCAGACCGGCCGTGGGCCCCAAGGTGGTGTCGGAAGCGGGGGAACCGGCATCGCCCAGAGCCGCGGCTGCGGACATAAGGATGATGGTGGCGGGCACGGAGAAGCCCATCTGCTGGCACAGAGGCACATACAGCACCGCAACCACGGGAATGGTGCTGAAGGAGCTGCCGATGCCCATGGTGACCAAAAGACCAATCAGAGTAATAACAATTGCTGCGATAAGCTTGTTGCCGCCCATAACGCCGATAGCAGCCTGAACCAGCTCATCAACAGCGCCGGTAGCCTTGATTACGTCGGCATAGCCGCCGGCGACCAGCATGATGAAGGCGATCATACCCATAATTCTGAGGCCGCCGTCGAACTGTTCGTCAATTTTCTTCCACTTAATGGCGCCGAAAATAAACATGACCATCAAGCCGCACAGGGCGGACAGAGCCAGAGACTCGGTGGGAATCTGAACGGCAACCACCACGACGATGGCCAGAAGAGTGATGGCGTGCTCCTTGGTAAACTTATCGGAAACAGAATCGTGTGCGGACATATCCACAGACAGATCCTTGTACTCGCGGGGCTTGCGATATGTAACAAAGATGGCCAGAAGCAGGCCGATCAGCATGGCGAAGCCAAGAATCCAGTTGTATCTGGCAATTTCACCAATGGTGGTGGGCATACCGTTCTTGGTCATGTTGTCGGCGATGATGCCCATAAAAATGGCGCCGAAGCCAAAGGGGATAGAGATATAAGGAGCCTTCAGACCGAAAGCAAGAGAGCAGGCGGCTGCCCGACGGTCAAGCTTCAGCTCGTTGAACAGGCTCAGCAGGGGGGGAATCATGATGGGAATGAAAGCGATATGAACGGGAACCAAGTTCTGAGACAGGCAGGCCACGCCGGCCAGCACCACCAGAAGGAACTTTGCGTTCTTTCCCATAATTTTGGAAAGCTTCTTGGACATCATGTCGGCCAGACCCGTGGCGGCAATGGCCGTGGCAAAGGTGCCCAGCAGCAGGTAGGCCAGAGAAGTGCCGCCGTTTACGCTGAAACCGGCGGTCAGGATACCCATAGCAGTGGGAATGTCAATACCGCCCATGATGGCGCCCACGATGGCGGAGATAATCAGGGACAGAAGAACGTTCAGCTTCAGCAGACACAAAACGCACAGGATTACCACGGAGACAAGAACCGGATTTAATAAAATAGACATTATTTAAATCTCCCTTTCCTAAAAGATCTCTAAATCTCTAAACGCTAGAAATCTCTCTTTCCTAATGATTGTTGAATTTTGCAGTGCTTACGGGAAATTTTGCAGAGCGGAGAACCGAGCTTCGCCGATACGTCCGCTTTTCCATTTTCCGTAATTGCCCTCCTTTCCGGACAGATTCGCTGCAACAATACAGACACAGGAAAGACTGTCCGCGCATGAAGCAGGACAATCGTGCCAAAGACAGCCGGAAACGGGCGGACGCCATCCGGGCAAGACGGCGCTTTCTCACATGGCCCTTTTCGAAACTGGCCCGGCAAATCTTCACGGGAAAACGGGGCTTTTACATGGAACCTCTTCCGGTTTTCCACCGTGATTAGGTGTATATTACATGATAGAGCGTCTATAAAACGTCTATTTTTGTGCGATTCACAGAGAATGGGAGGACATGTCTACCGGGGAGGTTGGTATATCCAAAGTGCGCCGATGCCTGCCTTAAATCGAAATGCACGGCTTCGCACGCCTACTACGGCTCAGACGCTTCCTCGCTTCTCGTTCGGGCTTTGGCAGGGGGTGAAAGTGGTTGCAAAATTTCCACCACTGCCCGCAGTATATCCCTGTTCGCAGCGTCCTGGATATGATCCTTTGCGCCGGTGGAGGAAGCTTCCCGGGCTGCGGCCCATTCGCATTATCTTGTCTGTCGGTATATTGCGGATTCATTGTACCATTTTTTAAAATAATTTACAATATATACCAAATAAATATTTTATATATTAGCTTTTAGAGGATAAAATTTGACCTGTGTACCGCTGCGTACAAGGAGAATTCGGGCGGCGCTTTTTCTTTGCCGCAAGAAGTCTGCGGTTTCAAAAAAGGATTTCATTTCATATTTCGGAAGGTTTCGTTACAATGCTGCAAAGGCCGGGACACACTGCTTGAAGAGGGATGCCGGGGTATATACGAAAAGACGAATATATAGGTTAAAATTTGTGGATTTTTTTATATTCTTAAGCGGATTAGACAAAAATGCTCAAAATGTGGAGAAATTTAGTATGCATAAAAAAGAACATGCTGTATAATGTCATCATAACATGGCAAGTTATGCGCATGGCGAGAAAATGCCCCTGAGTGTGAGCTTGGGTACTTACAAATAAGCAGCGGATGGAAGCGCGGGATGGAAACGGACGCAGGGTGCCCCTTTGGAGTCCCCCTCTGTTTTTCAGAGCGATGATACGGACAGGATATATAAAGGAGGCAACTGTGTGAGAAGCGCCAAGGAAAAGCTTGGTCTGGCGTTAAAAAAAGGGTCGGTTAGGGGCGTTGTGCTCATTATTCTGGTTTTTGCGATGTGTATTGGGATGCTTTTGCTGTGGGAAAAGCAAAAGCTGGATACGGAATTTGAGAGGATTGTTGTTTCCAGCCTGAATACCAATACCCAGCACACCGCGACGGGAATCAAGGCGGAAATTGCGGGTGCGCTGCAATCCCTGAAAACGGCGGAGGCAATGTTGCTTAGCTCCGATGCGGGGCTTACGGGCAACATTCAGGAGCGGCTGGACCGGCACAGCGGGTTTGTGACCGGTGATTCCGTGTCATACTTTTCCTTGGAGGAAATTGACGCCGGAAAGCTGCCCATTTTCCGGGAGGATGCTGCCCGGCTTGAAAAAGGCGTCACTGTGATCAGCACGGTGGTCGGTGAAGAGGAGAAGCAGGATGTTGTTGTCATCAGACCGCTGACCGGGGACTCCGGCATAACGGGCGCGCTTTGCGTCCGTCTGAAAGAGGGAACTTTGTTTTCCGGCGTTTCTGACAGCGGCGTGTATCAGAATCCGTATAGCTGCGTTGTTACCGGCAGTGGAGAAATCGTTTATAACACCTACCAGCCGGAGCATAGAGGAAATCTGTTCGACGATTTGCGGGGATACGGCCTGTCGGAGGCAGAGGTGGGGAAAATCGCCGTGAGCGTGATGAACGGCGGCGCAGCCAGCGCCGAATTTTTCCGCAATGGGAATCCCTATTTCCTTTCCTCGGCGCATTTGCAGTATAACGGGTGGTATCTGGTGACCGTTGTGCGGGGGCCTGACGTTCTGCTGCGTTCCGCCGTGCTGTTTCGGGACGTGGTGACCACCAGCATTACCACCATTCTGATTACCCTGGCTGCGGCAGGAATTGTTTTTTATCAGCTTCTTGCCAACGAAGAAAAGCTGGAGGCGGCCCAGCGGCGCAACCGGGCATTTGTATCACGGTTTCAGGCAATGTTTGAACAGCACAGCGCATTGAAATTGGTTATAGATGCGAATACGGGAGAGATTGTGGACGCCAACCCCGCTCTGTTGCGGTACTTTGGCTTTGAAAAGCAGGAGATGCTGGGGAAGAACGTGCAGGAGATCAACCTTCTTCCGTGGGATTTGCAGTTTCAAAAAATACATGGCGAAATGAATGTGGGCGCACTGTTTGAAGCAGCGCCCCACCTCCTGAGAAGTGGAGAGACAAGGCTTCTGGACGTATATGCCTCCGAAATTTGGGACAGAGGACGCAGGCTGCTTCACGCTATTTTGTTTGACGTGACGGAGCGGGAGTGTTACCGTGAGGAATTAATCCGGGAGAAGGAGCTGCTGCGCACTACCCTTCAATCTATCGGTGACGGCGTGGTCACAACGGATCGGGACGGAATGATCACGGGAATGAATGCCGTTTCAGAGCGGCTGACAGGCTGGGTTGACGGACAGGGACTGGGAAGGCCCTTTTCCGAGGTGTTTATTCTGCGCAACGAGGAAACGGGTAAACCGGCGGAAAATCCGGTGCAAAAGGTGCTGGAGACGGGGCTGGTAATGGGTCTTGCCAATCACACGGAGCTGGTGGACCGGCAGGGCAGACCCACGCCGATTGCTGACAGCGCCGCGCCCATCCGCGGGGATGAAAGCCAGGATACCATGGGCGTTGTGATGGTTTTCCGGGATGTCAGCAGCGAGAAGGCACACAGCAGGGAAATTGAGTTTTTGAGCTATCATGACGCGCTGACGGGGCTTTACAACCGACGGTACATAGAAGAGACGATGAGACATATGGATGAGGCGGGAGAGGTTCCTGTTTCGGTGATTATGGCGGATGTAAACGGTTTAAAAATCACCAACGATGTGTTTGGTCACAGCGCAGGAGACGCGCTGCTTAAAAGTGTGGCCAAGATGATGCGGGAGTGCAGCGGCAAGGGCGATTTTGTCGCCCGCCTAGGCGGAGACGAATTTGTAATTCTCATGCCCGGGAAGGGGTTGGAGGAAGCGGAGACGGTTATCCGGCGCATCAGGAATATTCAGGTTGAAATTCAGGGGAGCAGTCTGGCCCTTAGTTTGTCGCTGGGGTGTGCGTGCAAGGACAGCGCCGACACCGAAGTGGAGACTGCACTGCAGCGGGCGGAGGAATACATGTATCAGCAGAAGCTGCTGGACGGAAAGAGCTACCGAAACGCGATTGTCAGCACGCTGCTTGCCACGCTTTATGAAAAAAGCAACGAAACGGAGGAACACTCCAAGCGGCTGGAAAAGTATTGTCACGCCGTGGGCAGAAAGCTTCAGCTATCCTCCAAGGAAATGGACGAGCTGTCACTTCTTGCGCTGCTGCACGATGTGGGGAAGGTGGGCGTCAGCGCCGATGTTCTAAAAAAACCGGGGCCGCTTACTGGGGCGGAATGGGACGAGATAAAACGGCATTCCGAAATCGGCTTTCGAATTGCCCAGGCAACGCCTGAGCTTTCCAGCGTGGCCGAGATGATTCTTTCCCATCATGAGCGCTGGGACGGGAAGGGATATCCCCGTGGCTTGAAGGAAGAAGAAATTCCCATGCCCTGTCGCATCCTTGCGGTGGCGGACGCCTATGACGCCATGACCAGTCAGCGGGTTTACCGGGCCGCTGTCACTGTGGAGCAGGCCGCTGCCGAAATACAGAAAAATAAGGGCACGCAGTTTGACCCGCAGATGGCGGGCCTGCTGCTGGAAGTGCTGAAAGAGGAACACGGAAATCTATTTTACGAACAGTAAATTCAGGGGGTTTTGATGAACACTGACAAGCAGCCGCTTGCCCATAACCGCTTCACGTGGGAAAGCCTGAGCAACATTGAAAAAGGCCGGGGAGATCTGGGCACAGAGATGCCGGTGCTGGTCTATCGCCTGATGCAGTATACCATGCTGGATGTGCTGAACCAGGACTGCGGCGCAGAACGGGCCAACGGCTATTTCCGGCAGGCGGGCTATTCGGCGGGCATGGAGTTTGCAAAGCATATGCTGGATCTGACGGCGGAATTCAGCGGCTTCTTGGCGGATCTGCAAAGGACACTCAGGGAATTGAAAATCGGGATACTGCGGATGGAAAGCTATGCGGAGGATACCGGAGAGATTGTGCTGACCGTGGCGGAGGATTTGGATTGCAGCGGAATTCCCGTTACCAACGAAACTGTATGCTGCTACGACGAGGGCTTTATCAAGGGTGTTTTGGAGGCATATACCGGTGAAAAGTACACCGTGCGGGAAATCGACTGCTGGGCCAACGGAGATCGGGTGTGCCGCTTCCGGGGAACGCGGGGATAAGACGCAGCGGCATGGAAAGTGATGTGAGTGACATATGAGCTCGGCGGCGGAGATTTTGCAGGACTATCTGAAGCAGGTGATGCACGACCCCGAGAGCGCCGTATTAAACGTGGGGGAGCTGCCGGAGGAATTCCGGGAACTTGCAAACAGTTTGACAGCCTTTAGCAGATGCCTTGCGGACAATGCGAGACTTGCCAAGGCCATTTCCAAGGGAAATCTGAATGTGAAGCTGCCCCGGCCCGACAATGAATTGGCCGCGCCTTTAAAAGCGCTTCATGCCTCTCTCAGACACCTGACGTGGCAGACCCAGCAGGTGGCCATGGGGGATTACCGCCAGCGTGTGGACTTCATGGGGGACTTTTCTGATGCCTTCAACGCCATGATCGAGCAGCTTGACCGGAGGAGGACGGTCCTTCTGGAGCAGATCCGCACTATGATGCAGAGCAGAAGCCTTTATGAGATGCTGGCGGGACAGATTGACCAGCAGATCATTGTGACGAATGCGGATACCGCTGATATCCTGTTTGTCAGCAGTGGGTCAAGCGACCTTCCCGTCAGCGACGATGGCGCAACGGAGCTGCTTGCGTGGCTAAAGCGGCAGACAGAGGCCATGCGGGGAAAGAGTGACATTTATGTTACGGAGCTGGAGCTTCCGGCGGATGGCGGAAAGACGCAGAATTTTTCCGTTTCGGTGCATCCCCTGCACTGGGACCAGTACAACGCCATGGCGTTTGTACTGGCGGACATCAGCGCGGAGCGGGAGCAGATGCGAAAGCTTCAGAATATTGCCAATTTTGACACGCTGACCCAACTGAACAACCGGCGATACGGAATGGAAACGCTGGAAAAGTGGGTTGCGGAGAAGCGGAGCTTTGCGTTGTGCTTCATCGACATGGACGATTTGAAGCAGGTGAACGACCGGTATGGACACGAGGAGGGCGACCGGTATATCATGGCCATGTCCGGGGCTATGCTGAATTTTTCGCCAAATGCGGTGGTTTGCCGCATCGGGGGGGGACGAGTTTATACTGCTTGCGGAAAACTGGGATGCGGAGACTGCGGCAGCGCGCATGGAGCTGCTGCGCAGCAGTCTTATGACGGGGGGCGTGGATTATGACCGCAGCATGAGCTATGGCGTGATCTCCGTGGGGCCGGACAACACGATGCAGGCGGGGGATCTGCTGGCTGCGGCCGACGAAAGAATGTACGAATACAAGCGGGCCTATAAGCTGCGGCAGAGAAAGCGGAAGAAATAATCCGTTCTTTCCACTTTCCTGGCGGTGAGGGAAAGCTGCGGAGACAAGACCGGAAAAAATCCGGTAAAGTTTCTTGCGAAATGAAGCGCGAAGCGGATCATGTAACCGCTGCTGTAACCTCTTGATGCTACAATATGGCGAGACTTTAAAAGGTCCGAAAAGAAGGGATGTGGCACATAGATGCAGGACAAGCGGTGGGAAAGCCGATACTGCGACACCGTAGTCTGCGTGGACGAATGCGCCGACGGCGCATGGACTGGGCGGCTGATCAACCCCGGGCTTGCGGAGCCTGTTGCATTTCGCGGTGTGATACAATTTCTTCTGGAGATGGAGAGATTGCTGGACGACACTAAATTCCCGGAGCCTTTTGCGCGGACGCGCACCTTTGCCCCGGTGGATACGCCTTTTGCAGGCACGGCGCCCGGCCCGGAGCAGGGCCGCGCGGCCACATTTAACTTGCGGATTCTGTTTCGCCAGAACGCCAGCTGGCAGGGCTCTGTCCGGTGGCTGGAGGGCCGCAGGGAAGAGAGCTTCCGCAGTGTGTTGGAGCTTTTGCTGATGATGAACAGCGCATTAAGTCAGGAAAGGCCCGGAGAAGGGGAATAGCGCCGCACTGAAAAGCGGAAGCGATTGAGGGTGCTTGCAATTACACCCGTTCGGTATATTGCCGGGCAGACGGGATAAAACGCACAAGGGGAATCACCGGCGGGGGCTTGGACAACTGTCCGGGCCTCCGTTTGTGTGTTCCATTGATCTCAATATCCGTTTTTGGGCCGTTTTTCAGTAGGCTTAGCGAGGTGCTTTAATGCTTTAACAAGAAATGTAGAAGACAAAGGCGAAATATTTTTTCTGAAAAACAGAATGGCTGGTTTGTTCATAGTTTGTTCATGAATAAATTTACATTTTCCGCTATCTTAAGAAAGATAAGTATGGTGAAAAAGTATGCAATGCGTGCGATGGAGGGAAAACATGAAAGCGTTTTGGAAGAAGAAATTGCCCGCGTTTTTGCTGGCAGCCCTGATGGCAGTGGGAACGGCGGTTCCCGCGGCGGCGGACCCTCCGGGCGGTGGAGAAGGAGAACCGCCTACAGAAGTGCCGCATGAACATAGCTATGGCGAATGGAGCAATAAGAACAACACCACGCACAGCAGGATATGCAGCATATGTGGCAATGAAGAAACGGAGAACCACGAGCTTGAGTATGTGCAAAAGACCGGGAACGCTGAGGTTCATGAGGTCAGATGCAAAAAATGCACATATTCCGAGGATAAGCCCCACGAGTATTCCACGTGGAGAACTACCTTGGAGCCCACGCTGAATACCACCGGCACAGAGGACCGCACCTGCTCTTTGTGCGGGTATGTGGAAACGCGGACGATTCCCGCCTTGGGCCATCAGATTGACACCGGGGCGTGGACCTATGACAAGAACGATTCCAACAGCAAAACGCACTGGAATCGCTGCAATGATCCGTCCTGCACCATTCGACACAACGAGGCGCCTCACATAGATGCAAACAATGACGGGATTTGCGATGTGTGCAGCTTTAATGGGATGCCCATCGGGAAGTACATAGTGACGTTTATCAATGCCGGGACTACCTTTAATACACAAAAAGACCTTGCCAAGGATGCGTTTCCCTCCAATCCCGGAACGCCCTCCAAGGCCGCGTCCAACTGTACCTATACCTTCCGGGGCTGGACCACGGCAAACCCCGGAAACGCCGGGACCTTTTCCGGGCAGGCAGTGCTTTCCTCCGCCCAGGTGGCGGCGACCAAGGTGACGGCCAGCATCACCTACTACGCGGTCTACACCCTCTCCGCGTCAAACCAGAATACCTCTATGGACGTGAGCGGGACAGGGGAGATCACCGTTGGCTCCACCGTGCAGAGCAAGTTCAACAGCGTGTTCAGCAGCCTGACGGGAAGGAACTTTGTCACCGTGACCCTCGGCTCCTTCTCCACCTCCAGCTACGGGATGCTGTATGCCAATAGCTCCAAAACCTCGCTTTCACGGGCCTATACTTACAGCGGCGGCAGCTATCCCATTGCGAATCTGTATTTTGCGCCCACCGGAACGAGGGGCGCCGCCTCCGTGGCCTATACCGCCACGGACAACTACAACACCGTGTCGGGAACCCTTACCGTCAACAATACCACCACCGCCAACACGAAGCTCACCTATACGGTGCGGCCGGGGCAGAAGCTGTCCCTGAGCCGGAGCGACTTCAACAGGATTTACCAGTCGGTCTATTCCGAAGCAGTCTGCTGGGTGCAGTTTACCTCCCTGCCTTCCTTCACCACCTCCGACGGTGCGTTTTACTATAACTACGGCGGCTCCAATCAAAGGGAATTCAACCGCACCACGGTGGATGACTACGCCTACTATTACGCCAGCTCCAGCTACGGCTCTTATCCCATTGACGACATGAGCTTTGTGGCAGCCTCCGGCGCGGCGAAGAAGACTCTTACCATCGGCTTCCGGGCCTATTACTCCAACAGCCGCTATGTGGACGGCACCATGGAAATCCAGATCAGCGGCACCAACTCCGACATTACCTGGCAGGCGGCTCCGGGAGAGGAAATGGCGTTCAGCGCAGGCGATTTCAGCAACGTGTTCCGGAACTCCTATTCCGGCTATGACCTCCGCTATGTGCGCTTCACGTCTACCAATCTCTACAACACGTCGGACGGGACGTTCTACTATGACTTTGGCGGAAGGAACGAGCGCTCCTTTACCAAGAACAATTTCACCGGCTACAATTATTATTATAGCAGCTCCAGCTACGGCGACTATCCCTTGGAAGAGCTGAGCTTTGTGGCCGACAGCGGCTTCACGGGAAGCGTAAGCCTGTCCTTCCGGGCCTATTACAACGACAGCCTCTATGTGGACGGCACGCTGGTGATTCAGGCGAAGGAGACCGCCAGCCGGGGCGATATCCGCTACAACACCACCGGCGGTACCAACGTGCAGATCAACCCCAACGACTTTGCCCGGTTTCTTGCCAAGTCCTATTCCAATTCTACGCTTCAGTCTGTGAAGCTGGGCGGCGTACCGGACACTGGAACGCTGTATTACAATTACTACGGCGTCAGCAGCTATGGGGCCTCGGGGCTGCGGCTGACCAACGCCAACTGCGGCAGCCAGCTTCTGTACTTCAGCCCCTCCGGAGCCAGCCAGTACGCGCTGAGCGAGCTGACGTACGTCCCCTCGGGAACCAACTACTGTGCGGTGATCCCCTTCACCGCCTACGGCAGCGGAAGCCGCACCGTCTCCGGCAATATTCTCATCAGCGTGAACACCGCCACGGTGCAGGACGTGTACGGGGCGACGCCCATGAACACCTCCGTGAATTTCCCTGCGGATGCCATTTACAACGCGGTGGCCACCGCCTCCGGCTACAACGCCTCCCTGTCCGCGATTCAGCTTCTGGTGCTGCCCGCGTCCTCTCAGGGAAGGATCTATGTGGGCACCGGCTCCGTGGCGGCGAATACCAGCAGCCGCTACACCTATTCCGGCAGCTCCGGTGCGGGGCGGATCGGCGATTTGCGATTTGTGCCCGCCTCGGGCTTTACCGGCTCGGTGGAAATCCCCTATGCGGCATATAACAGCGCGGGTAAGGCCGTTGCCAGCGGCAGGTTCTGCCTTGGCATTGTCGGCGGACTCAAAAGCTATAAGGACATAGGTTCCTCCGTGTGGTGCTACAAGTATGTGGCGGAGCTGAGCGATGCGAAGGTCATCGACGGTTATCCTGACGGCTATTTCAAGCCGGACAAAACCGTGACCTATGGTCAGGCGCTGAAGCTGATTATGCTGGCGGCGGATTACAAGGTGCAAAGCCCCAGCGGAAAACACCCCTTCAGCGGCTATCTCTCTCGCGCCAAGTCCGATGGGCTGCTTACCGGCGTGAAGGAGAGCGACCTGGACCGGCCTATCAGCCGTTTGGCGGTGGCACAGATTACCGCCAAGTCCATGAAGCTGAACCTCGGGAACCTTTCCAGCGTGAAGCCCTTTACGGATACCGGTGATGTCTACGTCCAGGCGCTCAGCGCCGCCGGGATTGTGGAGGGATACTTCTCCAACGGAACCAGCACCTTCAAGCCCGCCAACACCATGACCCGGGGTCAGATTTCCGCCGTCGTCTGGCGGATGAACCGGGCAAAGTAAAAGACGGACTGAAACAAGCGTGAAAGCCCCGCTGCCGCGTGAAACGCGGCAGCGGGGCTTTTCTTTTGCCAAAACAAGAAGAAAAGACTGCTAAAAAATTTTTCTTGGAAAATTTTAATTTAGGGGTTGACAGAAAAGGCTGTCCGTGGTATTTTAAATGTGCGGTTAGTTATAACTAATCGATCACGCCGGATGGCCCAATGCAAATGGGGGCAAAGGACCTTTTACGGCGCGAAAGGTTGTCGCTGACAGGCTAGGAGTCTTTTCCACATTGGATGCGCAATCTGCGTATTCACCCCCGGTTTGGCTGACACCGGCGGGCAGAGGAAAAGCTTCCCGTTTCCTTTCTTTTCCTTTATTTCCTGTTTTCCCTCATGAAAGGCCCCGGGCGGACGCCATACCGCCCGGGGCCGAACTCTGTCCATGGGCCGCCGTTTTCGGCGGCCTATTCTTTTCGGCGAAGGGGAGGAATAAGCAGGGAAGGCGCGGCGGTGGAGGAAATTCAAAGCTTGGCTCTTGCATTTCGCAGCGGAGTATCGTATGATGTAAGTATCTGGAATAGAAAACGATTGCGCAGGAACAAATGCATAGAAAGGAGCCGGATCATGCTGAGAAGGCCAAGGATTTTGGTGGCTGGCAGCTTCATGATGGATTTGATTGCGTCCACCCCCAGAGCGCCGTCTGCGGGAGAGACGGTCATCGGGACCGATTTTCGCACCGCTCCCGGGGGAAAAGGCTCAAATCAGGCAGTCCAATGCGCCCGGCTGGGCACGGAGGTCACGATGGTGGGACAGGTGGGAGACGACGCGTTTGGCAGGGAGCTGCTTGGCGCGGCGGAGCGCTCCGGCGTGGATGTGAGCCGGGTGCTGACAGACCCGGCCAAAGCCACAGGCATTGCCCACATTCTTCTGGAGGTCACAAAAAACAACGTGAAGAACCGTATTACGGTGGTTCCCGGGGCAAACTATTCAACAACCTGCCCGCAGGTGGCGTGGCTGAAAGACGAAATTGGGCGGTTTGATCTGGTGCTGCTCCAGCTTGAAATTCCTATGGAAATTAACGTGGCTGTGGCGCAGTACGCCAAGGCGGCGGGCGTACCGGTGATGCTGAATCCGGCTCCGGCGGCGGTGCTTCCGGAGGAGCTTTTGCGCTGCGTCACCTATCTCTCGCCCAACGAGCACGAGGCCGCGCTTCTTACAGGTCTGCCCCTGCGGGTGGACGAGCACGGTGTTGACCGGGAAGATGTGGAAGCCGTTTCGGCGGCTCTGCTTCGCCGTGGCGTAGAAAACGTAATGATTACGCTGGGGGAAAACGGCTCCGTTGTGGCAGGCTCGGGTGAAATTGCGTATACCCCCTGCGTGAAAATGCCGGAGGTGAAGGACCCTACCGCCGCCGGAGACTCTTTTGTGGCGGCCTTTTGCACCGGGCAGGCCGCAGGACTGCCCCGGGCGCAGGCGCTGGCCTTTGCTGCCCACGCCGCCGCCATCACCGTGTCCCGGATGGGCGCCATGCCGTCTCTTCCCACCGTGGAGGAGGTGCAGGCCCTGCTGCGGGAGAGGAAGTACACCGGGTTTGACACCTCGGAGCTGGACGCGCTGCGCTAAAGCAGCGCCACGCCGCTTACAATGATGAGCGCATCCGAATCGCGCACCCCTGATTTGACCGGGCAGGAAGCCCCTTGAAGCTGTATTGACGGTTATCTCCGGAGAAAAGCTTGGAATGACCATCTAAAAGAGGAGTGCACAACAATTTGCGCCCGATGGGCGAATATGAGACAGGGCCGCAAAGGCGGCATTTAAGAATGGAGGTTTCAGCATGAGCGAATGCATGGAAAAACAGCCGTTGACAGAGGAATATCTGAAAAGAATGGACGCCTATTGGCGTGCGGCGAACTATCTGGCCGCAGCCCAGCTTTATCTGTTGAAAAATCCCCTACTGCGCCAGCCCCTGCAAGCCGACCAGATTAAAAAGAAGATTGTGGGCCACTGGGGCACCGTCCCCGGGCAGAACTTTGTGTATGTCCACCTGAACCGCATCATTAAGCAGTACGATCAGGACATGATCCTCCTATCAGGGCCGGGCCACGGGGGAAACTTTTTCGTGTCCAACACCTATCTGGAGGGGACTTACAGCGAGGTGTATCCCAATGTGGGCCGGGATATGGAGGGTTTGCAAAGGCTGTGCAAGCAGTTTTCCTTCCCCGGCGGCATCGCAAGCCACGTGGCTCCCGAGACGCCCGGCTCCATCAACGAGGGCGGCGAGCTGGGCTACTGCCTGTCCCACGCCTATGGTGCGGTATTCGACAACCCCGGCCTGATTGCCGCCGTCACCGTCGGCGACGGCGAAGCCGAGACAGGCCCCTTAGCTACCTCGTGGCTGGGAAACCAGTTTTTAAACCCCGCCGCCGACGGTGCGGTACTGCCCATCCTCCATCTGAACGGCTATAAAATCAGCAATCCCACCCTCTTTGCCCGGATGAGCCATGAGCAGATTGAAAGCTATTTCAAGGGCTGTGGCTGGAAGGCCCACTTTGTGGAGGGGGATGACCCCATGACCATGCACCGCCTGATGGCAGACACGCTGGATACGGTGATGGCTGAGATTCAGGCCATTCAGGCCGCCGCGAAGGCCGGGCAGACGGAGCACAGAGCGTGGCCCATGATTGTCCTGCGGACACCCAAGGGCTGGACAGGCCCCAAGGAAGTGGACGGCAAAAAGGTGGAGGGGACCTTCCGCGCCCATCAGGTGCCTATTTCCATGGAGAAGCCGGAGCATCTCAAAATGCTGGAAGAGTGGCTTTTGAGCTACCGTCCCGATGAGCTGTTTGATGAAAACGGCCGGCTGATTCCCGCGCTTGAGGAATTGGCCCCGGAGGGCCAGCGGCGTATAGGCGCAAATCCCCACGCCAACGGCGGAAAGCTCCGTCGGGACCTGCGTTTGCCAGACTTTAGGGACTACGCGGTGGAGGTCCCCGCTCCCGGCGCGGTGGAGAAGCAGGACATGATCGAGCTGGGCGGCTATGTGCGGGATACCTTCCGGCTGAATGCCGACGCGAAAAACTTCCGCATTTTCGGGCCGGACGAAACCATGAGCAACCGCCTTGGCAAGGTGTTCGAGGTCACGGGCCGCAGCTGGAACAGCGCTACGGTGGAGGGAGACGAATTCCTCGCCGCAGACGGACGGGTGATGGATTCCATGCTCTCTGAGCACATGTGCGAGGGAATGCTGGAGGGGTATCTCCTCACCGGGCGGCACGGATTTTTTGCCAGCTACGAGGCGTTTATCCGTATTGTGGACTCTATGTGCGCCCAGCACGCCAAGTGGCTGAAAACCTGCAACGAGCTGCCTTGGAGAGAGTCCATTTCCTCCCTGAACCTGATTCTCTCGTCCAATGTCTGGCAGCAGGATCACAACGGCTTTACCCATCAGGACCCGGGCTTTTTGGACCACATTGCCAACAAAAAAGCGGACGTGGTGCGGCTTTACCTGCCGCCGGACGCCAACTGCCTGCTTAGCTGCTTCGACCACTGCATCAAGAGCCGGGACTATGTGAACGTGCTGGTGACCAGCAAGCATCCCCGGCCCCAGTGGCTGACCATGGAGCAGGCTGTGAAGCACTGCACGCAGGGCGTTGGTATCTGGAACTGGGCCAGCAACGATCAAAACTGCGAGCCGGATGTGGTGATGGCCTGCTGTGGTGACACGCCAACACTGGAGACGCTGGCGGCGGTGACCATTCTGCGGGAGAAGATGCCGTCTATTAAAATTCGGGTGGTAAACGTGGTGGATTTGATGAAGCTCCAGCCCGCCACAGAGCATCCCCACGGGCTTAGCGATCCGGAGTACGACGCGTTGTTTACAGTGGATAAGCCCATCATTTTCGCCTTCCATGGCTATCACACGCTGATTCACGAACTGACCTACCGCCGCCACAACCGCAATATCCATGTGTACGGCTACAAGGAGGAAGGGACTATTACCACCCCCTTTGATATGCGGGTGCAGAACGAGGTGGATCGGTTCCATCTGGTGAAAAACGTGCTGCGGTATTTGCCGGAGCTGACAGGGCGTAGCGCCCATCTCATTCAGGAGATGAACGACAAGCTGGTGGAGCACGGCCAGTATATCCGGGAATACGGCGAGGACCTGCCGGAAATCCGCGACTGGAAGTGGCGCGGGTAAAAAACCGCTGAAAAAGAAGCAATGACCGGGCCGCCGGTTCTGCAATCGGCAGAACCGGCGGCCCGCTGTCGAAGAAAGGGCGAAAATTTTCTCTTTGTGATGTTACATTCCGGGTGCCCGGCACGTCTATGTGGCAAAGAGAAAATGCGGGAAGGGGGAGAAGCTTGCTGCCGATTTATTTTGCGGTGATGGACGAGGACTGCGACAGGGAACTGTTCGCCATGGTCTATCAGCAGTTTTACAACAGGATGATGCGTGTGGCGCGGCAGATTCTGCCTTCGCAGACGCAGGCGGAGGATGCGGTCCACGACGCATTTTTGAAGATTATCCAGCACTTCGACGATTTAAAGGCGGTGCCGGAGGAGAGGCGGATTTACTGGGTCGTGACGGTGACAAAAAACGCCGCGCTGGACCTTCTGCGAAAGGAGAGGCGGGATTTGCCCATGGATGAGGAAGTGCAGCGGCAGGTGCCCGCCGTGCCTGTGGAGGAGGGCGGCTTCCGTGCGCTGGTGGAAATTATCCGCCGAATGCCCGACACCTATCGCCGGGTGCTGGAGCTGCGGTTTTTGACGGAGTGGAGCCACGCGGAGATTGCCCGTGAGCTGCACATCAGTGAAGGTGCGGTGAAAACCCGCGTGGCCCGGGGGCGGCAGATGCTGATTGAGTCCATGAGAAAGGAGGGATATGCCTGTGAGTAAGCTGAATTTGGATGAGCACCTGACAACGGCTTTGATGGAAGCTTTGCGGGAGGACTGGGAGCAGGCGCTGGAAAGTGAAGAGGCTCCCCGGATGTCTTGGCGGCAGCGCCATCGGCTTAAACGGATGCTGGCGGACCCGAAGGGCTATTCCCGCCGGTATCTGCGGGATCGGGAGAGTCTTTCCCCAAACGGCACGCTTGCAAGCCCGGGCGAGGCGCGCATCAGAAGAAGGCATATGAAGCGGGCGGTGATTGCGGCGGCGGCTGCGGCCCTGCTGGGCGGCTCCGCGTTGGCGTATTCTCTGACCGGCGGGGTGTTTTTCACCCGCATGTTCGACTTTTTCGGGCGGGAGCTGGGGCTGGACGCTGGTGTAGTAGACATGTCCCAGCTTGCCAAGACGGACGGTGCGGCGCTGGGTATCATTCTGGAGACGGACGAGCTGCGCGTTGAGCTGCTGGATGCGGTGTCCGGCGGCTACATGTCCATGACCGCTCTGCGGGTGACCTGCAAGCAGTTGGACACAGTGCTGGAGAAGGACGAGACTGGGGAAGTCCTGTGGCAGGCCACGTTTGGCGACGTGGATGGAAGCATCACGGACAACGCCACGGTTCACGGCAGCAGCTATCAGTATACGGGGGATGATCTGGGGATAGAGCTGGCGGCCAATCAGTTCTGCCTGATTTTCAATACCAACAGCACCGAAACCATTGGAGCCGGCATCTACACGCTGGAACTGCACAATCTGGTAAAAAGCAGTTGGGCTACAGAGGATACGGTGCTGTACACGGGGGACTGGACATTAAATATTCCCTTGGAGGACGGCGCGAAATACGCCCGCACAGCCATCGGTGGAGGAAACTATACCATCAGCGGGACGGAGTATCTTCTGGAGCGGGTGCAATATTCGCCCCTTTCCATGAACCTGTATTTTTCCTCGGAAGTGCCTGCGGCGGAGAGGTTTGACTTTGTAGACTATTCCGTGACGCTGAAGGATGGCCGGGTGCTGGACGGCCCGTGGCTGTTTTGTGGCGTGGGCAGCGGAAGCGACGCATCCGGCAGCAGTGCCCAGGTGACCCTTGAATTCAACGCGCCGCTGAATGTGGATCAGATTGCCTCCGTGCAGTTTTGCGGCTATTCCGTGGATTTGACAGTCACCGGGTAAACGCGGCAGGCGCAGCAAAATAAAAATGCCCCGGGGAGTTCATCCCCGGGGCATTATCTGTTATTGGGCAGTTCTTAGTCCGTGACGTAGGGCAGCAGAGCGATCTGCCGGGCACGCTTGATGGCCTCGGTCAGCTCACGCTGATGCATGGCGCAGGTGCCGGTGGTGCGGCGGGGCAGAATCTTGGCCCGCTCAGAGATGAAGCGGTGAAGCTTCGAGGCGTCTTTATAGTCGATGAACTCCGTCTTGTCCGCGCAGAACTGGCAAACCTTGCGGCGCTTGTTCCGGTTCATGGGACGAGAGGGTCTGGAATCACGATCATAAGCCATGATAAATTCCTCCTTTTACAAAAATGGCGCTGAAAAACGGTCAGAACGGCAGCTCGCCGTCTTCTTCCCCGATCTCAGCAAAATCGGAGTGGGCATCCACGGGGGCCGGAGCATGTCCTCCGGCGGGCGCACCGTAGGCCGGAGCGTGATAACCGCCGCCGGACTCTCCGTCGCGCTTGGAATCCCCAAAATACACGTTGTCGGCCACGACCTCGGCGCTGCGGCGTTTGCCGCCTTCCTTGTCGGTCCAGTCGCGAAGCTGCAAGCGGCCCTCTACAACGGCCATGCGGCCCTTGGTGAAGTATTTGCTTACAAATTCCGCTGTGGTGCGCCATGCGACAATGTCGATGAAATCCGTCTCTTTTTCGCCGCTCTGGGACTTGAAGTCCCGGTCAACGGCCAGAGAGAAGGATGTCACGGCGGTGCCGCTGCCGGTGCGGCGCAGCTCGGGGTCTCGGGTGAGACGACCCATTAGGATAATCTTATTGAGCATTGCCCTGCCCCCTTATTCGCCCTTGCAGACGATCAGGGAACGCATGATGCCGTCCGTAATGCCGAGAATACGGTCCAGCTCCCGGGGGAAAGCCGCGGGGCTGTTGAACGTCATCAGCACATAGTAGCCCTCGTTTTTGAAGCTGATGGGATAGGCCAGCTTGCGGTTGCCCCATTCCTCAACTTCCACGTTGGACCCGTTCTGCTCGGCGAGGGTTTTGAACTTCGCCACCAGAGCGGCGGTGTCTTCCTCACTGCGTGCAGGGTCGATAATGTAGACGACCTCGTAATTGGCGGTAATTTTTGCCATTTTTGCACCTCCTTTTGGACATATGGCTCCCATTCAAGGATGGGAGCAAGGATATGCTTGCAGACTGCAAGCCCTATTATTATACAGGAAAGGGGTCAAATGTCAAGAAATATTTAAAAATGCAGGAATTAGGGATTTATTTCGTGCAGCAGGGTGCGCCAAACCCTGCCCATCAGCCGAGGTTGGAGCGCAGGGGATAGCGGAAAACGCATTTCCCGGAGCCGAGGTCGTAATAGCAGAATGTATCGTCCTGCACCGCGGCGCACAGGCCGTTCCAGATTGAAGGCTGATAAAACATGGAATCGTCGTTCCTGACGGAGAGGAGAGTCTGCTTTTCCTTGTCCAGAATATGCATGTTGGGAGCGGCAGAGTCGGAATCATCGTGTATGAAATAGTAAAGCTCGCCGGTCATGGCGTCCCGGACGGAGCTGTATCCATCGTTTTCTTCGTTTTCTTCGTTCAGGGGCACGTAGGGTAACTCTTCAGAAAAGCCCTCCGGCCGGTCGGCGCTGACAGTGCCGTCGGCAAGGTTCAGATAGCAGAAAATGCGGGAGCCATTCAGTGCCGGGTCATAGCCCTCGGCAAAGAGAATATCCCCTCTGGAGGATAGCTGGAGGCCGCCCTCATAGCCGAAGTAGGGAGTTTCAAGGCCGCGCATATAGGGCGTGATGGCATCACCGGAAAAATAGGCGGCGGTTTCGCCGTCGGCAGAAAGGACGGTGACGGTGTTGTCCGGCTGAATCACCGCCAGACAGCTGCTGTCCAGATATTGGATTCCGGCTATGCCAAAGTCCCGCACCCAGCGGCCGTCCGGTGCGGCCACGACGAGGGTGAATTCGCCCGCCATAGAATCTTTGCCGTTGCCCGTTCCCGCGTTCGAGTCGCTCTTACTCATAATTAAAAAGGACGCGGGAGCGGACGGGGTAAAGCGCCGTCCGGAGAAGGAATACACGTTGGCATACACCGGCTCCGTGACCACCCGCCCGTCCGTGGTGACAAGGCCGAACAGCGGCAGGGAATCCAAGATGTAGTTGCTGACAGACAGCGTTGCCCCCTGATAGGGGAGAAGGACACCGTAATCACTTCGTGGGGTGAGGGTATCGCCCTGATAAGGTTCAAACCGGCTGTAAAGAGGGTTTGGTGCGGAAGGCTTGTAGGGCGTCAGCTTAGACCAGTCCGTATATACCGGGGAGACAGGCTCCGGGCTTTCCCCGGAATCAGAACCCCGCCCACCGCAGCCTGCCAGCAGCATCAGTGCAGACAGGCACGCCAAAATCCGTGCGCGGCTCATTTCGCAGTCTCCGTTGCGGTGACGGGGACATACCCCTCGTGGGCCACCAGTTTCTGGCCCTCGTCGGAGAGAATCCAGTCGTAGAGGACCTGCGTGGCTTCCGCGGGGTGCTCCCCACAGACCACATAGTAGTTATTCAAAAAGGGATAGTCTCCGCTGCGAATGGTATCCCCGCCGGGGACAACGCCGTCCACCGCCAGAATTTTCAGACCGTCCGCCATCTTCATGTTATTGGCATAGTAGTACATGGTATAGCCGATGGCAGAGGGGGAGTCGTCATAGGCGGCAACGGCCTGAACCAGATCGCCCATTTCACCCCGGACATAATCCGAAGGGGCGTCCATCATGGGAAGGTCTTTCATTACCAGCTTGTTCATAGCGGTCTGGCTGCCTGCTTCCTCGTTGCGCTGGAAGGGAATGATGGGCAGGTCGTCGCCCCCCACCTGAGACCAGTTGGTGATTTCGCCGGTGTAGATTTTTTGGATTTGCTGGGTCGTAAGGCTGTCCACCGGATTATTGGCATTGACCACGAACACCAGCGCGTCGATGGCAAACGGCTCCATCTGCCACTGAAAGCCCTGCCCCTCCTTCTCCTGCCAGATGACCTCCGGAGGCTCGGCTGCAATAAGCAAATCCACACCGTCTCCTTCGTTCTCCATCAGCATTCGATAGGATCGGGTGGTTTTTGAAAAGTCAAACAGGTCGCTTGTTTCCTCACGCGTCTCGCCCAAAAGGACACTGGCAATGGCCTGTGCCAGCGGGACGGTGGAAGTGGAGCCGTCCAGCTTGGGGAAGTTTTCCCGGGTAAAGACAAACTGCTCCTCCTGAGAGCCCACCGGGGCGGAGGAAAAAGGCGCAGAGGAGGAATTGGAGAATCCGCCGTGAGCGCCGCAGGCGGAGAGCAGCAGGACGACAGTAAGCAGGAGCGAAGAAACAAGACGGTTTTTCATCGTGAAACTTCCTTTCATACTTCAGAATCTTGCCGAATACTTTTGCGAGCCGGACGGCAAAGGCATCGAAAGCGTTACTTTGAGGTCATTGTAGCCAAGAAACATATAAAATGCACAAAAAAGCGGCAACAAATTATGTCAAACTGGTAACGAGTTTCCAGTTCCGCATAAAGGAGGAAAAGAAAGACTTCGGAAGACGAAAGCAGCATATTTTCAAAAATAGGTAAAATAAAACAAAATCTAACAGAAAAAAACTTTTTCTTTGAGGAAAGAAAAAAATTTATATGATTTTGGAAAATTATTGTAGCTTTTGTCACTAAATGTCGGTATAATAAAAAAAGATTTGATAATGGAGGGGAAGCTGCATGGAAAATCAGGAAAAACAGAATTCGATGGCGCTTCATCGGCGATTGGCAGTAGGATTTGGAGCGGTTAATCTCGTCACGGTTCTGATTACGCTGATCAGCGTGGCAGTGATGGTGCGCCTGCATGCCGCAGGCAGCGTTTCAGCGGGCTTTCTGGCGGCCTTCTCCGGCGGAGTGGCGGGACTGGCGGTGCTTTCGATTGTTCTCGGCGCAATTGCGTGCAGGCGGCTTGAGCGCAGCATGACCCGTCCGCTAAGAATACTGAACGGGATTGCCACCCAGCTTTCTCTGGGAGATACGTCGGCCGATGTGAAGGTATTGACCAATGACGAGGTGGGCAGGCTGATGCAGGCCTTCAAGACCATGGTGGAGAGCACCAGACGGCAGGCACTGGCCGCAGAGACGATTGCAAAGGGCGATTTGACCACACAGGTGGCATTGAATTCGGACAAGGATGTGCTGGGCCTTGCCCTGAACCACATTGCGGAAAACAACAGCCGGGTGCTCTCCTCAATCCGGGCGGCTTCCGATGAAATTGCCACCGAGGCCGGGCAGATTTCAGAAGCCGGAACGCGTCTGGCCGAGGGCTCCAGCCGCCAGGCCGGTTCGCTTCAGGAACTGGCGGCAGCGGTGGAGCAGGTGAAATCCAACATCGACTTGAGCGCGGAGCATGCTGCAAAGGCCCGCACCCGTGCAACCAAGGTCAGCCACGATGCGGAGGATGGCAGCGGGCGCATGAGCGAGATGCTGGAGGCGATGGACGAGATCGGCGTTTCCTCCACGAACATCTCCGGCGTGATGAAGGCAATTGAAACCATCGCGTTTCAGACCAACATCCTGTCTCTGAACGCCTCGGTTGAGGCAGCCCGGGCTGGACAGTACGGCAAGGGGTTTGCGGTGGTGGCGGATGAGGTGCGCAATCTGGCGGCTCGCTCCGCCAAGGCCGCGCAGGAGACTGCCGACATGGTGAAGGACTCTGTCCAGCGAATTGAGCACGGCACCCGGATTGCCCGGGAAACCGCCGACGCATTTCATAAAATTGTGGACGGGATCCGCGAGGTGGCGGATTTGGCGGAGAAAATTGCCGATGCGGCGGCGGAGCAGGCCGCAGGCGTATCCGCTATCAACGACGAAATCGGACAGGTGTCCGCCACGGTGCAGGCCAACTCCGCCGCCACGGAGGAAAGCTCTTCCTCCACGGTCACCCTGTACCGGCAGGCCGAAGAATTGAAGGCATTGGTGCAGACCTTCAAGCTGAGAATCAATTAACACGCTTTTCGCAAAGTGATTATAAACGAAACGGACCGGATGCCCTGCGGCATCCGGTCCGTTTCGTTTGGAAGATTGATGAAAAAAGTTTTGTCCCTTGCAAGTATGATAATACCGGTCAGATATTAAGCAAAAAAGCAGGGTTTGTTACAAAAGTATGAAATCAACGTTGGACAAAGCGTTTTTTCAAGCTGCGTATAAAAAAGTTTGGCGATTTTTGCAGGATAACTATGTAAGACGGGCGGAGGTTAAGGTTCCTCTTCCTCCTCCGGTTCGTCGATCAAATGCATGACGGATACCTCATAGGCCGTCCGCTGCTGGGGCACACCGTCCACGACCTTTGTATAGACGCGGCTTTGGAACCGACCCTCTACGCCCAAAGGTTCGCCTACTTTCAGTCGGCTGACGCTTTGGGCCAGCTGCCCCCAAACGATAACGGGCAGATAGTCCGCCCGGCTGTATCGCCGGCCTACCGCTAGCATCACGTCGCAGATACTGCGGCCAAGGGGTGTGCGGCGGAGAATGGGGGGCTTGCACAGCGTACCTTTCAGAATGACACGGTTGATTGGTTTGCCGTTCCACGGCTCCATGGACGAGGCATAAACCGTGAGCACCAGACGGCTGCCGCAGCCGCTTTTGTTGTTGAAGGAGCGGAGCTGCCCCAGGATACGTACGCTTGCACCTTCTGCCAGACAGTCCGGAAGGGGGGCGCGCATGAGGAGGGGGAGCGTGTCCCATTGGCCGGAAAGACGCTCCACACGCAGGGGGACGCAGTAAAAGCTGACGCCGTGGTTTTCATGGGAAAAGTTGGGAGCGGCGGCCACCGTGCCGCACAGCTCCACTTCGTTTCTGGTTTGTTCCATGCCGTACACCTCTGTCCGTAAAGATGACGGGAAAAAGCCGGCGCGCCGCCGGCCATATCCCATCGCAAAAAACCGCACCCACCGCGCCCTGACGCATCGGACGGGCAGGCACCCGCAATGTGGTACAGCCTATGACGGGCCTGTCTGAAATAGAACGGAGATTTTTCTTTATCAAGCAGAGAAACTCGCGTATAATGATAGAGAAAAGCAAACGAGAGGAGACGCGTTCCATGGCAAATCTGATGGACTATCTGGACTGGCGGGGGGATTTAACCTTTTCTCAGGCCCCTTTCAATGAAGTTGATAACCTGATTTTTTCTGAGCTGGCCTACGCGGATTTTCGGGGAATTGTGCCCGGCGTGGATGAAAAAGGCGGTGTGCCGCTGCGGGAAGCGGTGGAGCGGTTTTTTGACGAGAACCGGGAAAAGGAATTGAAGGCAAGCGTGCTGCTGCCGGAGAAGATTCCGAATATGCTGAAAAAGCTGAGTGCTTCCGCCCGATTTCAGGATTTGGTTTTAAGCTGCTGCGAGGAGCATCTGGATGAGGTGCGCCGGGAGCAGTTTGCCGCCATTGCCATTGAACTGCCGGAGCGGGCCGTATACCTTGCCTTCCGGGGAACGGACGACACGTTGGTTGGCTGGAAGGAAAATTTTGATATGGCCCTTCGAGACGCGGTTCCCGCCCAGATACGGGCGGCAGACTACGTGGACCGGGTCGCCAAGCGGTATTGGGGCTGGAAGCTGTATCTCGGAGGCCACTCCAAAGGGGGAAATCTGGCGGTATACAGCGCTGTACATTGTAAAAAATCGGTGCAGAATCGGATTCTTGCTGTTTACAACAACGATGGACCCGGCTTTCGGGCTGCGCTTACGGGCCGGGAGGAGCATCGAAGAATCGCGGACAGGATTTACACGATTCTCCCCAAATCCTCCGTGGTGGGCCTGCTGATGGAGCACGAGGAGGATTTAACCGTGGTGGATTCCACGCAGATAGGAATTTTGCAGCATGACGGTTTTTCGTGGTGTGTGATGGGATCGGAATTTGTCCGCGTGGACGACATGAGCGACATCGAGCTTAACGACAGGGTGCTGAAGGCATGGATAAACGGCCTGAATCAGGAGCAGAGAGAGCGATTCTCCGACGCGCTGTTCGAGGTGCTGTCCGCGTCCAGCGCAGACACGCTGGCAGAACTGCGCGCGCAGGGACCCAAATCCGCCGCCGCCGTATTAAAAGCCCTGGCGGTACTGGACAAAAAGACGTGGACGGCGCTGAATCTTGCGGTAGGCGTACTGTTTAAAACCGGGACACAATCCCTGCTGGAAGACTGGAAGCAGGAGGGCCGCCGTCTCTTCAAAGGGTTGGAGGAATGGAGAGAAAGCCGGAGCGAACAGTGAGGGTGCGTGATCCGGAAAAATAGAAACTGCAAGGCTCCGGGGAATTTACTTCCCCGGAGCCTTGTCCTGCACCGCCCGCAGGCGATATATTTGTTTGGTGAGCCTGTTTTCAAAACATCCGCGGAGCAGGGGGTAAAGGCATTGAAATTTTGAAAACAGGAGGTTCTTGACTAACGTTCCTCGCGGAAATAGGGAAGGCCCAAAGACGCGGGCGGCTGATTTTCCTTTCGGTTGCGCATGGAGATGGCTACCAGCACGGCCAGTGTCACCAGATAGGGCAACATCTTGAACAGCTCCTGAGAGCTGCGGTTCAGGCCGGGAATATAGAAATACATCCAGAACAGCAGGCCGAAGAGATAGGAGCCCCAGATGGCGCCGATGGGCTTCCATGTGGCGAAGATGACCAGTGCCACGGCCAGCCAGCCAAGAGATTCAATGCCGCCGTCGTTGGCCCAGGTGCCCTTGGTATAGTCCATCACATAGTACAGTCCGCCAAGGCCGGAGAGGCCCGCGCCAAGGCAGGTGGCCAGATATTTATTGCGGGTGACGCTGATGCCTGCGGCGTCGGCGGTGCCGGGGTTTTCGCCCACGGCCCGCAGGTTCAGGCCCATACGGGACCGGCTCATGAAAACATGCAGAACCACGGCAATGAGAATGGCCGTATAGGCCAAAAAGCCATAGGAAAAGAACAGCTTGCCCGCGCTTCCCCAATCCGCCAGAGGCGTAGAGGACCGGTAGGCCGAAGAAGTGACTGCCACGGAAATCTGCCCCACGCCGCCGGCCAGCTTATTCAGGCTGCCGCCAAAGAAGTTGGCAACGCCGCCGCCAAAAATCGTCAGGGTCAGGCCGGTGACGTTCTGGTTGGCCCGGAGGGAGATGGTCAAAAAGCTGAAGATCAGCCCCCCTGCTGCCGCCGCCAAAAAAGCGCACAGCATGGAAATTAAAAGGCCCGTAACGGGAGAGGGGGAGGAGGTGGAAGCCTCGTAGAAAAACGCGCCCATCAGGCCCGCGATGCCCCCTAAGTACATAATGCCGGGGACACCCAAGTTCAGGTTGCCGGAGCGCTCTGTCAGGATTTCGCCCAGCGCGCCAAAGAGGATGACCGTTCCGAAGACGATGGCCGCTTGGAACAGAGAGATAAATTGTGTCATGCGTCCGCCCTCCCAACCGGGCAGCTTTCTCCGCGCTTGCGGCGGAAGCTGACTTTATAGCTGATAAAAAACTCGCTGCCGAGAATGCAGAACAGCAGAATGCCGGTGATAATATCCGAAACAAAGCTGTTCAGGTTATACCGGGATGCGATCTCCACGGCGCCCTTCTCCAGAAACAGCAGAAGGAAGGAGAAGAGAATCATCACAAAGGTGTTGAATTTTGAGAGCCACGCCACAATAATCGCGGTAAAACCCCGTCCGCCCGCGGTGGAGGTGGAAATGGTATGGGACGAACCGGAAACCGCCAGAAAGCCTGCCACGCCGCAGATGGCCCCGGAAAGAAGCATGGTGCGGATATAGACCTTGCGCACGTTGATACCGGCATACCGCGCGGTGTTTTCGCTGTCGCCCACCACGGCAATCTCATAGCCCTGCTTGGAATATTTGAGATAGCTGTACATCAAAATGGCGATGGTAAGGACGATAATGACATTCAGCATGTACGCCTGCCCGAATACGCTGGGAAACCAGCCGTCCTTGGTAAGCTGGTTGATCACGCCCACCGAGTTGGACCCGGCGGGGTTTTCCCACTTGGAGACGGCATAGCTGGTAAGCTGGATGGCAACATAGTTCATCATCAGGGTGAACAGCGTCTCATTGGTGCCCCAGCGGGCCTTAAACACGCCGGGGATCAGACCCCACACGCCGCCGGCAGCCATGGAAACCACCAGCATGACCAATAGCAATACCGGAGTAGGGAGAGTGCCGCCCAGATAGATCATGCAGGCAGCGGTGGCAATGCCGCCCACCAGAATCTGTCCCTCTGCGCCGATATTCCAGAACCTCATCTTAAAGGCGGGGGCCAGACCCACGGCGATGCACAGCATCATCATCGCATCCCGAATCGTGACCCAGGCGCGGCGGGAGGTACCAAAGGCACCTTCAAACATGGCCTCGTAGACCTTCAGGGGGTTAAGGTGAACAATAGAGAAAATAACCAGGCCGGAGAGCACCAGCGCAATCACCAGTGCGACACCCCGGATAAGCCAGGATTTTTCTCTGGTAATGCCCACGCGCTTTGAAATGTGGATCAGGGGTTCGCTGCTGCCGCACGCGGAAGTGCCGCAGGCTGCTTCAGGCTTGCTCATAATACCGCCCCCTCCTTCCGAAACTGGGTCATCAGAAGGCCGATGCCCTCTTTGGTGGCTTCTTCGCGGGGGACAACGCCGCTGACCTGACCGCCGCACAGCACCACAATCCGGTCGCACAGCTCCAGCAGCACGTCCAAATCCTCGCCCACGTAAATCACGGCCACGCCCTTGAGCTTCTGCTCGGTCATGAGGTTATAAATCGTATAGGAGGTGTTGATGTCAAGTCCCCGGACTGCATAGGCGCTCATCAGCACCGTGGGATTCATGGCGATTTCGCGGCCCACCAGAACCTTTTGCACGTTGCCGCCGGAAAGCTTACGAATCTGGGTGGCAACGCTGGGTGTAACCACCTCCAGCTCATCTACCACCGTTTCCGCCAGCTTCTTGGGCTTTTTCCGGTCGGCAAAGATGCCGCGGCCGCTGAGATAGCTGCGCAGTAGCATATTATCCGTCAAATCCATGTTGGCGACAAGGCCCATGCCCAGCCGGTCCTCTGGCACAAAGGACAAGGCCACGCCCATTTTCATGATATCCAGCGGAGATTTTCCAATCAGCTCATGCACATGCTTGCCGTTTTCGGGATCATCGGCGGGAGCGTCCGGATTCCACTGCTCATCCTTATAGAGGATGCGGCTGCCCGGCTCGCAGACCTGAAGACCGGCAATAGCTTCCAGAAGCTGCTTCTGGCCGGAACCGGCAATGCCTGCAATACCTAGAATTTCGCCGCCCCGGGCGGTAAAGCTTACGTCACTGAGACGGGGAACTCCGTCCTTATCCTTTACGGTGAGGTGCTGTATCTCAATGCGCTCTGTGGTCTTTTCGGCCTTGGGACAGTCAATATTCAGCTCCACGGCCCGGCCCACCATCATGTCGGTAAGTTTTTGCGGGTCCGTATCACAGGTGGACACGTCTCCGATAAACTTGCCCTTGCGCAGCACGGCCACCCGGTCGGACACGTCCATCACTTCGTGAAGCTTATGGGTAATAATCACCAGCGCTTTGCCGTCGGCCTTCATGTTGCGCATAACGGCAAACAGCTTATCGGTTTCCTGAGGCGTAAGCACGGCGGTGGGTTCATCCAAAATCAGGATATCCGCGCCCCGGTAGAGGACCTTTACAATTTCCACCGTCTGCTTCTGCGAGACGGACATATCATAAATCTTTTGGTTGGGGTCAATATCAAACCCATATCTGTCGGCGATTTCTTTAACCTTCGCCGCGATGGCCTTGCGGTCCAGCTTGCCCTCTCCGGTGAGGCCCAGAACAATATTTTCCGCAGCGGTAAACACATCCACCAGCTTGAAGTGCTGATGAATCATACCGATGCCCAGATCAAACGCGTCTCTGGGGCAGCAGATGCTCACAGCCTGCCCGTTTACATAAATCTGTCCCCCGTCGGGAAAGTAGATACCGGAGAGCATATTCATCAGCGTGGTTTTTCCACTGCCGTTTTCTCCCAAAAGGGAGAGAATCTCTCCGCGCTTGAGCTCAAGGTCCACGCCGTCGTTGGCGATGACTTCGCCGAAGCGCTTAGTAACCTGCTTCATGAGGACTGCGCTGGTTGTCTCCAAGAAAGACCATCCTTTCCTGCCAAAAGTGGCTCTAAATACGTTGCGTAAGAACGACGCCGGATGGGTTGACCGGCTTTTAAGAAACAAGATCAGTATAGCACGGTTTCAAAGCCTTGTAAATCAAAATTCGCCCTAAAAATGTAAAAATTGAATATTTTTTTTTAGGTAAAACAAAAATAATTATGGAAAGCATCCAAATATAAGCGCTGCTTTTGGAAGGCATCGCCGCCGTATGCTGCCGCTGCATCCGGCCCGGGACGGGAAATGAGAACACCCCCGCCGCGAATTCCGCGGCGGGGGTGCGGATGCTTTCCAAAATCTTGCGGAAGGATTTCCGAAGATGGAAGCGTCAGTTCAGCTTGGTGATGCCGTCAATCGCCAGAGAGAAGGACGGCGCGGACTGGAAGTAGGACTCGTGATAGTAGCCGTCGATGATGGCCTCGTCCGCGTCGGGAACGAAATCGCCGTCGGTATCGGTGGCAAATGCGTTGGTGACAGGCTTGCCGCCCACGGTGAAGGTGGAGGTGTCAAACACATGCAGGGAGCCGTCCTTGATAGCGGCGATGGCTGCGTCAACCGCCTCCTGCGTGCCGGGGGCGCAGACGGTGCCAAGCTGAGAAAGCATCACGCCGTCTTCGGCGTAGCCGTTGCAGTAATCGGTTTCAAGCTGGCCGCCTTCCATGGCGGTGCGGATGATCTCTTCATAGGCGACCTCCCAGTTGTTCTGGGGAGAGGTCAGCGCCACGTCGGGAGCGACGGAGAGCATATCCACGTTGTAGCCCACGGAGTAGACATTGGTGTTGCCCTTGTCGTGGGCGGCCTGCACGGCGGAGGGAGCGCCGGTGGAGTCGGCGTGCTGGCCGATGATGACGCAGCCGCGGCTGATCAGCGCGTTGGCGGCCTCGCCCTCGGCCTTGATGTCAAACCAGGAGTTGGTGAAGGTCACGTCCATATGTGCGTCGGGCACGATGGAGCGGATGCCCAGGAAGAACGCGGTGTAGCCGGAAACCACCTCGGCAAAGGGATACGCGCCGACGTAGCCGATGTAAGGATCGGTGACGGAGCCTGCGTCCATCATTTCTTTGAGCTTCATGCCGGCCACGATGCCGGAAACATAACGGGCCTCGTAGATATTGTCAAAGTAGTTGGCGAAATTGGACATGCCCGCGGTTCTGGCGTGGGTGCCGGTGGCATGGGCAAAATAGACATCGGAATACTCCGAAGCGGCCTGCATGAGATACGTCTCATGGCCGAAGGAGTTTGCAAAAATGATGTTGCAGCCCTGTTCCGCCAGATCGACGGCGGCGTCATAGCACTTTTCATCTTCGGGAACGGTATATTTAAAGATCAGGTTTTCACTGGGAATGCCCAGCGTTTCGCAGGCTGCCTTGACGCCTTCCATGTGAGCAAAGGTGTAGCCCTCGTTTTCGTCGCCGATCAGAATCGCGCCGACCTTAAAATCGCTGGTGGAGGTGTCGCTGCCGGAAGCAGAACCCTGGGAAGCGCCAGAGTCGCTGGGAGTGCCGGAATTGCCGCAGGCGGCCAGGCTCATCGTCATGACGGCCGACAGCAGCATTGCAAAAAACTTCTTCATTCTGTTATCCTCCTTATTTTGTTCGAAAACCAAAGTGTGAATGGTTTTCCACAAATCATATCATACAGGGTTAACTTTTAAATTTCAATCCATAATTTGAGATTTGTAAAAGTTTTTACTTATGCATTTGCATCAATTAAAAAATCTGGATGATATGGCAAAGGCCCGTGCCTGGGAGGAAGCTTCCGGACACGGGCCTTTGTGCAAAATCGACAGAAAATCACTGACGGATGGCAGTTCCGGTCTTTCCGGCAATGCCGTCCCGGGCCTTTTCCAAAAGCGTAATCAGGGCGGTGCGGCCTGCCTTGGATTCGGCAAATTTCACGGCTGCCTGCACCTTGGGCAGCATGCTGCCGGGGGCAAACTGGCCCTCCTGCTCATAGACGCGGGCCTGGTCGGGGGTCATGGCGTCCAGCCACGTCTGGTCGGGCTTTCCAAAGTTGACGGCCACCTTTTCCACGGCGGTGAGGATAATCAGGCTGTCGGCGTCCAGCTCTTCGGCCAGCAGCTCGGAGGCAAAGTCCTTGTCGATGACTGCGCCCGCGCCCCGGAGGTGGTTTCCTTCCCGAATGACGGGGATGCCGCCGCCGCCGCAGGCCACCACAATCTGGCCTGCGTCCGACATGGCGCGGATCGTCTCAATCTCAATGATGGAAACCGGCTTGGGAGACGCCACGCAGCGCCGCCAGCCCCGGCCCGCATCCTCCATCACCGCGTTGCCCCTGCGGCGCATTTCCTCGGCCTCGGCTTCGGTCATAAAGGCGCCGATGGGCTTGGTGGGCTTCTGGAAGGCGGGGTCTTCGCCGTTGACCTCCACCTGTGTGAGAATCGTCGCCACGGGTTTGTTCATCCCGCGGTTCAAAAGCTCTTCCCGCAGGGAGTTCTGGAGATCGTAACCGATGTAGCCCTGGCTCATGGCGGTGCACACCGACATGGGAGCCATGGGGTGGGAAGGGTCCTCCCGGGAGAGTGTGGTCATGGCCACGTTGATCATGCCCACCTGCGGTCCGTTGCCGTGGGCAATAATTACCTGATGCCCCTCTTCAATCAGGTCTACAATGGCTTTTGCCGTTTGCTTCACGGCAATCATCTGCTCCGGCAGGTTGTTGCCCAGCGCGTTTCCACCCAAAGCAATCACGATTTTCTTCGGCATAAAAATACCCCTCAAATAAAAGTATGGTGGCGGCGGCACAGCCGCCGCCACACAGTCGGAAAATTTCCGGCGGGAGATACCGGGTCCGGCGGTCCTCCGGACCCGGTATGGATACGTCTTAGAACAGCTTGCGCTTGCAGTCGGCCATGTCCAGCGCCATCAGGGCGGAGGCGGGGTCCTTCACCTTGCTCATCATAATCATGGCGGCGATGACATAGGGCTTGAAGCTGGCCTGCTTATACAGGGGCACCAGATACCGGTCGAACACAGAACTGTCCACTTCGCCCTCGGCGCAGGAAAGACCCGTGATATCGGCGGGCAGGCAGTGCAGGTACAGGGCCTTGCCGTCCTTGGTCTTCTTCATCATTTCCTCGGTGCAGGCCCAGTCCTTGTGCAGGGCGTTCTGCGCGAGAAGCTTCTTCTCCAGCTCGCTGATGCCGGCGGTGTCGCCCGCCTGATACAGCTGTGTGCGCTGCTCCATGGCGGCGAAGGGTGCCCAGGACTTGGGATACACGATGTCCGCGCCCTGGAAAGCCTCGCTCATGGTGGAAACCTTCTGGAAGGAGCCGCCGGTGGCGGATGCGTTCTTACGGGCAATGTCCTCCACCTCGGGCATCACGTCATAGCCCTCGGGATGGGCCAGAACCACGTCCATGCCGAAGCGGGTGAACAGGCCGATCACGCCCTGAGGGACGGAAAGGGGCTTGCCGTAGGAGGGAGAATAGGCCCAGGTCATGGCGACCTTTTTGCCCTTGAGATTCTCCACGCCGCCGAACTGGTGGATGACGTGCAGCATATCCGCCATGCACTGGGTGGGGTGATCCACGTCGCACTGGAGATTCACCAGCGTGGGCTGCTGCTCCAGAATCCCGTCCCGATAGCCCTCGCCCACGGCGTCCATGAAGGTCTTCTGATATTTGTGGCCCTCGCCGATGAACATATCGTCCCGGATACCGATGACGTCGGCCATGAAGGAAACCATGTTGGCCGTCTCGCGGACGGTTTCGCCGTGGGCGATCTGAGAGGTCTTCTCATCCAAGTCCTGCACCTCAAGGCCCAGCAGGTTGCAGGCGGAGGCAAAGGAGAAGCGGGTACGGGTGGAGTTGTCCCGGAAGATGGAGATGCCGAGGCCGGAATCGAACACGCGAGTGGACTTATTCCGCTCGCGCAGGTCACGCAGCGCGTCGGCCACGGTGAAGATGGCCTCCAGCTCCTCGTCGGTCTTGTCCCAGGTCCAGTAAAAATCGTTCTTGTACATATTGTTGGTGTGCAGGTGCTCCAGATGCTTGGCCAGTTCGATGGTCTTGGACATATCGATAACTCCTTTTTAATTCAAAAAGTCAGTCCCTGCTTGATAAACAGGGTATCCTGCGAATATAAGGGAAACTTTTTACTTAATATCGTTGTTGGTCTTGCCGCCGCGGTACACGCTTACGTCCTCGGTGCCCTTGCCCTTGTAAAGGGAGGGGACGGCGGCGTACAGTGCGGCGCATTCCACCAGATCTTCCTTCCAGGTGATCTCGTTGGGGGCGTGGGCCTGAGACTCTGCGCCGGGGCCGAAGCCCACGCAGGGGATGCCGTACCGGCCCTGAATGGAAACGCCGTTGGTGGAGAAGGTCCACTTGTCGATCAAGGGCGCCTTGCGCTTTTCAAGAGCGATCTCAGAGGAGGTGGGGGTGCCCATGCGCTTGTCGCCGTACAGGCCCTTGTGCGCATCTACCAGCGCCTGAATGTGGGGCGCGGTTTCTTTATTAATCCAAGTGGGGAAGTAGCACTCCGTCTCATATTTCAGGCCAGTCCATGCGGGACGGTCATACATATACATGGAGACTTTCACGTCCTTGGCATACTTCTTCACGGCGGGCAGGTCCTCAATTTCCTTGATGCAGGAATCCCAAGTCTCACCGGCGGTCATGCGGCGGTCCAGAGACACGGCGCAGCTATCCGCCACGGCGCAGCGGCTGGGAGAGGTGAAGAAAATCTCGGACACGGTGACAGTGCCGCGGCCAAGGAACTGTGCATCTTCATAATGCTCGGGGTTGAAGGAGGGATTGAGCATTTTCACAAGGCCCTTGATCTCGTTGGAGGGGCCGTCGCCGTTTTCGTTCAAAGAGCGGACGTCCTGAAGAATGTCGGCCATTTTAAAGATGGCATTGTCACCGCGCTCGGGGGCGGAGCCGTGGCAGCTGATGCCGCGCACGTCCACGCGAATCTCCATGCGGCCCCGGTGGCCGCGGTAGATGCCGCCGTCGGTAGGCTCGGTGGAAATCACGAACTCGGGCGTAATTTTATCCTCGTTGTGGATATACTGCCAGCAAAGGCCGTCGCAGTCCTCTTCCTGCACCGTGCCGGTGACAAGAACGGTCACGTCTTCGGGAATCAGGTTCATTTCCTTCATAATCTTTGCGCCGTAAACAGAGGAGACAATGCCGCCCTCCTGGTCGCTGCCGCCACGGCCGCCGATTTCGGTTTCATTTTCATAGCCCTCGTAGGGGTCGAACTTCCAGTTTTCACGGTTGCCGATGCCCACGGTGTCAATATGTGCGTCATAGGCAATGATCTTTTCGCCGTTGCCCATCCAGCCCAGCACGTTGCCCTCGCCGTCAATCTCCACCTTGTCAAAGCCGACCTTTTCCATCTCGGCGGCGATGCGGCGGATCACGCCCTCTTCGTTGGAGCTTTCGCTGGGAATTGCGATCAGATCCCGCAGGAATCTGGTCATATCGGCTTCATAGCCCTTGGCAGCGGATTTGATTGCATCGAAATTCATGTTGCGACCTCCTGTAAAAATATATTAAATAATTTAACACGATTTGGACTTGTCGTCCCTTTTTCTATCCCCATCATAGCATAAGAAATACAGATGTCAAACAAAAAATAAGAAAACCTAAAAATTTTTCTGCAAACAGGTTGATTTCTGCACAAAGTATGGTATGATGGGACTGTTAATACAGGGACTTTTGCCTGAAAAGGTTGGTCCCGGAGGAGGGATAGCGCACGGAAAGCGGAAAACTGGAGATGCTCAGTCAGATTGCCGCGGGCATTGCCGCGCAGTTTGGAAGTGACTGCGAGGTCGTGGTGCACGACTTGAGCCGACACCCGGACCACAGCATTGTTGTCATTGAAAACGGACACGTTTCCGGACGGAAGGTTGGAGACGGCGCGTCCTATGTGGTGCTGGAGCAGATTGCCCAATCGGACGCCCAGCCCAAGGACCAATACTGTTACTTGACCCGCACGCCGGACGGGAAGATTCTCAAGTCTTCCACCATTTATATCCGGGGGGCCCACAAAAAGGTGGCGGCAATTCTCGCCATCAACTTTGACGTGTCAAAGCTCTTGATGGTGGAGGATGCGGTGCATTCTCTCACCAATGTTCCCGGCCCGCAAACAGCGGAGCCGGAACGGATTGTCAACATCAACGACCTTTTGGAGGAGCTGATCAGCCAATCGGTGGCGCTGGTGGGAAAGCCGGTGGCGCTGATGACCAAGGACGACAAGGTGAATGCCATCCGCTTTCTCAATGAAAACGGCGCGTTTCTCGTCACCAAGTCAGGCGACAAGGTGGCAAAGTACTTCGGCATATCAAAGTATACTTTATATTCTTATATCGACGATTCAAAAACATCAGGAGGTAAAGAGTTATGATTGACTTGACCAAGAATCCCCAGGGGCTGGCCCATAATATTGAGAAGGCAAAGGAAAACGGCGTGGTCATCCCCACCGTGGCCCAGATGCAGCATCCCGAGACGATTCCTGAGAAGATTCAGGCGAAGCTGAAAAACCTCGGCCTGTGGGACGTGGATCCCATGAACCTGTTCCGCATTACGTGGAAGAACGAGGCCAAGGAGAGCGGCGGACTGTTCCAGGCCGCCCCCAACTATGTGGAGCTGCCCCCCTCCCTCACCGGCGTTCCCTGCCGCATCGTTGCTATGGCGGGCAAGTGGTTCCCCACCGGCTGCCACAAAGTGGGCGCGTCCTTCGGCTGCCTTGCCCCGCGTCTTGTCACAGGCCAGTTTGACGCCACGCATCACAAGGCCGTTTGGCCCTCCACCGGCAACTACTGCCGCGGCGGCGCGTTCAACTCCAAGCTGTTGGCCTGCGAGAGCGTTGCCATCCTCCCCGCTGAGATGAGCAAGGAGCGGTTTGACTGGCTGAAGACCATCGCCGGTGAAATCATCGCCACCCCCGGCTGCGAGTCCAACGTCAAGGAGATTTTCGACAAGACCTGGGAGCTGAAGCAGGACCCCCAGTATATGGTCTTCAACCAGTTTGAGGAGATGGGCAACCCCCTGTGGCACTACAACGTCACCGGCAACGCGCTGGCCGACCTGTATGAGTCCATCAAGCGCCCCGGCGATAATTTCGCGGGCGCGTGCTTCACCTCCGGCTCCGCCGGCACCATGAGCGCGGGCGATTTGCTGAAAGACAAGTATCCCCGGCTGAAGCTGGGCGTGGGCGAGGCGCTTCAGTGCCCCACCATCCTGAACAACGGCTTCGGCGGCCACCGCATCGAGGGCATCGGCGACAAGCACATTCCCTGGATTCACAACGTGAAGAATACCGACATGGCCATCGCCATTGACGATGAAGACTCTCAGCGTCTGCTGCGCCTGTTCAACACCGAGGACGGCAAGAAGTATCTGAAAGAAGAGCTGAAGCTGGACGCGGAGCTGATTGAAAAGCTGACGTGGCTTGGCATCTCCGGCATTGCAAACGTGCTGTGCTGCATCAAGATGGCAAAGTATTACGAGCTGACCGAGCACGACGTGGTTGCCACCGTCCTCACCGACTCCGCCGTGATGTACGGCAGCCGCATTGAGGAGCTGAACGAGCAGCACGGCGCATACTCCGAGAAGGAAGCCGCTCTGGATCACGCGCTGCACATGCTGGGCGTGAAGACCGACAACCTGCTGGAGCTGACCTATGAAGAGCGCAAGCGCATCCACAACCTGAAGTACTACACTTGGGTGGAGCAGCAGGGCCGCACCGTGCAGGACCTGAACGACCTGTGGTACAATGTGGAGGGCACTTGGGACGCGGTGCACAAGCAGGCCGCAGAGCTGGATGCGCTGATTAACGAGTTCAACGAGGCCACCGGCGTTTTGAAGTCTCTGTAAGAGAGTATGCCCCTTTTGTAAGCTGATAAAAACGCCTCAGGGCGGGGCAAAAAGCCCCGCCCTGACGTTTAGCTGTCCTCCGGCGTCTCAGAGGCGGAGAGAAATGCATCTTCTGCCTCCTGCTGGCCCTGAATGAGAAGGGCCTTTGCTTTTTCGGAATTTCCCGCATCCAGCTCTCTGAGAGCGTCTGTGACTGCATTGAAAATGATTGTGTAATACTTGGGGAATTCTTCTTCTTTTTCGGGAAAAGTTATCATACACGCTCACCTCAACACATATTTTACTACTTTGAAAGTCAAAACGCAAGACTTTTGCATGGCTCGTGCAATGCTTAAATGCATCGCATTTTGCAATACTATCGTAATATATAAAATATTACGAGGTGCACCATGAGAAAGTTTAAGATTCCAAAGATTCCAACTACGACGAATAAGACAATTCGCTTTCCAAACGATGTAATTGAAGAGGTTGAGACTTCCATTCGGGGCACCAACTGCACCTTTTCCGCCTTTGTGGTGGAGGCCGTGCGGGTGGCGCTGGAAAATCTGCGTGAGGAAGAAGAGTCCGACGACGTTTGAATGCCTATATTGAATAAGGAGAACCCAGCCATGAAAAACGTGAAATATGGAAAGTGCACCCGCTGCGGCAAGGCCCATGCCGCCGTGCCCGACCTGACCATCTGCGACTGTGGGGGTATTCTGGACATTGAATACGATTACGACTATATCAAGACCCAACTGACCAAGGAGAAGCTGGCGGACCGGCGGGACATGACCATGTGGCGCTATCGGGAGCTGCTTCCCATCGAGGAAACCACCGAAAACACGCCTCTGCGGGTGGGTAACAGTCCGCTTTACGAGGAGCCGCGCCTTGCTGCCGAGCTGGGGCTTGGCCGCCTGTGGGTGAAGGACGACGGGCAGAATCCCACCTCCTCTTTGAAGGACCGGGCTTCCGCCATGGCGGTGGCCAAGGCCAAAGAGGCGGGGGCAAAGGTGATTGCCTGTTCTTCCACCGGAAACGCCGCCTCATCCCTTGCGGGCAACGCGGCGGCGGCGGGGCTGAAAACCTATATTTTTGTTCCCTCCCGCGCGCCCAAGGGGAAGGTGGCCCAGCTGATGACATTCGGCGCCACTGTTATCTCCGTGGAGGGCAGCTATGAGGAAACCTTCGAGCTGTCCAAAGCCGCCATTGACAAATGGGGCTGGTATAACCGCAACGCCGCCATCAATCCCTATCTTTCTGAGGGAAAGAAGACGGTTTCTCTGGAGATCATGGAGCAGCTTGGCTGGCAGGTGCCGGACTATGTGGCCCTGTCCGTGGGTGACGGGTGCACCATCGCGGGCGTTTGGAAGGGCTTGAAGGACCTGTACGCCATCGGATTTATCGACCGGCTGCCCCGGCTGATTTCCGCGCAGGCGGAGGGCTGCTGTCCCCTGAACCGGGCGATTACGGACAATAAGCCGTGGGAGCCGATGGAGGAAAACACGCTGGCGGACTCCATCGCCGTGGGCGTGCCGCGCAACGCGGACAAGGCGCTTGCAGCCATCCGGGAATCCAACGGAATCGTGGTGAACGTCTCCGATGAGGAGATTATGGCGGCACAAAAGCAGTTGGGCCGTACCTGCGGCGTGTTTGGCGAGCCTGCGGGCGTCACCGGCGCGGCGGGCGTGAAGAAGCTGTGCGATCAGGGTGTGCTGGGGAAGAACGACACGGTGGTGTCCATCGTCACCGGCAACGGCCTGAAGGACGTGGCCAATGCCATCAAGGCCTGCGGCGAACCGATTACCATTCCCTCCGACATGGAGCGGCTTTTGCAGGAGTTTGACCAGCGGGGGATTGTGGTGGAGTGATTTCCGCCGGAATTTGAGTAATTGAGAAGTGCGGCCGCCGGAAAATTTCCGGCGGCCGCACAGTTTTTTCACGCGCTTTGACAAGCTGCTGCTGCAAAGATTTGATTGACAGGGAGCGAAGAGGAGGGTATGATGAAGAAAATATATCGCAACGCGATATATTGCGGCGCGAT
>JAEXCS010000041.1 GCA_023402075.1 Bacillota bacterium | reverse complement strand
CCGCGCAGCCCACGCAGGCCAGCAGCGGCACAACCGAAAAATCCTTCGTCCCGTCAAGCACGGCGAGATATACCGCCGCCGCGCCCAGCATGGTCACCGCCAGCGTCTCCACCATCACCACGGCGGCGGCAAGGCGCGTCCCCTTCCGCTGAAACAGCAGGAACGCCGCAAAGGCCACGGCGATAAAGCCCGCCGCGCCCAAGCTGAACACCAGCACAAAGCCCAGCGCGTTCAGGGCCAGGCAGCAGAGGTGGAGCATCCGCTCCCGCCTCCCCTCCGCGCTCAACGCCAAAGACAGGCCCAGCAGCACGCCAAGGCCCGCGACCCCCGCGAAGACGTTGGGATCCTCCAGAATCGAGGTGATGCGGGTTCCCGGCTCCAAACCGGCAAAAATCGAGTAATCTTGCGTGAAATGGCCCGTCAGCCGCTGAAAGCCGCCGGAAAACCAGCGGGTTCCCGCCGCGTCGATACTGAGAAAGGAAATCAGCGCGGTGACAATGGAAATCGCCGCCGCGCCGTTCCGCCCCCGGGAGGTTCCCCGGCCGGAAAACAGCAGAAGCAACAGATAGACGAAAAAACCGGGCAGCAGCCGCAGAAAATCATCCAGCGCCAGCGTGCCGGAGGCGGCATAGAAGCAGGAAACGCCGGAAAGGAGCACATACGCCAGCACAAACAGCGCCTGCAGCCCGAAGCGGGGCCGCAACCCCAGCTCCCGGCGGGAAAATGCCGCCACTGCCGCCGCGATGCCAAGGAAAAAGCACAGGATCGGCGCGGACTCAACGGCGGAAAAGACCCACAGCAGAAAAAGCCCCCCCGCCCAGAGCGCCGTCCAGCCGGAGAGGGGGCGCTCCTCGTTCACGGGACGTTCGCCCGCGCCCAGCCCCTGGGCGGCATACGTGTTTTGGTTCATATCCAGATTCTCCTGTCTTGCAGATTTTCCGGAGAGAAGATCTCTCGGTAAAACAAAGGATGCCCGCGGGGCGCAAACGTGCCCGCGTCGATCTTCTTTATTATAGAGGCTTGCGCCCCTGTTTGCAAGTATAGCGCCTAATTTTGTAAGTCTTGCGGCGCGTACCAAAACGAAGCGGCGGCCCCGGACTTTCGTCCGGGGCCGCCGCGTTTACGTGCCCTCAGGTCGTTTCAATCAGACGATTGATCAGGCCTTAGCGGGGGTCACGTCACGGACATAGATGGTGTCCACCTTGCCGTAGTTGCTGGAGTTGGGGTTGCCGTTGTAAACGAAGGCCAGGGAGATGGTCGCAACAGCCTGCTGAGCAGCAGTCATGTTGTTATACACGTCGACCATGTCTTCCAGAGAGCCGATGTTGTAGCCGTCGCCGGAGCAATCGATCACGTTGGCGTTCTTGGCATACAGATCAACGGAGTCCGAAATCATGTTCACAGCATTGCCGTTAACGTCAGTGGTGTAGGCGTTATCGAAGGATCCCTGCAGATAGGCGTTGTTGGACTTGACATTGCTGTAAATGTCGGACAGGTTGTACTTAACCAGATCCTTGACGGAGGTGTCCTTGTTGTCCTTGTTGTAGTCGTTGACGGTGTACACGTCGTCCTTCACACTGTAAGTGTAGAAGTTGCCGGCCATCTTGCTGATCTCCTTGGAGGCGACCAGGCCCGTCTTCAGCTCGCCGTCGATATAGGCGTCGAACACGGTGACGGTCTTGCCGTTCACCTGCGCGGTGCCGTCGGCGCTCTTCACGTACAGGACGTTGGCGCTGGCTTCCACGTCATTGTCGTTGAAGACGATGACATACTTCACGCGGGTGCCGGCGTCGTTGGTGATGCCGACCAGAACCTGGCCGTTCACGGTATCCAGGACTTCCTGCACGCCTTCCTTCACGGTGAGGGAGTCGGCGTCGGTCATGGCCGCGTCGTCCCAGCCGATGAACAGGAACTTCACAGAGCCGTCATAGTAGTTGCCGGCGTTGAACTTGCTGTCGCCCTTGGAGATGAGCTTAGTGCCAGCGGCGCTGCCGGCAGCGGTCTTGCTCATCTGAGAGGGAATCGTGCCCTGCACAGTGCCGTCGGCGGTATAGCCGCCGTCGATCTTATACTCGGCGTTGCTGGTGGTGCTGGAGCTGTACTTATACACGCCGCCGGAGACCAGATAACCGCGGCCGTTGCCGTTGGTGCCCAGGTTCAGGGAGACGGTGTTGCCGTCCATGTCCCAGCCCTGCGCATAGAGGACGACCTTGCCGTCCACCACGCTGGAGTAATCCTCGTCATAGATGAAGTAGTCGGAACCGGCTTCCACATCGGTGACATAGATCACGTTGCCATAGGTGTCCAGATAAGCGGTGGTGTTGTTGCTGTCGCTCAGCTTGGTAGCGGCGCTCAGCTTGCTGTCGGCGGAGTCGACCTGATAAGCCAGGTTGTACTTCGTGCCGGCGATGGTGACGTTGTTGACGCCGGTAGCATTGTGAGAACCGGAGGTGAAAGCGGTCAGCTTGCCGGAGACGGTCTGAGGAATGGCGACAGACATAACGTCGCTTCCGGAGACAGTCACCAGAACGTAGTCGTCAACCTTCAGATTCTTCACGGCGGCGAAGCAGTCGTCGTCGGACTTGATCTCGTTCAGGGTGGCGCCCACGCGGTTGCTCTCGGGGTTCTTCAGAGACACGCCGGAAGAAGAAACCTTCTTAACCTGCATGACATAGGTGTCGATCACGACCACGGTGTTGATCACGTCGGCAGCGGCGTCTTCCAGATACACCTCGATCAGGCGGCCGTTGGCGGCCAGGCCGGGGATGTCGCCCAGAGCGACGTTGGAAGAGGTGTCATCGTTCACGTACTTCACAGCCTGATAAGCGGTGCCATTCACGGTAGCGGTGGTCTTCAGGTCGTTCAGGCCCATGCTCTTCAGCTTGTCGGTGGTGGTGTCGCCGGAGGCACGGGTCGTGAAGGTGTAGTCGGGAGTGATCGCATAGGTACCGATGGTGACGTTCTTGTAGCTCCACTTATTGGAGGGGCGGCCGAAATCGTCACGGGCGGAACCCTCGGCGGTCAGCTTCAGGTCGGCAAAGTGATCCTCGCCGAACTCCAGGGTGTACTCGGCGGTGGCGTTGGCCTTTTCCTTGCCGATGTTCTGGTTGATGTTCTTGTTGTTGCTGGTCTTCAGCTCACGCTGGGCGTTGATGATAACGCTGGCGTCGCCAGCCACAACGCTGGTGCCGCCGACATACTCAACCTCGGTGGCCTTCAGGGTGTTCAGGGCCAGCAGGCAGGCAGCCTCGCGGGTCAGGCCGGCGTTGCCCTGGAAAGAGGTGGCGAAATCGTCGAACAGGCCGGCGACCTTGCCCAGGCGGGCAACGTTCATGGTCCAGCCCTCGCCGGTGAAGCCCTCGATCTTGCCGTCATAGCCCAGCGCGCCCAGCAGCATCTTGCTGAAGGCATAGCCGGTCAGGGCGGCGGTGGGACGGAAGGTGCCGTCGGTATAGCCGTTGATGTAACCAGCGGTCTTGCAATAAGAGATGACGCCGGCAAAGGTGTTGGTCACGGCCACGTCCTTGTAGGGGGCGGCAGCAACCGTCAGGTTGGCGGCGGCCTCGGAGCCGATCATCAGGGAAACGATGATCTTGGCGGCGGCGCCGCGGGTCAGAGCCCCAGTGGGCTTAAAGCTGCCGTCCTCATAGCCGGTGATGATACCGATCTTGTTGAGAACCGCAACTGCTTCCTCGTACTGAACTTCAGACTTGTCGCTGAAGTCCGCGTACTCGGTGGCTCCGGCGCCGATGGTGACCAAGGACATGGTCATCACCAGAGACAGAACCAGGGAAAGAAACTTCTTCATGGATTTTCCTCCTTTTAAATTCGCCGCTTTCATCGCGTCGGGCGAACTTGAACCCCGCGCCGCTTCCTCGACCATAGGTTTTGGGTGCGGCGCGCACTCTTGTGCGCTCCGGCTTGGTTTCCGCAGCAGTGTGTTGAACATCTGATTTGGCCGCTCACAATCCCGGCGTACATACCGTGGCTAGCCGGTCCCGTATCTACTCCGGGAGATGAAGGAATCCGCCTCGTTTGTTCATGATGGATTCTAGCAGATTTTTTTTGACCGTGCAAGCGCTTTGCGCATTTGTAATAATCTTGTAACATCGCTTGCGCCCAAAATCTCTTGACGGTACGGATGTTTGCCGATATAAATATAACATAGGGTATCTACCAAGGTAAACCAGTGGCTTTTATCGCCGTATGGAGTCAGGCCTGACGATGCCGCATCCAAGGGCGCAGGCTGCCTGACTGAAGATTTTTGGATCAAAAGAGGGAACCTATGCAAATCAATCAAAAGATGCTTGACGCCAAGGCTCGGGAAAGGCTCATTCTTTTCTTACGCACAGAAGAGCTGTCAAACGGGAAACTCATTTTGATCCTGAGCCTGTATGCAGGGTTGAGCGCAGAGGAGATTTCTCAGCTAAAGTGGTCGGATCTCAATCTTGAACACAGCTCCTTGTCTGTGAACGGCAGAACCGTTCCACTTCCGGAAGATTTATTTCAAACGATTTGGCGCGCACAGCATAGGGGAGACTATGTAATTCATTCGAAAAAGGCAAAGGGCGGCCCTACGACGCGGATGAACGTCACGTGGGCAGCCCGTAAGGAGCTAAGTGCCGCAGGGTTTACCGACATCACGCTGCGGGATCTGAGCGGGCTGTTTATTCTGAGTGCGCTTGAGACATTTTCCATCGAGCAGGTATCCCGGATATCCGGATATGAAATTCGGTCGCTCTATTCCCTGATTAGAGAAAACTGCCCGGAAAGGCCGCTGCCTAAGCGTGCTGACGTATCATCTCATGGGGATCCCGCACCGCTTCAGCAAGCCCTGGAGCAGGAGGGAGATTCTTTGGATACGCGGATCGTCTGGCTATGTTGGCAGGGTGGGCTGACATTTGCGGAGATGTCCGGCCTTTGCTGGGAGAATATTTCTTTTCAGCACCAAACCTGGGAGATCAACGGCATTTCTCGTCAACTGTCTTCGCCGCTGTGCAAACGCCTTCAAGGCTGGGGGCCGTCAACGCATGGCGCCGCTCCCGTACTGCGTGGGAAGCAATCGGGAAAACGGCTCGATGCAGTGTTTCTTGCCAAGCGGGGAAAGGAATTTCTGATCAGAAACGGGTTTGAGAGCATTCCTTTTTACAGCATCCGCGGGAAATACAACGCACTTTCCGCTTCGGAAATCACCGATATGATTCTGCAGCGGGCACAGGCGAAAAATATTGTAAGCGCCGCTCAGCTTGGCAGATATATAGATGCGCCAGCGGACTCCATTCGTAAATGCCTGCACAATTTAGTTCAATCCGGTGAGCTTCGCTACTTGGAAACAGAGCGGCGTTATTCGCTTCCAGAATTCCGGACAAACAAGGAGAGAATCCATGAAATTGTTGCGGAGCACCGACAATCGGGAACTTCCTTTACCTTAAAAGAGATTGCTTGTAAAACGGGATTGAAAGAAAATCTGATTCATTATTATCTTCAGCGTCTTGAGACACAGAATAAAATTGAAAAAATCCGGGCGGGAACCTATTTATGTGTTTAAGCGCACCTGTTTTCGGACTGATTCATCTGCTTTGAAATCACGCTGAATGCGGTATTTTAGCAACATATCCGCCGTCTTCTTTTAGAAAAGAATATGTCGGTGGAAGCCGGAAGACAACTTGTGGTTTTCTGATTCCGCTTGAAAATGGAGAAGATGTCTTCTATAATCATGTGGATCTAAACAAATTCCGGCTATCGCCGCGAAGGAGGTGGGGCCGTGGCTCCAAGTGTGCTGTTCACCGCGTCTACATATTCGCACCTTTTCAATTTCCACCGTCCCTACCTGGCGGCGTTTCGCGCGCTGGGCTGGGAGGTTCACATTGCCTGCGGCGGCGTGCGCGCGGAAATTTCCGAGGCGGATCGGGAGTTCCCGCTTCCCTTTGAAAAGAAAATGACCGCCCCCGCCAACCTCCGCGCCCAAAGGCTTTTGCGCTGGGCGATGGAGGAGACGGCGTATGACCTGGTGATCGCCCATACGTCCCTGGCCTCCTTTTTCACCCGCCGCGCGGCGGCGGGGCTGGGACGGCGGCGGCCCCCCGTTGTGAACGTGGTTCACGGGTACCTGTTCGATGACGGAACGGGACCACTAAAGCGGGAAATTCTCCTTGGGGCGGAGCGGATTACCGCGCCCCAGACCGACCTGCTGCTCACCATGAACCAATGGGACTACGCGCTGGCGCGGGAAACGAAGCTGGCCCGGCGGGTGGAGAACATCCCCGGCATGGGCGTGGATTTCTCCCGGCTGGAGGGCCGCGAGGCCGACGGCGCGGCAAAGCGGCGGGAGCTGGGTCTTGGCCCGGCGGACCTGCTGGCAGTCTATGGGGCGGAATTTTCCGCCCGGAAGTCCCAGGCCGCGCTGATTCGGGCCATGGCGCGGGTTCCGGAGAACGTGAAGCTGGCGCTCCCCGGACAGGGTTCCTTGCTTGAGGACTGCAAGGCGCTTGCGAGGCGCCTGGGTCTTGAGGGGCGCATCGTGTTCCCCGGGCAGGAGCCGGACATGCCCCGGTGGTACGCCGCCGCGGATCTGGCGGCGTCCGCCAGCCGGTCGGAGGGACTGCCCTTCAACGTCATGGAGGCCATGTACGCGGGCCTTCCGGTGGTGGCCAGCGCGGTGAAGGGGCACACGGATCTGCTCTCCGGCGGCGGACTGCTGTACCCCTACGGGGACGAGGCGGCGCTCTCCGCGGGGCTGTGCCGTCTGGCGGAGGATGCGGCGCTGCGGCGGGAGCTGGGCGCGCGGGCCCGCCAAGCCGTTTTGCCCTATGGGCTGGATCACGTTCTGCCCCGGGTGATGGAGGCGTACCTCTCCGCCGCGTCCGGCGAACCGCTCCCCATTCGCGTCCCGGCGGGAGCGGCCAGAACCAAGGCGCAAGGCCGCTGAGGGGCGCTTCTGACTTTACGGCTCGGGTTTCCGGCAGTGTAATTCTCCGGCGGCGGCCTTCCATGGGGGAGGCCGCCGCTTTTTCGGCGTCCGGTTCCCTGGCCCGCCGTCTCTCCCCGCGAGTGACGCCGGTTGACAGAAATACGCTTACAAGGTACAATCAACCCGTATAAAACGACGGTTTCAGGGGGATTTTGGAATGATTAAAGAGAACCAGCGGCTGCTGAACCAACTGCACGTTCTGTCAGATGGAATTCTGGTATTTCTTTCTATGCTGCTAGCCTATTGGGTGCGCTTTTACCTCTTTGGCGGCATTGAGGGGGTTCCCTTTCGGTACTATGTCTATCTGGGCGTGGCGGCGGCGGCGCTGAGCCTTTTGAGCTACGCCATGTCAGGCCTTTACGAATCCTACCGCTCCGTCCGGTTTCACCGGGAGGCCGCGCGCTTTCTGGCTGTGAACACCATGGATACCGCTATTTTGGTGGCGGCACTGTTCGTGTTTCGCCTGAACCACATGTCCCGTTGGACGCTGGTGCTGTTTTTCTGCTTCAGCAGCGCGCTGCTCCTTGGAAAGCGGGTCGTTTTACGGCTGCTGCTGCGCCGCTTCCGGGCGAAGGGCTATAACCTCAAGCACGTGGTGCTGGTGGGCGGCGGCTCCGCGGCGGAGAGCTATCTGAAAAAGGTGCGGGCCGAAAAAAATCTGGGCTTTCTGGTGGACGGCGTCGTCTTCGCCGCCCCGTGGGGCGGGCTGGCGCATCTGGGCGGTTACGACTCCCTGGAGGAAATTCTCGATGAACGGAAGCCGGATGAGGTGGTGCTGGCGATTCCCTCCGCGGACAACGGGCGGATGCCCGGGCTCATCTCCATCTGCGAAAAAACCGGCACAAAAGCGTCCATTATCCCGTTTTACGCGGCGCATCTGCCCAGCAATCCCCAGGTGGACAATCTGGACGGGCTGCCTTTGATCAATCTGCGGCGCATCCCGCTGGACAACCTGGGAAACGCGTTTTTCAAACGCGCCGAGGATATCCTCGGCGCGCTGGTGCTGATTATCCTAACCTCGCCGCTGATGCTGCTGGCCGCCGTCGGCGTAGGGCTCAGTTCTCCCGGCCCCATCCTGTTCCGGCAGGAGCGGGTTGGGCGGAACAAGAAACCCTTTCATATGTACAAATTTCGATCCATGCGGGTCAACGCCGGCGAGACTACCGGTTGGAGCACCGACGCCGACCCCCGGAAAACACGGTTTGGTTCCTTTATCCGCAAATTTTCCATCGACGAGCTTCCCCAGTTTTTCAACGTGTTGAAGGGAGATATGTCACTTGTAGGGCCCCGGCCCGAGGTTCCGCACTATGTGGAGCAGTTCCGAGAGAATATTCCCCGCTATATGGTCAAGCACCAGGTGCGCCCCGGCATCACCGGTTGGGCGCAGGTGTGCGGCTTCCGGGGAGACACGTCCATCGAGGGCCGCGTCGAGCACGATCTCTATTATATCGAGAACTGGAGCCTGCTGTTCGACGTGAAGATTCTGCTGATGACGGTATTCCGGGCGGTGAACCGGGAGAAGCTGGCACTGTGACGCCCCGAGCCCCATACACGGAGAAAGCCGGTCCGCGCATGATGCGCGAACCGGCTTTCCCGCGAGGGCCCGCTTCTAAAGAAGCGGATCCTCGTCATTTTTCATTCATCGGAGGACTTGTCCTCCAGCGGCTCCGGGGGGATGAAAATAAAATCGAAAAAGTCGGCTCTTCGGTAGAATGTGTGGGTAATAAAAAGTGAATAAGGCCCTGCGTAGCAGGGATTCTGCTATGATTTTTAATGTCACAAAAGAAATCAGGAAAGCAGGGTCACAAGTTGCGTATAAAGAGCCTTATTCATTCATTAGTCGGAACCACGAAAATGGTAATAGAACAGGTTTTCGCAGACACCGAAACCAATGCGTTGGTAATAAAGGCCCGTCCGACAAAGCGAGAGCAAAGGATGGTTCGCCAATTGTAAATCTATGGTGGGAGCGTAGGTTATGAACGCAGTCGGAATTGATGTTTCCAAAGGGAAAAGTTATGGTATCGGTGATTCGTCCCTTTGGAGAACTGGTCGCAAAGCCCTTTGAAGTACGCCATACCTCCAGCGAACTCAGCGAGCTGGCGAGGCGGCTGAAAAGTCTGGGGGTGAAACACGGGTGGTACTGGAGCACACGGGGCGGTACTATGAGCCGGTGGCCCAGCTGCTCCATGACGCCGGGATTTTTGTCAGTGAGGTCAATCCGCTGCTCATCAAGGAATATGGGAACAATTCTTTGCGCAAGGTCAAGACAGATAAAGCAGATGGTTTTGAGCATGGAAGCCTCGCGCTTGGCAGCTTCCTGCTCCTTCCTGGCAGCTTCTTTGGCCGATTTGCTACCCGAAAAGACTTCCGGCGCCTTCTCCAGAAATTCCTTCTTCCAGTTCTGAAGTTGTGTACGGCTGATGCCCTCCCGCGCTGCGATTTCACTGATGTGCTGCTCCTCACGCAGCATCTCGACCACCAAGGATGCTTTGTACTCCGCTGTGAAATTCCGCTTGCCCATTTTCGACACCTTCCTTTGTTTTAGTATATCAGGTGTCATGATGGTTGACAATTTTTGTGTCTAGCTTCTGGGGGACATTATAGTTGCTCCAGTCCTCCTGATACGCGTATTTTCGGACTGTGCGGTAATTAAAGCCTGTGGTATTTGCGATTTCAAGCACACTTTTTTCTTCCACTTCGTAGAGATGCTTGATATACTCTTTCTGAGCCATTTTCAACACCTTCCTGTTACCTCCTCGTATAATAAAGTCGTATTAAATATTGCTCCTTCGGGAGCGGATTTGGTACAATGCAAGCAGTGGGTAGGGGTCGGAGTTCACCTCCTTGGGTTTGTATACCCGTCACTAAGGGTGCCGCCTCTTAGTCGTGAACAAACTAAGGGTAACTGTTATTTGGAGCGCTGACAATGGCTCATCTTTTTGCCATTATCCGCTATGCACTTTTGGAGACCTTTTCTGCATTTCTATTTTACCGAAAACACATCAGGACGCTCTCCTGATTTTTAACTTGCGTATTCCTCAAAAGTAATATACAATATTATCTATAATAAATCTTATGGATGTGATATATATTGATAGAACGCTTTGACATCGCGGGCTACTGCCGCATCTCCGTGGACGAGGAGCTGGACCGGGACAACACCTCCATCGAAAACCAAAAAGCTATCCTCTCAGGTTTTGTGAAGCAGCGCTTTCCCGGATCCACCCTCTCCTTTTACGAGGATCGCGACCGCTCAGGCTACACCTTTGAGCAGCGGGAGGGGTATCAGTCCATGCGGCGGGAGCTGATGGCGCATCAAAAGGACATCCTGGTGGTCAAGGACTTCTCCCGTTTTTCCCGCCGGAACAGCCGGGGGCTGGTGGAGCTTGAGGACTTGCGGGACGCCGGCGTACGCATCATCTCCATTGGCGACAACATCGACTTCCCCAATGATGACGACTGGCTGAAAATTCAGTTCCAGTTCCTCATCAACGAGATGCCTGTCACCGACACCAGCAAAAAGGTGAGATCCGTCATCAAGCGCCGACAAAGCGACGCCAAATGGATCTGCGCCGCTCCCTACGGCTACATCGTGAACAAACAGCAGCAGTTTGAGATCGTCCCCACGGAGGCGGACATTGTGCGCAGGATTTTTGACTTCTACAACGACGGTTGGGGCTACAAAAAAATTGCAAACTACCTCACAGACGAGGACATTCCCACGCCCCGCATGGCGGAGCGGGAGCGCAAGGAAGCGGACGGTGTCGAATACAAGCGGCAGGTGAAGCCGGTATGGGCGATCGTCACCGTGCAGGGGATTCTGGACAACGATTTTTATATCGGCACGCTCCGGCAGGGCAAGTACACCCGCAAAAAAATCAATGGCAAGGAATTAAAGCGGGAGGAAGCCGACCATCTGGTGTTTGAAAACCACCACCAGCCCATCATCGACTACCGCACCTTCGCTACCACGAAAGCCTTGCGTGAAAAGCGCGCCACCTCCTGCTATCGCGGCGTGAAAATCAACGACAACACCTACTCCGGCTTCCTGGTCTGCGGTGACTGCGGCAGCCCCATGTTCGCCATGAGCCGGTCGGATTTGAAGGACGCCTACCGCTGCGGCGAATATCACAAGCGCGGTCTGAAGGGCTGCACCAGCCACCATATTCGGGTGGACAGGCTGGACGAGGTGGTAAAGGCTTACGTCCGCAAGGTGAAGGAAAACTCCGCCGACATGCTGGAGCGGCTGAACGAAGACCTCGCCCGGGAGCGGGAGGACGTGGGCGAAACGGAGCGGTCGGCGGAGCATCTGGCGGAGATCCTGACCGACTTGCAGGAGGAATTGAAAGCCACCAAGCGAGCGCGCATCCGGGACATTATGAAGCACCCGGAAACGGAAGAGACGCTGGAGGCGACTTACGACGAGTTGGAAAGCGACCTGCTGCGCCGCATGGAGGGCCTGCAAAACCAGATCGCCATGACGGAGGACAAGCGCAGCACCATCATTCAGGTGAACCGCGCCGCCAAAACTGCCATGGATGTGTTCGAGGACATTCTTCAAAAGCCCAAGCTGGAGCGAAACGACCTGGAGCTGATGATCGAGCAAATCAAGGTCTATGAGGATCACATCGAAATCCAACTCAAGGCGGATATTGATGCTATCCTCCAAAGCGGCACACTTCCGGAAACGGAGGACGCCGCAAATTTTAAGTCAGGCATCGTGGATAGCTTACAGACCCGGCTCGTCCAGTCGACCAGTAACCGACCAGACAAGGTCTACGATGTCAATGTTATCAGTAACGGCGACCCATTGGAGATTTACACCAGCCGGGACGGCGAGGTCATTTTTAAAAAATACTCGCTGCTGGGCGGCGTGGAGGATTTTGCCGGACAGCTTTGCGAGTCCGTCAGCAAGTCCACCGGCGCTATCTGCGCCGTCACCGACCGGGACACCATCGTGGCCGTGGCCGGAGGCGGACGGCGGGAGCTGATGGGCAAGCACATTTCTCCGGAGCTGGAGGAGCAGATGGAAACCCGCAAGGTCTATCAGGCGGACCCTGCCCAGCCCGCCATCCCGGTAAGTGACGCTGTTGAAAAGTTTCAAATTTTGCTGGCCGCCCCCATATTGTCGGAAGGCGATCTTCTTGGCGCGGTGGTGTTTGTCGGTCAAGGCCCCATGATTCCCGTCACTGAGACAGAATATAAGCTGGCGCAGACCATTGCCTCGTTTATGGGCAAGCACATGGAAAGCTAAATGCAAAAAATATGAGCCGGGAAGCCAATTGGCTTCCCGGCTCGTATTTTTATAATCAGATATAGAACAGCAGGTCGCCGTACACCGGGAAGGGCCAGTATTCCCGGGCGGTCAGTGTTTCCAGCTCGTCGGCAATCTTTCTCGCCGCGGTCATGTCGGAAAGGATGGAGTCGTGGACGTAATCCATCGCTGCTCTGGAATCTCCATGAGGCTTTCCCAGATCCTCTTCCAGCCGCTCCACTGCCTCCAGCAGGCCGTCGGTCAGCGTCCCGATCTTTGCTGCAATGTCCGTTTCGTATTTGTGGGCCGCGCCCAGAGCGCTCTTGTCGGCCGCACGGCGGCACAGCTCTCCGGCGTAGGAAGAGACGGCGGGAAGAATCTGACGGCGAATCATGTCCACCATAATTTTTCCCTCAATGGAAATGGTGGTGACGTAATTCTCAATGTGAATCTCGGCCCGCGCCTCAATCTCGCTCTTGGTGTAGATACCGTGCTTGATATACAAATCCATGTTCTTTTGCGCGGTATAGGTTTTCAGCGCGTCGGGAGAAGAGGCCAAATTGGAAAGACCCCGCCGTTTGGCTTCCTGAATCCATGCATCGTCATAGCCGTTGCCATTGAAAATAATGCGCTGATGCTCGGTAAAGGTCTTGCGGATCAGCGCCTGCAGCTCCGCGGTGCAGTCCTTCGCCTTTTCAAGCTGGTCAGCAAACTGCTCCAGCTCCTCCGCCATAATGGTGTTCAACGCAATGTTGGGTCCGGAGATGGACTGGGACGAGCCCAGCATACGGAACTCAAACTTGTTGCCTGTAAACGCCATGGGAGAGGTGCGGTTGCGGTCCGTGTTGTCCTGCCGGATGGCGGGCAGCACATCCACGCCTACCTCCAGCGTCCGCTTTCCGGTGTCCGTATAGGCGGTGCCATTGATGATGGATTCCACCACGGCGTTCAGCTCGTCGCCCAAAAAGACGGACACCACGGCGGGAGGCGCTTCCTGCGCGCCCAGACGGTGGTCGTTCCCCGGGAAGGCCACGGTGGTGCGCAGCACATCCTGATATTCGTCCACGCCCTTAATAAAGGCGGCAAGGAACAGCAAAAACTGTGCGTTCTGGCTGGGGGTGGAACCGGGCTTAAGCAGGTTTTTCCCCGTGTCGGTTCCCAGCGACCAGTTGTCGTGCTTACCGGAACCGTTGACGCCTGCAAAGGGCTTTTCATGGAGCAGGCAGACCAGATCGTGACGGTCGGCCACCCGCTTCATCATCTCCATGGCCAACTGGTTGTGGTCGCAGGCAGTGTTTGCGTCGGAGAAAATGGGGGCCATCTCATGCTGCCCGGGGGCCACTTCGTTGTGCTTGGTCTTGGAAAGCACTCCCACCTTCCACAGTTCCTCGTCCAGCTCCTTCATAAACGCAGCCACACGGGGACGGATCGCGCCGAAGTAATGGTCCTCCAGCTCCTGCCCCTTGGGCGGCTTTGCCCCAAACAGGGTCCGCCCGCAAAACCGCAGGTCCTCCCGCTGGGCATAGCCCTTTTTGTCGATGAGGAAATACTCCTGCTCCGGTCCCACCTGCGGTGTGACGCGCCGGGTTTCCGTGTCGCCAAACAGACGCAGGATGCGCACAGCCTGACGGCTGACTTCGTTCATGGAACGAAGCAGGGGCGTCTTTTTATCCAGTGCCTCGCCGGAGTAGGAACAGAAAATCGTGGGGATACAAAGGCTTCCGTCCTTAATGAAGGCAAAAACCGTGGGGTCCCATGCGGTGTAGCCCCGGGCCTCAAAAGTGGCCCGCAGTCCGCCGGAGGGGAAGGAGGACGCGTCCGGTTCACCCCGGACCAGCTCCTTGCCCGAGAACTCCATGACAATCTTTCCCCCGCCAATGGGGGCCACAAAGCTGTCGTGCTTTTCCGCGGTGACGCCGGTCATGGGCTGGAACCAATGTGTAAAGTGGGTAGCTCCGTGCTCCACGGCCCACTGCTTCATAGACTCTGCAATCTCGTTGGCAATGGAAATGTCCAAAGAGGTGCCGTCGGTAATGCATCTTTTCCACGCGCTGTAAGATGCCGGGGACAGGCGCTGGCGCATGGTTTCCTCATTAAAAACAAGGCTGCCGAACAGCTCCGGCAGGGCGGTCGGTGTGGTAGTCATAGCATTCATCCTCCTGTTTTTCTGTGTGATACGCCGATTTTATGGAAATTAGGAGCCAAAGCTCCAAATTGCTTACGTGCCGCTTTGTCCGTAGTTAGAGAGCACCCGGGCTGAAGGGTCACTTACGTCACAGCCCTCCCACGCTTTGTTTGGCATCCAGAAATCCTTAACCATTTGGGCCTGACCGGGATATGCCTTTTCAAACAGCTCACGGTACAGCAGGCTCTCCTTTGTAAAAGGCATGCAGTAATCATATTTACGCCGCAGACGCTCAAATTCCTCATCGGTGTATGCCGTCTCGGCATAGGCCTTCAAATCATCCACCATGGAATGGCCCACCGCGTCGGAAAAGGCCGCCTTCTCCCGCCACAGGATGCTCTCCGGCAGCAGGTGGTCGTTTTCAAAGGCATGACGCAGGAGATATTTCCCCATTCCATAGGTGTTGAGCTTCATAGCGGGGTCAATGGCCATGACATATTTCACAAAGCCAAGATCGCCAAAGGGGACGCGGGCCTCGATGGAGTTGTCTGCGATGCAGCGGTCGGCCCGGAGCACATCGTACATATAAAGTTCCTCAATCCGCTTTTGAGACTCCTGCTGGAATGCGGCGGCAGAGGGGGCAAAATCGGTATATTTATAGCCGAACAGCTCATCGGAAATTTCGCCGGTCAGCAGCACCCGAACGTCCGTCTGCTCATGGATTGCCTTGCAGCAGAGATACATGCCCATGCTGGCCCGGATTGTGGTGATGTCCCACGTTCCAAGAATGGAGACGACCTCCGGAAGTGCCGCAAGCACATCCTCCCGGGTCATATAGATTTCTGTGTGGTCCGCACCCAGAAAATCAGCCGCTTCCCGTGCATATTTAAGGTCGATTGCATCCTTATCCATACCGATGGCAAAGGTGCGGATTTTCTTTCCCAAAACCACGGAGCCGATGGCGCACACCAAAGAGGAATCCAGTCCGCCGGAAAGAAGGAAGCCCAGCGGCGCATCCGCGTCCAGCCGCTTATCCACGGCGGCAATCAGCCTGTCGCGAATTCCCCGGCAAACGGTGTCCAGATCGCCCCGAACCCGGGCGGTTACCTCCGTGAGATCTGCAAACCGGATAAACTTGCCGTAGGCATAATAGTGTCCCGGAGGGAAGGGGCAAATCTTGGCGCACAGGCCCACCAGGTTTCTCGCCTCGCTGGCAAATATGATGGCGCCGCCCGCGTCGTATCCATAGAACAGGGGGCGAATGCCGATGGGATCCCGGGCGGCAATCAGGGAATCGGTTGCGCAGTCATAAATAATCAGCGCAAACTCCGCATCCAGCCGGGCAAACATGGAAAGTCCGTATTCATGGAACATGGGAAGCAGAATCTCGCAGTCGCTGCCGCTTTTAAACGTATACCGCTGAGAGAGTTTTTTGCGGATGGGGCGGAAGCCGTAAATTTCGCCGTTGCACACCGCCTGATCGCCCTCAAGCTGAAAGGGCTGCATCCCCGTCTCGTTCAGGCCCATGATGGCCAGACGGTGGAAGCAGAGATAGCCGGACTTTGTTTCGGAAACACGGGTCATGTCCGGTCCCCGGTCAACAGAGCGGCCAAAGTAAGCTTTAACCTCTTCCTCCGTCAACTTTTTGCTTGAAAAACCCATAATTGAACACATAAAAAGCACCTCCGGATTTTCTACCTCTTCCTTGGAAGAGCGTATAAAAACGCAGCTATATCCTAAAATTTTAGGACGAATAGCTGCTATCCGCGGTGCCACCTAACTTACTGTAAAACAGTCACCTTCAAGGCTCCAACAAGCCCGTGCGCTTTAACGGTCGCAACTCGTCTTTCCTACTGGCAGGGGACCCCGCGTTCAGATCGCAGCTCCGGAGTGTTCTTCGCGCGGACTCTTGTGCAGGCTTCCCACTGCCGCCTGCTCACTTTGACCGATCTTCCGCGGTACTTTTCTCCATCAACGCCTTTGTTGATATTTTCAGTTTTTAAATAAAACCGCTGCGGTTTTAATGGAGCAAGTTTACCATTAGAAAGCGCCGCTGTCAACGTCAAATTAAACGAATATCTCCGGCAGGCTCCTGCATTTTTTCTAAACATTGCGTCACAACCCGCGGAAAAGTACTCTATACGGAGGACATCTGTCGCTTTACCAAATATTTTTTGCAGCCACAGCCCATGAAAATTCCTTAACGCCACAAGAAATTCGCTGGCGGCGGGCCGCCCTTCGGATGATTTTCCGAAGGGCACGGCCCGCTGCCCGTCACAGACTGATTTCAACGCTCCCGCCGGAGGCGCCGGCAAAGGCGGGCCGTGCCTTCTCCAAAAACGCCTCCACCTGCCGAGGGCACCGGCCGATGTAAAGCGCGGGGTCCAGCGCCGCGGCGATCTCCTCGGCGGTCATGCCGAACACCGGCTCTCCCGCCAGCCGCTCCAGCAAATCGCACGGCTCGCCCTCCTTCATCCGGGCGGTGGCGGCCATAGAGCATTCCCGAATTACTTCGTGAAGCTGCTGGCGGTCGCCCCCGCGCTTCACGGCCTCCATCATCAAATTTTCCGTGGAGATAAAGGGCAGATATTCCCGCACCGCTTTGTCCACAATTTTCTCATTCACATGCAGACCATCCGTCACGTTGGCCATCAGGCGCAAAATCGCGTCTGCGCACAAAAAGCCCTCGGGAAGGGAGATGCGCCGGTTGGCAGAGTCGTCCAGCGTCCGCTCCAGCCATTGTACGCTTGCGGTCATGGGTGCGTTCATGGCATCCGCCATCAGATAACGGGAAAGGGAGCAGATGCGCTCCGCCCGCATGGGGTTGCGCTTATAGGGCATGGCGGAAGAACCGATCTGGTTCTTTTCAAAAGGCTCTTCAACCTGCCGGTCGTGCTGCAGCAGGCGCAGATCATTGGCGAAGCGATAACAGCTCTGCGCAATGGAGGAAAGTACGTTTAAAATCCGGCTGTCCAGCTTTCTGGGATAGGTCTGCCCGCACACGGCAAAGCACTCCCCAAACCCGAAGGCCGCGCAGAGCAGGCGGTTCATTTCGTCAACCTTTTCGCCGTTCCCGTCAAACAGGTCCAGAAAGCTTGCCTCCGTGCCGGTGGTACCTCGGCAGCCTAAGAATTTCATGCTGGCAAGCACGAAATCCAGCTCCTCCAAATCCGACAGCAAATCCTGCATCCAGAGTGTGGCCCGCTTGCCCACCGTCACCAACTGGGCGGGCTGATAGTGTGTGTAGCCCAGCGTGGGCATGGCCTTGTATTTTTCCGCAAAGCCGCCCAGATTCTCCAGCACCGCGCAAAGCTCTCCCCGGAGGTAGTTCAGCCCGTCCCGGAAAATAATCAAATCCGCGTTATCGGTGACATAGCAGCTTGTGGCCCCCAGATGAATGATGCCCGCAGCGGAGGGCGCCGCCTGCCCAAAGGCGTACACATGGGCCATCACGTCGTGACGGACCTCTTTTTCCCGCTTGGCGGCGCAGTCGTAGTCGATGTCGGCGACATGGGCGGCAAGCTCTTCCACCTGCGCCTGCGTGATGGGCAGGCCAAGGGCCCGCTCTGCCCGGGCCAGCTCCACCCACAGCTTCCGCCACGTTTGAAACCGGGTGTCGGGAGAAAACAGGCGCAGCATATAGCTTGATGCATACCGCGACGCCAGAGGGGATTCGTAGCGATCCTTGCTCATAGTGTGTCAGCCTTTCACAGTAAAGTCGGGAGGAGGGAGACGCCCGGAGGCCGCCTCCCTCCCCGGGAATACAGCGGGATTGCCCGCAGGTTTCAGTTTTACCGGATAATAATAGAGTCCCGCTCCGGCCCAACAGAGACATAGCCGATGCGGCAGCCGATGGTCTTTTCCACCAGCAGCACATAGTCCTGCGCGGCCTTGGGCAAATCCTCCCACCGGCGCACGCCGGAAATGTCGCACTTCCAGCCGTCCACATACTCCGTCACGGGCTTTGCCTCGGAAAGAATGGCCGGGAAGGGGAACGCGTCGGTCTGCTTCCCGTCCACTTCATAGTGGGCACACACGGGGATTTTCTCCAGATAGCTCAGCACGTCCAGCTTGGTCAGGGCAATATTCGTCGCGCCCTGCACCTCCACGCCGTACCGCGTGGCCACCAGATCGATGGGGCCTACCCGGCGGGGACGGCCGGTTTTTGCGCCGTATTCGTTTCCGGCCTCCCGAAGCTGCTCGGCTTCCTCGCCAAACCATTCACAGGTAAACGGCCCCTCCCCCACGCAGGAGGAATAGGCCTTCACCACGCCCACCACCTCGTCAATCCTCGCCCACGGCGCGCCGGAGCCAACGGGGGCATAGGCCGCAATGGCGTTGGAAGAAGTGGTGTAGGGATAAATACCGTAGTCTAAATCCCGGAGAGAGCCAAGCTGGGCCTCGAACAGGAAGCTCTTGCCCTGCCCCTGTGCTTCGCGCAAAAACGCGCCGGTGTCGCAGATGAAGGGTTTCAGCTTTTCGCCGAAATCCCCAATCCAAGCCATCAGCTCCTCCATGGTATAGGGCTTTGCCCCATAGACCTTTTCAATGGTCAGGTTCTTCCACTCCAAAAGAGACGCAAGGTGCTCCTTCAGCCGGGCGGGATACAAAAGCTCCCCCGCCTGCACGGTCTTCTTCTGAAATTTGTCGGAATAGAAAGGGGCGATGCCCTGCTTGGTGGAGCCGTATTTCTTGTCGGCAAGGCGCTGCTCCTCCAGCCCGTCCAACAAACGGTGCCACGGCAGCAGCAAAGACGCCCGGTCGCTGATTTTCAAATTCTCCGGGGTGATGGACACGCCCTTGCTTCGGATGTCCTCCATCTCGGTCCACAGACTTTCACAGTCCACGGCCACGCCGTTGCCCAAGATATTCACCACGCCGGGGCGGAAAATACCGGAGGGCAGCAGGTGCAGTGCGAACTTGCCGAATTCGTTCACCACGGTGTGCCCGGCGTTGCCGCCGCCCTGATAGCGAATCACCACGTCGTAACGGTCGGTGATGAGGTCTACCATCCGGCCCTTCCCCTCGTCGCCCCAGTTGATGCCTACAATCGCGCAGTTTGCCATAGCGCCAGCCTCCCCAAAAGTTTCATTTATACCCATCGGGCAGGTCCTTTTTCAAAAGACCCGCAACCTTTTTAATTATACAGAAGGCGCGGGCATAAGTAAAGGGTTCGTTTTTAATGGCCGGTATCAATTTTAGAGATACCGGATTTTGCAATTTCCTGATTTTCCCGGCGCGGCACACAGATCAAACACTCTCCCTGCGGGCCGGGACCGCATTTTTATTGTACCCCGCCGCTCCGTCAAAGTAAACCGTTTCTCCGCGCTTTCCGGTGAAAAAAGGGGCATCGGCGCTTTTCAATCGGCTCGGTTTGTGGTAGAATGTCCGCGTTGCGGACATTCTGCCGCATTCAGGTCATTTTTTCGTTTCCTGAGGAGACAATCGAAAATATGACTTTTTTTATTGCAAATTTTGTTCATGGTAAAGTTTAGGACTGATATAAATTTTAGGGGATAAGCGGAGGGGGACCATCGTATGGGACACATTGGATTTGACAACGAGTTGTATTTAAAGCTCCAGTCGGAGCATATTCGCCGCCGGATCGGCGATTTTGGCGGGAAGCTGTATCTGGAATTTGGCGGGAAGCTGTTTGACGACTACCACGCCTCCCGGGTTCTTCCCGGCTTTGCACCGGACAGCAAGGTGCGGATGCTCCAGCAATTGGCGGCGGATGTGGAAATCGTCATCGCCATCGCGGCGGGAGACATCGAGAAGAATAAAATCCGGGGCGATCTGGGCATTCCTTATGATGAGGACGTGCTCCGCCTGATTGACAGCTTCCATTCTCTTGGGCTGTACGTTGGCAGCGTGGTCATCACCCGCTGGGAGGGCCAGGTTGCCGCGCAGGCCTTCCGTCGTCGGCTGGAAACTTTGGGCGTGCGGTGCTTCCTGCACTATCCCATTCCGGGCTATCCCTCGGATGTGGAGCACATCGTCAGCGACGAGGGCTTGGGGAAAAACGATTATATCGAAACCACCCGTTCTCTGGTAGTGGTAACGGCCCCCGGTCCCGGCAGCGGGAAAATGGCCACCTGTCTCAGCCAGCTTTACCATGAAAATCAGCGGGGCGTGCAGGCAGGCTATGCAAAATTTGAAACCTTTCCCATCTGGAATCTGCCCTTGAAGCACCCGGTAAATCTGGCCTACGAGGCTGCCACGGCTGACCTTTCCGACGTGAATATGATTGACCCCTTCCACCTGGAGGCCTATGGAACCACGGCGGTGAACTACAACCGGGACGTGGAGATTTTCCCGGTGCTGGACGCGATGTTCCGCAAGCTTCAAGGGGCTTCTCCTTACAAATCCCCCACGGACATGGGGGTGAATCAGGCGGGCAACTGTATTGTGGATGACGAGGCCTGCCGGTTTGCCTCCCGGCGGGAAATCCTCCGGCGGTTTTACGCCGCCGGGGCGGACGAGGCACGGGGCCGGGGCGACGCGGAAACCGTGCGTAAGCTGAAGCTTCTGATGAATCAGGCGGACGTAACGCCGGAGCTTTGCCCCGCCGTGGGCGCGGCGCTTGCTAAGGCAGAGGCCACCGGCGCACCCGCCGGGGCCATGGAGCTGAGCGACGGGCGCATCATCACCGGCAAAACCTCCGCCACGCTGGGGGCCGCGTCAGCCCTGCTTTTAAACGCGCTGAAAGCGCTGGGCGGCATTGGCGATCAGTTCGAGCTGATTTCCTCTCAGGTGCTGGAGCCGGTGTGCCGCCTGAAAACGGAGTATCTGGCCCACCGCAATCCCCGCTTGCATACAGACGAGGTGCTGCTGGCCCTGACCATTTCCGCCCTGACCAATCCGCTGGCGGAGCTGGCCCAGCAGCAGCTTCCCAAGCTGCGGGACGCGGAGGCCCATTTCACCGTCATCCTCTCCCCCGTGGACGAGCAGCTTTTGCGGCGGCTGGGCATTCAGGTAAGCTGCGAGCCGAAATTCGGCAGCGGCAAGCTATATCATAAGTAAATCGCATTGTACAGGCGTTTCCCCTTGCAGAAAAACGCCTGTTCCGGCAAATCGCACGGCGCACCAAAAGGTGCGTCAAGCAGGCCAATCACTAGGGGAGCGATGCGCCCCCGCAAAATCAATTCAAGAAGGGACGCTCTATGGAGATCATTCAACTTTTGGCGGAGGAACTGAATCAGGACCCCCGGTATGTAGAAAATGTGGTAAAGCTCATCGACGAGGGAAACACGATTCCCTTCATCGCCCGCTACCGCAAGGAGCTTCACGGCGCCATGGACGACACGGTGCTGCGGACGCTGGACGAACGGCTGACCTACCTCCGGGGCCTTTCCGAGCGGCGGGAGACGGTAAAAGCCGCCATTTCGGAGCAGGGCAAGCTGACGGAGGAGCTTTCCGCCGCCATTGACGGTGCGAAAACCCTTGCGGAAGTGGAGGACCTCTATCGGCCCTACAAGCAAAAGCGCCGCACCCGGGCCACTATTGCAAAGGAAAAAGGCTTAGAGCCTTTGGCCTCGCTGCTGTACGCGCAGGGACGGGACTGCCCCGACCCACTGGAAGCCGCCGCAGGGTATATTGATGCGGAGAAGGGCGTTGAAACGGCGGAGGACGCTCTTGCCGGCGCGTCGGATATCGTGGCGGAGCTGATCAGCGATGATGCGGAGGTCCGTAAGGTCCTGCGGGGCTTTCTTTTGCGGCAAGCAAATCTCCGCAGCACTGCGGCCACAGCGGAGGACACGGTATACCGTCTGTATTACGACTTCACCCAAGCGATCTCCCGGATGCAGGGCCACCAGATTCTGGCCGTCAACCGGGGTGAACGGGAAGGGATGCTGAAAGTAGGGCTGGAGCTGGACCGGGAAGCCGCGCTGGTGACGCTGCGCCGTCAGGTGGTGCGCCCCGGCTCCGCCGCCAACGCCTTTGTCCGCGCCGCCGCGGACGACGCATGGGACCGGCTGCTATACCCCTCCTTGGAACGTGAAATTCGCGGCCAGCTCACCGACCGGGCCGCCGAGGGGGCCATCGGTCAGTTTGCCCTGAACCTCAAGCCCCTTTTGATGCAGCCGCCGGTGAAGGGCCGCGTCACCATGGGGCTGGACCCCGGATACCGCAACGGCTGTAAAGTTGCAGTGGTAGACGGAACCGGAAAGGTGCTGGACACCGCCGTGGTCTATCCCACCTTCGGCGAACGGCAGAAAAACGAAGCGATCGCCAAGCTTTCGGGCATGGCGGTTACTCACGGCGTGGAGCACATCGCCATTGGCAACGGCACCGCCAGCCGGGAGACGGAGCAGATGGCCGTGGAGCTGATTCAAAAGCTTTCGGACATGGGCCGAACGCTTAGCTATATGATTGTGTCCGAAGCGGGGGCCTCGGTGTACTCTGCGTCCAAACTGGCGGCAGAAGAATTTCCGCAGTATGACGTAAATCTCCGCTCCGCCGTGTCCATCGCCCGGCGGCTTCAGGACCCGCTGGCGGAGCTGGTAAAAATCGACCCCAAGGCCATCGGCGTGGGGCAGTACCAGCACGACTGCCCTCAAAAGCAGCTGGATGAAGCGCTGGGCGCGGTGGTGGAGGACTGCGTGAACGCCGTGGGCGTGGACGTAAATACCGCATCCGCGTCGCTTCTTGGCTATGTGGCAGGTCTGACCGGCTCAACCGCCAAAAACGTGGTAAAATACCGTGAGGAAAACGGTGCGTTCACCGCCCGCAAGCAGATTTTAAAGGTTTCCAAGCTGGGGCCCAAAGCCTTTGAGCAGTGCGCAGGCTTTTTACGGGTGCCGGAAAGCGCCAACGTGCTGGACAATACCGCCGTCCATCCGGAGAGCTACGCCGCCGCGGAAACGCTGCTGCGGATCACAAGCTACACGCTGGCGGATGTTTCTGCCGGTGCGCTGGGAGACCTGCCCGACCGCTTGAAAGCTTATGGCGAGGAGAAGGCGGCGGCAGAGTGCAGCGTGGGCGTGCCCACGCTGCGGGACGTGGCGGCAGAGCTGCAAAAGCCGGGCCGGGACCCCCGGGACGAGCTTCCTAAGCCGGTTTTGCGGACAGACGTCATGGACATCAAGGACCTGCGCCCCAATATGGTTCTCACCGGCACGGTGCGCAACGTCATCGACTTTGGGGCGTTTGTGGACATCGGCGTCCATCAGGACGGACTGGTTCATGTGTCGCAGGTCTGCGACCGGTTTATCCGCCATCCCTCCGAGGCTGTGTCTGTGGGTGACGTTGTAAAGGTGGTCGTACTGGAAGTAGACGAAAAGAAAAAGAGGATTTCCCTTTCCATGAAGCAGGCAAAATAATTTGGCGGTTTACAAACCTGCAAAGGAGAATGTTTTATGAAACTTTTGACCTTTGACGAAACGGGGGACCTGCTGGACTTGATTGCGGAGCAGTTTCCCCAAGTCCTGTTCCAAGGGCTCAACGGCGGCGTAAACCTTAAAGAAGAAGCTTTGCCGGACTCGGAGTTCCCCGACGGTGAGCTGTATATCATGGGCCAGTTCTGCGACGACTGTCTTGGAAAATATATCGACCTTTATTACGGCTCTTTTGCCGCCCTGGCAAAGCTTGAGGACTGGACAGAGGAGGACTGGGAAGACGAGCTGTGGACCACCCTCTCCCATGAGCTGACCCACCACATGGAGGGTCTTGGCGGTCTTCACGCGCTGGACGACCGGGACGAGGAGGAGATGGCCGAGTTTCGCCGAAAATATGAGATGAGGGCAAAATCCGTCCCTCACTCCGCCGAAGAGGACCAAGACGCTTCCACGCAGCAGCCCTGACATCTTCTAAAATCCTCGCCGCTTTTCAAGAAAGACGAGGCAGCTCCGGTATGTCTTGCCGGGTCTGCCCGTCTCTTTTTCCGCCACGAAGCGTAACCCCGACCCGTTTTGTAACCTTTCTTGTGCCGCGCCTATACATCTGACTTATTTTCAAGCCCTTCCCTTTGGAATTAGGCTCTCTTTTTACATCCGGTTGTAAAAAGTTGTCTGACATATTATAATAGCGATAATCTCAGCCATATCCAGCGACAGCGACACCGTCCTCGCAGATTTTTCTCTCCTGCCTCCATTTTTTCATAACAGCAGACCGCAGCAAAGGCTTCGGCATTCCAATGCCGTATTGAACGGCACTCAGTCCAAAGAAAATTCAGGGGGAACGAACATGAAGACAAACGAGACAGCCGGAAAAACTTTGGTAGATACGGCGGTAAACGAGATAATTCAGTTGATTTTGAGCAATAATATGAAATCAGGAGACAGGCTTCCCAACGAATATGAGCTTGCCCAGCAGTTGAAGGTCGGACGCAGCACCCTGCGGGAGGCCACGCGCCGGCTGGTTGCCCGCAATATTCTCCACGTGCGGCAAGGTTCGGGCACCTTTGTGTCTGACAAAAACGGAGTGCCCGAGGATCCGCTTGGGCTTACCTTTATGGGAAACGACCCAAAGCTGGCCATTGAGCTGCTGGATATTCGTCTCATGCTGGAGCCAGAAATTGCGCAGATCGTGGCGCGCAAGGCTGCGCCGAAACAGGTGCGGAAGATGTATGAATACTGCGAAAAAATGGAAGAATTGGTAAACGCGGAAGAGGATTATTCCGCTGTGGACGCCCAGTTTCACCGGTTTTTGGCCGAGTGCAGCGGGAATGACGTGCTGCGCAATCTAATTCCCATCATCACCTCATCAGTGAATATCATTATCACCACCACCAACGACGAAAACCGCAGGCAGTCCATTATCCAGCATCGGCAGATTGTGGATGCAATCTCCCGGTGCGACCCCATGGGCGCGCGGTTTGATATGATTATTCATCTGAATACCAACCGCGAGTCTATCCTCAGACATCTCGACGCGAATCAGGGAAAAAAATAGCAGCGTTTCAAATTTTAAAATCACTGCGGGGCGCATTGCCGGGCAGGCGCACATGTCTGAAGCTTTTTTCTTAACAAAGATCAGACGTATTTACGGCAAAGCGCACAAAAAAATATTGCTACAACAGTGAAAAAGATGAAATTATTGTGAAATTTGTGACAACACTTGACGTTGGTTTGTCTGGATGATACTGTTTTATCACAAAATACATCCGATGATTAAAACTGCGTTCATCGATGATAGTTTGGATTAAGAAGGAGATTGTGAAAATGAAAAAGTGTCTCTCGATGCTGCTGGCAGGCGTAATGACCGCAACCATGCTGGCAGGCTGCGGAAGCTCCGCCCCGGCTGGCTCCGCCGGCTCCAACGCCTCTTCCGGTTCCTCCGGAGAAGCAAAGCTCACCCTGAAATATGCGCTCACCGACGGTGAAAACACCAACTATGCCGCCGGTGCCAAGCGGGTGGCCGAGCTGGTGAATCAGTACACGGACGGTCAGATTCAGATTCAGGTCTATGCCGGTGCCACTCTGGGCAGCGAGGCGGAGACAATTGAAAGCTGCGCCAACGGCGAAATTGACATTGCCACTTGCGCCAACAGCGTGCTGGAGAATTATTTCCCCGAGTGCGCCGCACTGGAGCAGCCCTTCCTCTGGGAAAGCGCTGAGGAAGCCAACTACGCCATGACCGGCGAGACCGGCAGACTGTTTTCCGAGGGTGTCGAAGCCGCCGGAATGCACATGATCGGCTGGATGGAGTCCGGCTTCCGCAACATCTTCTCCAAGGAGCCCCTTCAGACCGCAGCCGACCTGCAGGGCCTGAAGATCCGCACCATGAGCTCTAACCTGCAGACCGCCATGTGGAACAGCTTTGGAGCCGTGGCCACCCCCATGTCTGCCACCGAGCAGTACACCGCTTTGCAGCAGGGCACCGTGTCCGCCGTTGAAAACGCCATTTCCAATAACTGGGCCGGCAACTACTATGAGGTTGCTCCCTATGTCACTTGGTCTAACCACTACTTCTGCTACATCATGCTGTGCATGAGCGACTATGCCTACCAGAAGGTTGATGAGCTGGGCCTGATGGACGAGTTCATGCAGGGCGTCACCGAGGGCTGCAGCGACCAGTGGCAGTATCTGGTAGACTACAACAACGAGGCTGTGGACAAACTGACCGAAAAGGGCGTCACCTTCTATGACCTGTCCGACAGCGACATCCAGACCCTGAAGGATCGCTACAACGCCTTTGTTGCCGACTCTGCCAACGGCATTTCCTTCGACCAGACTTGGCTGGACGCGCTGGATGCAGATAGAGCTGCATTTAAGAACGCTTAACGATTTTAAGGCTCTTGTGAGATAATTCAGAGACCGCTTCCGGTCGCCCGAGCTATCCGGGGCTATCGGAAGCGGTTTTCAATTGCAACGCAGATATGAGAAAAAGGAGAACGGCAGATGAATTCACTCAAGAAAATACTCGGCTGGCTGGACCGGTCCGAACGGCTGCTGATGGTGTTGGCCTTCGTTATCATGGTGGCCACCATGTTCGGCAGCGTTCTGGCCCGGAACGTCTTTCGAGCCACTGTTTCATGGCTTGACGAGCTGGCCCGCATTTCCATGGTGTATATGGTGCTTCTAGGGGCAGAGGCGGGTCTGAGAGACGGAACGCAGGTACGTGTGACAGCAGGTATCAGCATGATGCGCGGCGGACTGCGCAAAGTGATTGATATTGTGGCGCAGATTGTTTTGATCGCCTTTACCGCGATGGCCACCCGGGGTGCCATCGTCAACGTGCAGACCAATATTGCCCGCAACGTAACCACCACCAGCCTCAATTGGCCCATGGCCATCCCCTACATGGCACTTGTCATCGGCTTTTCTATTATGACGCTGGTGCAGATTGGTACGCTGGTAAAAATGGCTGCAAAGCCTGCCGATCAGTTCGGAGATAAGGAGGAGCAGGCATGACCGGAGTACTTTTATTTGGCGTATTTATCGTATGCCTTTTCATTGGCGTTCCCATTTCCATTTCTCTGGGTGTCTCCGCCACCGCGATGATTCTCTTCGCCCAGAACATTATGGCTCCCGCCACCACCGCTTCTATCCCTCTGCGCTTTTATGCAGGGCTTGACAGTGTGTCCATCATGGCCATCGCGTTTTTTGTGCTGGCCGGCAACCTGATGACAAAGGGCGGAATTTCCCGCCGTATTGTTAAATTTGCAAGCATTCTGGTGGGCCGTGTCCGGGGCGGCATGGCCGTGGCGCTGGTTCTGGCCTGCGCCTTCTTCGCCGCCCTCTCCGGTTCCGCTCCCGCCACCGTTATTGCCATCGGCTCCATGCTGTATGCCGACATGGTAAAGGCCGGCTACCCCGGTCCCCGCACCGCGGGTCTTCTGGTGGTCAGCGGTGGTCTGGGGCCTGTGATTCCGCCCTCTATCATCATGGTGATTTACTCCACGCTCACCGGCGCGTCCGTCAGCGGTATGTTCAAGCAGGGTCTGCTGGTAGGCATCCTGATCTGCGTCGTGCTGATCACCGTGGCACTGTGGTATGCCAAAAAGGAAAATTGGCCCAAGCAGGAGGAGCATCATTCTGCATGGGATATTTTCAAAATCTTTTTTGATGCAATTCCCGCTTTGCTCACGCCCATCATCATTCTGGGCGGTATCTACTCCGGCGTTCTCACGCCCACCGAAAGCTCCGTGGTGGCCTGTATCTGGGCGCTGATCGCGGGAACCCTGTTCTATCGCGAACTTAAGTTCTCCGACTTGGTTGACATTCTGTATGACTCCGCCAAGAGCTCGGCGATGATTCTTTTCATCATCTCTGCCTCCACCGCCTTCAGCTGGGTGTTCACCTTCTCCGGCCTCTCCAGCAGTCTGGTGGAAACCGTAGTGAATATGCACCTCAGCAGCACGCTGTTCTCCTTTATCGTCGCCATTATTTTGCTGATTTTCGGAACCTTCATGGAGGGTACCGCCATCTGCGTACTGCTGGTTCCCGTGCTCTGGCCTATCGCTCAGAGCCTCGGTATCCATCCAATCCACTTCGGTATGATCGTTTGCGTGTCCAATGTCATCGGCACCATGACGCCGCCCGTGGCCGTCAACATCTTCTCCGCCACGTCGGTTACCAAGCTGCCCATGGGGCAGATTGCCAAGGCCGAGATGCCTTTCCTTGTTGGATACGTTGCTGTTTTCTTCCTGACAGTATTCTTCCCCTGGTTCAGCACCTGCCTGGTATAAACCTGATTCCGATACGGCTGCCGCCGCGAAAAAACACGGCGGCAGCCGTAAAGGATTTGTCCTTTTTGAAAGCCGCGTGTATACCGGCTGTTTTTTTGAACACAAACTCTTTAATTCATCTGATGATTTTTTGCAGTAAAATTATAATGGAGGTTTTATTATGCGCAATCAATCCAATAAGGAACGGATGGAACGCTGGGGTGTCCAGTCCCCCGAAGCCCCGGGTTTTCATGCGGTTGTTACTCCTGAAACCTGCGAATGCCGAGAAGCGCAGGTTTATCGGCTGAATCTGAACGCCGGCGACTCCTATGTTTTGGAGACACAGGCGCTGGAGATGAACCCGGTTTTAATCGAAGGCTCCGCAAAGTTGTCTGACCATTCGTCGTTGGATCAGACCATGAAAAAATTTGATTCGTTTTATCTCCCCGGCGGCAACTCCATCCGCATCACCGCGCTGGAGAACTCCATTTTCTATATCGCCGCGGCAAAGTGCGAGGGCGTGGGCGCTCCGTTTTTCCGGTCCTTCGATCTCAGCCTGCCCATCGGTGATATTCACCAGATTCACGGCAGCGGCGTGGGCCGCCGGGAGGTTATGTTTACCCTGTCCCATCAGGAGGCTGCTTCCAAGCTGATCTGCGGGCTTACCTGGGGCGGAGAGGGCGCATGGACCAGCTGGCCTCCCCACCAGCACGAACGGGATTTGGAAGAGGTTTATTGCTATTTCGATATGCCCCTGCCTCACTTCGGCCTGCATATCAGCTATCTTGAAAGCGGCGGAGTGGAAGACATCGTGACCCACACCGTCCATTCCGGCACAATGGTGCAGGCCCCCGCAGGGTATCACCCCACCGTGGCCTGCCCCGGCACGCGCAATGCGTATTTCTGGGTGCTGGCAGCGTTCTCTCAGCCCAGCCGCCGCTATGATCTGGCAGTTCTGGACCCGGCTCTGGAAAATTTTCAGTCCTGACCGCGCACATTTAACAATTCACAGGAGGACATTCAGATATGACCAATTTGTTTGACATTTCCGGCCGTCGGGCCATTGTCACCGGGGGCACCCGGGGGCTGGGGTACGGCATGGCCGAGGGCTTGATGGAGGCGGGTGCCTCTGTGGTGATTTTCGGCTCCTCCGACAAGGTGGAGTCTGTTGCCGCCAAGTTTCGCGGCCGCGGCTTTAACTGCCACGGGCTGAAGGTGGATCTTGCCAACGCCGAGGAGCGGGAGCAGGGCTTTTATAAGGCCGTGGAGCTTCTTGGCGGGCTGGACATTCTCATCAACGCGGCTGGCATTCAGCGCCGCTATCCCTGCGAGCAGTTTCCAAAGTCCGATTGGGACGAGGTGATTGAGGTCAATCTCACCGCCCCCTTTGTCCTGTGCCAGCTGGCGGCCCGGGAGTTTTTGAAAAATCCCGAGCCTTCCGGAAAAATGATTAACATCGCCTCCATGGCCTCGTTTTTCGGCGGCTTCACCGTTCCCGCCTACGCGGCGGCCAAGGGCGGTGTGGCCCAGTTCAGCAAGGATATGTGCAACGAGCTGGCAGGCCGGAACATCAACGTCAACTGCATCGCGCCCGGCTATATGGACACGGAGATGAACACCGCTCTCACCGATCCTGCAAACCCCCGCTATACCGAAATTACCGACCGGATTCCCGCCCACCGCTGGGGCACCGGCGAGGACATGAAGGGCACTGCCATCTTTTTGGCTTCCCGCGCTTCTGACTATCTCAACGGCGCGGTCATTCCCGTGGACGGCGGATATCTGGTGAAATAAGCATTGGAGGAACTCATGACAACGTATACCGTCTGTGTCAGCGATGAGCGGCACGCAAGCTATGAAATTGAACGCAAGATGCTCGCATCAATCGGTGCAGAGCTTCGGCTTTGCCACTGCGAAACCGAAGAGGATTTGATCTCCCAGTGCGCCGACGCTGACGCAGTGTTGCTGGATTTGGCGCCCATGACCGCCAAGGCCGTGGCAGGCCTCAAGCGCTGTAAGGTGATCAGCCGTTACGGCGTGGGCTTTGAAAACGTGGATTTAAACGCGGCCACCGCCCACGGAATTCAGGTGACCAATGTCCCCGACTACTGCATGGAGGATGTATCCGACCATGCGCTGGCGCTGATGCTCTCCTGCCTGCGCCACATCCCCATGCGGGACCGCCGGATCAGGGAGGGCGCATGGAATCTTCAGGGCACCAGCTTCCGTTTGAAGGGCAAGACGCTGGGCGTTATCGGCGCAGGGCGCATTGCCCGGGCGCTGATTCACAAGGTTTCCGGCTTCGGTCTTAGCGAGGTTTTGGCCTATGACCCCTATGTAAGCGCGGAGGAGCTGGCGGCGCTGGGCGTGCGGAAGGCAGAGCTGGACGAGGTTCTTTCCCAGTCTGACATCATTTCTCTCCATCTCCATGCCAACAAAGACACCGCGGGCATCATCAATGCCCGGACGCTTGAAAAGATGAAGTCCACCGCCATTCTTATCAATGTCAGCCGCGGCCCGCTGGTAAACGACGCGGACCTGCTGGACGCGCTGGAAAAGGGAACAATTCTCTCCGCCGGTCTGGATACCCACAACCATGAACCCCTGGGGGCCGACTCTCCCTTCTGCCGCCTGTCCAATGTGGTTTTGACCGACCACACCGCTTACAGCACCATGGAGGGCGTGGAAGAGCTTAAGACGAAGGTGGCACAAAACGTCATCGACGTTCTCACCGGGAAAGCCCCCCGATACCCCGTCAACACCCTGTAAGGCCGCGCCCGGATGGGCGCCCCGCAAAAGAAAGGAACGCGATATTATGGAAATTCTGGAAAGACTGCATCAGGCCGGTGTTGTTCCGGTGGTGGTTCTTGAGGATGCGGCTCACGCCGTTCCCACCGCGAAAGCCATGCTTGCCGGAGGCATTGATGTCATGGAGATCACCTTCCGCACCGCCGCCGCGCGGGACTCTATCGCCGCCGTGGCGAAGGAGTGCCCGGATATGCTGGTGGGCGCAGGCACGGTGATCACGCTGGAGCAGTGCAAAACCGCCGTGGAAGCGGGGGCAAAGTTCATCGTATCTCCCGGCTATTGTGAGGAAGTTGTGGCATGGTGTGTGGAAAACGGCGTGGCGATCACCCCGGGCTGCGTCACCCCCACCGAGATTATGGCCGCTATGTCCCACGGACTGAAGGTGGTCAAGTTCTTCCCCGCCAGCGTCTATGGCGGACTGCCCGCCATGAAATCTCTGGCCGGCCCCTTCGGCGGAATCCGGTTTATTCCCACCGGCGGCGTAAACGCGAAGAATCTGGGCGAATATCTGGCGGCTCCTTTCATTCACGCCGTGGGCGGAAGCTGGCTGTGCGACAAGGCGGATATTGCCGCCGGTCGCTTTGACCGCATCACCGCTCTGTGCGCCGACGCCCGGCGCGGCGCGCTGGGATTTGAGCTGGCACACGTGGGCGTCAACACCGAGGACCCGAACACCTCTTTGGAAGTCTGCCAGCAGTTCGAGCGTGCCTTTGGCTTTGCCGTGAAAGAGGGCGGAAGCTCCAACTTCGCCGGTTCCGTCGTAGAGGTGATGAAGTCCGTGTATCTGGGGAAAAACGGCCATATTGCCGTGCGCACCAACAGCATTCCCCGTGCAGCGGCAGAGCTTTTAAAGCGCGGCTTCCGGATGAACGAAAGCACCGCAAAATACAAGGGCGAGACAATGGTCGCCGTGTATTTAGAGCAGGAATTCGGCGGCTTCGCCGTACATCTGCTGCAAAAGTAAAAGGGAGGAAACGTTTATGAAATTTCTGACATTCGGTGAAATTATGCTGCGCCTGAAAGCCCCCGGACAGGAGCGGTTTTTCCAGACCCCGGCTCTGGAGGCCACCTTTGGCGGCGGCGAGGCAAACGTGGCCGTGTCCCTTGCTAACTTCGGCATGGATGCCGCCTTTTTGACGGTTCTGCCCGAAGGCCCCATCGGCGACGCCTGCACGGCAGAGCTGCGCCGCTTCGGCGTGGACACCGGGCGCATCCAGCGTGGGCCGGGCCGCATGGGCATCTATTATCTGGAGGCCGGAGCGAATCAGCTTCCCTCCAAGGTGGTGTATGACCGCGCCGCATCCTCCGCCGCTCTGGCAAAACCCGGCGACATCGACTGGGACCGTGCGTTTGACGGCGTGGACTGGTATCACATCACCGGCATCACCCCCGCTATCTCCGAAAGCGCCATGGAGCTGTCCCTTGAGAGCGTGAAGGCCGCCCGCGCGCGCGGCATCACCGTGTCCTGCGACCTAAACTACCGTAAAAACCTTTGGAAATACGGCAAGCGCGCCGCCGAGATCATGCGGGAGCTGGCAAACTACGTGGACGTGGCTGTGGCCAACGAGGAAGACGTGCAAAAGTCGCTGGAAATCACCACCGACGTGGTGGTTGAATCCGGCGCGCTGGACCGGGACAAGTATCGCGCGCTGGGCGACAAGGTTCTGGCCGCATATCCCAACATGAAGATGATTGCCATTACCCTGCGGGAAAGCCACAGCGCCGACTGGAACGACTGGGCCGCCTGCCTGAACGACGGCAAAAACTTCTACGTCTCCAAAAAATATGAAATCCGCAGCATTGTGGACCGTGTCGGCGGCGGCGACAGCTTTGCCGGCGGCTTGCTCTACGGCCTGAATCACTATGAAGACCGGCAGCAGGCTTTGGAGTTCGCCGTGGCGGCCTCCTGCCTGAAGCACAGCATCATTGGTGACTTTAACCGCGCAGGCGTGTCCGACGTGGAAAAGCTGATGGGCGGCGACGGCACCGGGCGGGTGCAGAGGTAATCCGTGGGCTGCTTTTACTGCGAAAAGGACGAGCGCCTGCTGGCGCTGATGACCCCTTTAGCCGGAATGATTTGGTCGGACGTGTATCTGTTCAACGACCAGAAGCACCGGGGCCGCTGCATCGTGGCGCTCCAAGAGCATCACGACGAAATTTTCCAGCTCTCCGATGCCCAGCGGGACGGCTTTTTCGCCGAGGTCGCGGCAGTGGCCGAGGCCGTCTCCCGTTACACCGGGGCCGATAAAATCAACTATGCCATTTATGGCGACAACGTCAGCCATTTCCATGTGCATCTGGTTCCCAAAATTCGGGACGGGCTTCAGTGGGGCGGGCCGTTTACGGACTCCATCCCCACGGTGACGCTTTCCTCTGCGGATTTTCAGGAGACGGGTCGCGCACTTTTGGCCGGCCTGGATGAAGCCGCCGCACGGCGCGGACTTCCCGCACCGGAGCACCGTCTCGCCTAACACATTCGTCTCCCTATGGCAGGCGGTCCGACGGAATATTTCGTCGGACCGCCTGCGCACAGGGCGCAATCCTATGCAGGAGGTCATTCATGAGTGAACTGACAAGCCAGCGGCTTCGGAAAATTGCTCCGGAGCTGGACCCGCTCCGTCTGGGCGCGGGCTGGAAGCCCGAGGATCTTTCCAAGCCGCAAATCATTATCGAAAGCACATTTGGCGACAGCCACCCCGGCAGCGCCCACCTGATGGGGCTGGTGGAAGCTGCCCGGGCGGGAATTGCAGAAGCAGGCGGCTTTGGCGCCCGCTATTTTACCACGGACATCTGCGACGGCGAGTCCCAGGGGCACGACGGAATCAACTATTCCCTTGTCTCCCGGGATATGATCGCCAACATGATTGAAATTCACGCCAATGCCACGCCGTTTGACGGCGGCGTGTTTATCGCAAGCTGCGACAAGGGTCTGCCCGCGCACCTGATGGGCATGGGGCGGATAAACCTTCCCTCCATTGTGGTGACAGGCGGCGTGATGGAAGCAGGACCCGACCTTTTGACACTGGAGCAGATCGGCACGTACAGCGCCATGTTTGAACGGGGTGAAATCTCTGAGGAGAAATTCACCTATTACAAGCAAAACGCCTGTCCCTCCTGCGGGGCCTGCTCCTTCATGGGGACCGCCTCCACCATGCAGATCATGGCAGAGGCGCTGGGGCTGATGCTGCCCGGCACCGCCCTGCTGCCCGCCACCAGTCCCGACCTGCCGGAAGCCGCCCGCAAAGCGGGCCAGCAAGCTGTCTGGCTGGCCCGGCAGGGCTTGAAGGCACGGGAAATCGTCACGCGAAAGTCGTTTGAAAACGCGGTGATGGTCCACGCGGCCATTTCCGGCTCCACCAACGCACTGCTGCACCTTCCCGCCGTGGCGCAGGAGTTTGGCGTGGAAATGGACGCCGACACGTTCGACCGGCTTCACCGGGGCATGCACTTTCTGCTGGATATCCGGCCCACCGGCCGGTGGCCGGCGCAATACGTTTACTATGCCGGCGGCGTGCCTGCCATCATGGAGGAGATCAAGTCGCTGCTTCATCTGGATGTCATGACTGTCACAGGCAAGACGCTGGGCGAAAATCTGGAGGAGTGCCGCACAAACGGCTATTATGAGCGCTGTGCCGCACTGCTTGAAAAAACGGGCGTGAAACGCGAGGAGATTCTTCGTCCCTACGACCGTCCGCTCGGACGGGACGGGAGCATAGCCATTCTCCGGGGCAGTCTCTGCCCCGACGGCGCGGTCATCAAGCACACTGCCGCGCCTCCTGAAATGTTTGACACGGTGCTCACCGCCCGACCCTTCAACTGTGAGGAAGATGCCATCGCAGCCATTTTGTCCCACAAAATTCAGCCCGGAGACGCGGTCATCATCCGGTATGAAGGCCCCCGTGGCAGCGGAATGCCGGAGATGTTCTATACCACGGAGGCCATCTCCTCCGACCCCGCGCTTGCCTCCTCCATCGCCCTTTTAACCGACGGCCGCTTTTCCGGCGCGTCCAGAGGTCCTGCCATCGGCCACATTTCACCGGAGGCCGCCGAAGGCGGCCCCATTGCACTGGTGGAGGATGGCGACCTGATCCACATTGACGTGGCGGGGCGAAAGCTGGACATTGTGGGCGTAGCAGGATCGAAAAAAACAGCCGAGGAAATTCAGCAAATTTTAGAGCGCCGCAAAAAGGCATGGACGCCTATGCCCCCTCGCTATTTAAGCGGCGTACTCCGGCTTTTTTCCGAGCATGCCCAGTCCCCCATGAAGGGCGGCAATATGAAATAAGCCAACCTACGGATGCAAAACCCGGGAAGGCGCAGACTTTAGTCTGCGTCTTCCCTTTTTTATTGTACTGTTTTCATTCACCCGATGGGCCTGCGTCCACTTTTTTATTTACATTTGCATTTGTTTTTGCTATTCTCAAATGGTGAACCACACGGTCTATACGGCGGTGTGGGCCATGTCCCGCGTATGCGGGGCATGTATTTTGGCGTTTTATGAAAGCCGGCTTATTCCGGGACGCTTTGAGAGAGGGAAGATTATTAATCTATGGAGAAGACAGTGTTTCAAGGCGCAATTCCCGAAAACATTCGCTACGACCGCAAGGCGGAAGCCCTTTACATTCTTGACCAGTCACTACTTCCAGGCGAGGAGCGGGAGCTTTGCCTTCAAACGCCGGAGGAGATGTACGACGCCATCCGCACCCTGAAGGTTCGGGGTGCCCTCGCCATCGGCGTATGCGCGGGCTACTGCATGTATGTGCTGGCAAAATCCATCCGGGGCGATGACCGGCAGGTGTTTCTGAAAAAACTCAGCGACTACGGCATGTACCTTAACTCCTCCCGCCCCACGGCGGTAAATCTTAACTGGGCTATTCGGCAAATGCTCCGCGTTGCGCTGGAACATGCCGACAGTCCCCGCGGGCAGCTTTTGGACGCGCTGTATGAACAGGCGGCAGGCATTCATCAGGATGATATTGCCAAGTGCAAATCTATCTCCGAATATGGGCTGCGCCTGCTGAAAGACGGAGACGGAATCCTAACTCACTGTAATGCCGGTCCCCTTGCCACCTCCCGATACGGAACGGCCTTAGGCCCCATTTTGCTAGGAACAGAGCGCGGCATGGAGTTTCGCGTCTTTTCCGACGAAACCCGCCCGCTTTTGCAGGGGGCGCGGCTTACCAGCTATGAATTGCAGCGAGCGGGTGTGGACGTGACCTTAATTTGTGACAACATGGCCTCCGTCGTGATGAAAAACGGCTGGGTAAGCGCCTGCCTTGTTGGCTGCGACCGGGTGGCCGCCAACGGGGATACCGCCAACAAAATCGGCACCTCCGGCGTTGCGATTCTGGCGAAGCACTACGGCATTCCCTTTTACGTTCTTGGCCCCACCTCCACTGTGGATATGGACTGTCCCGATGGGGCACATATTCCCATTGAAGAGCGGGACGAGGAGGAAATCCGCTCTTTGTGGTACGAAACGCCCATGGCCCCGCCGGAAGTAAAATGCTACAACCCCGCCTTTGACGTGACAGACCATGAATTGATCACCGCCATCGTGACAGAAAAGGGTATTTGCCGTCCGCCGTATACAAAATCTTTGGCGGCGCTTTTCCGTTAAAAGCCGTAAAATTTCTCTGCATCCGTGGATTTTTGACAACAATCAGCAATATCATCCAGTTTAAATACAAGGAGGAATCAACCATGTCTACTCCATCCGCCTGTAACGAGGCCAAGCCCGGCGAGATTGCAAAGGCAGTTTTGATGCCCGGAGATCCCCTGCGGGCCAAATTCGTGGCCGAGCATTATCTTAAAAACCCCGTGTGCTTTAACGAGGTCCGGGGAATGCTGGGCTACACCGGAGAGTATAAGGGCAAGCTTCTTTCGGTGATGGGCCACGGCATGGGCGTTCCCTCCATCGGCCTTTATACCTACGAGCTGTATCAACTGTACGACGTGGATTCCATCATCCGCATCGGCTCAGCCGGGGGCATTGGGGAAAATGTCCGCGTGCGGGACGTGGTGATTGCTCTGGGCGCGTCCACCAACTCCCATTTTGCCGATCAGTATGGCTTTCCCGGCCAGTTGGCCCCCACCGCCAGTTTTACTCTTTTAAAGGATGCGGTGGCGGAAGCAGAGCGGCTGGGCGTTCGGGCAGACGTGGGGCAGGTGTTTACCGCCGATCAGTTTTATAACGACAACACCGCCGCCGGGGAAGCATACCGGAAATTCGGCATTTTGGCAGTGGAGATGGAAACTGCGGGCCTGTACTGGACTGCCCAGCGGGCCGGGAAGCAGGCGCTGTCCATTCTCACCATTTCAGACCATATTTTTACCGGAGAAGCTCTGTCCGCACAGGAGCGGCAAGACTCCTTCCACGAGATGATGGAAATTGCGCTGGAAACGGCGTGGCGTTCTCTGGACTAAGGACGACGACTTTCGACTTTATATGTGCAGGGTCATGAATATTTCATGACCCTGCACATTTTTCTTTAGCTCCATTTTAATAAAAACTTAATTTATTATGAATATTTTATTTTAATATTCATAAATACCTGCATTTTACGAAAAATTATTAGTTTTAGCTGCAAATTGCACGCGAATTTTGTGCAGAGTACCAATTGAATAAATATTCCTCGTTGTCGTATAATAAATCCATCAAGCGATTCACATTATACATGGAGGGGTTTCCGTCATGAAAGATAAACAGAGCATCAAAAAAATAGTGCTGGCCTATTCCGGCGGTCTGGACACATCGATTATCATCCCCTGGCTGAAGGAAAATTACAACGGGGCCGAGATTATTGCCGTCTCTGCCGATGTGGGGCAGGGCAGCGAGCTGGACGGCCTTGAGGAAAAGGCGAAAAAGACCGGAGCTTCCAAGCTGTACATTGAGGACTTGACCGACGTGATGGTGGATGAGGTGATTTTCCCGTCCATGAAAATGGGGGCCAATTACGAGCAGTATTTGCTGGGCACCGCCTTTGCCCGTCCCATCATCGCAAAGCGGCTGGTGGAAATTGCGGAAAAGGAGCAGGCGGACGCCATTTGCCACGGCTGCACCGGCAAGGGCAACGATCAGGTTCGTTTTGAGTTGGCTATCAAGCGCTTTGCGCCCGAAATGCCCATTATCGCCCCTTGGCGTGAGTGGGACATCAAGGGCCGGGACGAGGAAATCGACTATGCCGAGGCTCACAACGTCCCCTTGAAAATCAGCCGCGAAACCAATTACTCCAAGGATAAAAACCTTTGGCACCTGAGCCACGAGGGTCTGGATCTGGAGGACCCCGCCAGCGAGCCGAAGTACGACGAGCCGGGCTTTTTGGAGATGAGCGTCAGCCCCCTGTCGGCCCCGGACGCACCCACCTATCTGACCATCGGGTTTGAAAAGGGCGTGCCCGTCTCTGTGGACGGTGTGAAGATGAAGGGCAGCGACATTGTGCGCAAGTGCAACGATCTGGGCGGCAAAAACGGCATTGGTCTTTTGGACATCGTGGAAAACCGTCTGGTGGGCATGAAGGACCGCGGTGTGTATGAAACCCCCGGCGGCGCGATTCTCTATCACGCCCATGCGGCGCTTGAAACCATCACCGTGGATAAGGACACCGCCCACATGAAAACGAAGCTGGCGGTTGATTTCGCGGATTTGGTATACAACGGCAAATGGTTCAGCCCCCTGCGGGAAGCTCTCAGCGCCTTTGCCGATAAGACGCAGGAATACGTCACCGGTGAGGTGAAGCTGAAGCTTTACAAGGGCAACATCATCAATGCCGGAATCACCTCTCCCCACAGCCTGTATTCCGAAAATCTGGTGACCTTTGAGGAGAGCGACTATAACCAGAACGACGCCACAGGCTTCATTAACCTCTGGGGCCTGCCGGACACAGTGCAGGCGCTGCGGGAGCGGAACAAGCTGTAAACTGCGCGCCCCGCCGATTATTTCTTTGTTTATTTTTGCCGGCCCCGGCAAAGATAATAATCCGCCGGGACCAACCGGGACGGTCCCCCGGCCCGGCGGACCCCTCTTAAATTACGGAAATCGGGCGGGAGCTGTTCCTCCCCCCGATTTCTATTAAGGAGAAACCTCTATGAAACTCTGGTCCGGACGGTTCGGGAAAGAAACGAACATGCTGGTCAACGATTTTAACGCCTCCATCCACTTCGACCAGCGGCTTTACCGGGAGGACATCGCCGGAAGCCTTGCCCACGCGGAAATGCTGGCAGGCTGCGGCGTAATTTCTTCCGAGGATGCGGCCGCCATCGCGGAGGGCCTGAATGGTATTCTTGCGGATATCGAGGCAGGAACGGTAACGTTTACCCCCGACAATGAAGACATCCATATGAATGTGGAGGCTTTGCTCACCGCCCGCATCGGCGACGCGGGAAAGCGTCTTCACACCGCCCGCAGCCGCAACGATCAGGTGGCGCTGGACTTTCGGATGTACGTCCGGCACGAGATTCCCGTCATCATCCACCAGCTTCTGAATTTGCAGTCGGTGCTGGCGCGGCAGGCCAAACAGCACCAAACCACGGTGATGCCCGGATACACCCATTTGCAGCGGGCGCAGCCCATCAGCTTTGCCCATCATCTGCTGGCCTATGCAGCAATGCTCTCCCGGGACGTAACAAGGCTGGAGGATTGCAACAAGCGCCTGAACGAGTGTCCCTTAGGCTCCGGCGCTCTGGCGGGCACCACCTATCCCATCGACCGCTGGCAAACCGCCAAAGCGCTGGACTTTGACGCGCCGATGGGCAACTCCTTAGACGGCGTTTCCGACAGGGATTATGCGCTGGAGCTTCTCTCCGCCCTGTCCGTTTTGATGATGCACCTCTCCCGCTTTTCCGAGGAGGTCATCCTCTGGTGCAGCTGGGAATTTAAGTTCATTGAGCTGGACGACGCGTATTCCACCGGCTCCAGCATTATGCCCCAGAAAAAAAATCCCGATGTGGCAGAGCTTGTCCGGGGAAAAACCGGGCGGGTGTACGGCAATTTGATGGGTCTGCTCACCGCCATGAAGGGCCTGCCTCTGGCTTATAACAAGGATATGCAGGAGGATAAGGAGCCGGTGTTTGACGCCATAGACACGGTAGAGCTGTGCCTTCCGGTATTTGCCGCCATGCTGGACACCATGACCGTCCACCCGGACAATATGCGGGCGGCGGCAGGCCGGGGCTTCATCAACGCCACAGACTGCGCCGACTATCTCACCAAAAAGGGAATGCCCTTCCGGGACGCGTACACCGTCACAGGTAAGCTTGTGTCCCAGTGCACCGAAAAAGGCATTACTCTAGAGGAGCTGACACTGAAGGAGCTGAAGGCCATTTCTTCTCTCTTCGGTGAGGACGTGTACGACGCGCTAAAGCTTGAAAACTGTATGTCCCGGCGGTCCTGCTACGGCGGGCCTGCCCCGGAAGAAACCACCCGGCAAATACAGGCAGTGGAGGCTTTTGTAAAGGCCCACGCCGTCACTAGCGCCGCACCGCAATGAAAGAAAGGAAGATGAACCGTGAAAGGACACACTCATTTTTTAAAGCTGCTGGACTTTACGCCTGCTGAAATTCAGGAGTTTTTGGACACTGCCGCCGACTTAAAAGCAAAGAAGAAGGCCGGGACTCCCCACCGCTATCTGGAGGGGAAGAACGTTGCTCTGATTTTTGAGAAGACCTCCACCCGTACCCGCTGTGCCTTTGAGGTTGCAGCCCGGGATTTAGGCATGGGCACCACCTATTTGGACCCCTCCGGGTCCCAGATTGGTGCCAAGGAGTCCATTGCCGACACGGCACGAGTTCTGGGCCGGATGTACGACGGCATTGAATACCGTGGTTTCGGGCAGGAGCTGGTGGAGGAGCTGGCAAAGCACGCCGGGGTTCCCGTATTCAACGGATTGACCAACGAAGCTCACCCCACCCAAATTTTGGCGGACTTTCTGACCATTCAGGAGCATTTCGGGGACCTGAAAAAGGTGAAGCTGGTGTACATCGGCGACGCGGGCTATAACATGGGCAATTCCATGCTGATTGGCTGCGCAAAAATGGGGATGCATCTGGTACTCTGCGCCCGGGACGATTATCTGCCCGAAGCGTGGCTTCTGGAAAAGGCGCAGGAGATTGCCGCCGAAACCGGCGCGGTGATTGAGGTGGAATCTGACCCCATGAAGGCCACCAAGGGCGCGGACGTGATTTACACCGACGTGTGGGTATCCATGGGCGAACCGGAAGCCAAATGGGCCCAGCGCATTTCGGAGCTGGAAAATTATCAGGTCAATCAAGCCCTGATGGACAATGCAGGCCCCCAGTGCAAATTCATGCACTGCCTGCCCGCTTATCACGACCACAAGACCAAGATTGGCAAGGAGATCGGCGAAAAGTTCGGGCGGGAAGCCATTGAGGTCACCGACGACGTGTTTGAATCCCCCCAGTCCATTGTCTTTGACGAGGCGGAAAACCGTCTCCACACCATCAAGGCGGTCATGTACCTCCTGATGAAATAAAGGTAACTATAAAAGCCGCCCCGCCGATCAACGGCGGGGCGGCTTTTCCTATGTAGGCTTCCCAGTTATGGCGCAGGGGTTCTCTCCCCCGTCAGGCGGCAATTGTCTCCGCCGGATTGCTCCAGCTTCAATGTTTTTGCGTCCAGCCCCGCTGCATCCTCGGGGTCGTGCGTCACCACCAGCACCGTCTTCCCCGCCGTCCGGCGGCGGATACACTCAATGGCGCGCTTGCGGTTTTCGCCGTCCAGCCCGGTAAAGGGTTCGTCCAGCGCCAGAAAGTCAAAAGGGACGCTCAGGGCACGGGCCAGCGCCAGCCGGCGCTTCATGCCGCCGGAATATTCCCCGGCAGCTTTACCGCCCGTGTCTTTCAGCCCCAGTTCCTCCAGCAGCGCCGCCGCCTGCTTTTCATCATAGTCCTTGCCCAGAACAAAGCGAAGATTTCCCGCCGCGTCCAGCCGGTCCAGCAGGCGGTCCTCCTGAAACACGGCGGCAATGCGTGCCGTCTCAAGCCCCGTGACAAAGCCAGTGTCAGGCGACTCCAGCCCAAGGAGAATCCGCACCAGCGTGGTCTTCCCAGCACCCGAGGGAGCCGACAGGCAGGTGATGCCGGTTTCCAGCGACAGGCTTATATTCCCCAGTATCTGCACGCCGCCGTAGGACTTGGAAACGTTTTGAATTTCCACCGTCATCCCCTCACCGCCTTTCTGTCAAGCCTATCCAAAAGTCGAAGCACCATCTGTTCAACCAGCATGGAGAGGGCCACAATCACAGCGGTCCATGCAAACAGCTCCGGCGTTTCAAAATAGACTTTTGCATGATAAAGCTCCTCTCCCACCGACCCGGCGGGAAGCCCGATCACCTCCGCCGCCACGCCGGACTTCCAGCAAAGTCCCAGCCCCAGCGCGCAGGCAGAGCGAAACCACGGCAAAACCTGCGGGAGGTAAATATCCCGCAGCCGCTGGGATACAGGAACGCGAAACACCCGCGCCATTTCAAGAAGCGCCGTGTCCGTGCGGTCCACGCCCTCCAACACATTTAAATATACCGTGGGAAACACCATCAGCGCGGAGATAAACAGAGATAGCTGCCGGGAGGGAAGCCACACCAGCGCCAGAATGATGAAGGACACCACCGGCACCGCTTTCACCGCCGCCACAAATGGCCACAGCAGAACCCGCACGAAGCCAATCCGGGCGGACACCCCCGCCAGAAGCGTTCCCAGCCCGCAGGCCAGAACAAATCCACCCAGAATCCGGGCGGAGGACCAGCCAACGGAGCGCCAGAAGCCACCGGTAACGAGCAATTGACCAAGGCAGACCAGCACCTCCGCTGGGGATGGCAGCAGCAGCCGCTGTCCCAGCGCCATAGCGCCCGCCTGCCACACCGCCAGCCAGAAAATCACCGCCCATACCCGCCCGCCCCTCCCCTGGGAGCGGACGGATTTTTTTCCGCTTCCCGGGAGAGGAGCAACGGTTTTCACAACCCGTTTACGCGCCGAAATAAAACGCATCTTCCGGCAGTGCCCCGCCCACGGACTGGGGGTTCTGCTCCATCAGCGCGGCAAGATAGCCCGACAGCTTCTCCTTCATTTCGCCGCCGGTGATGCACACAATGTTGCAGGCGGGCAGCGCCTTTTCCGCCACCGCCGCATCCACGATGCCATAGGCCCCGATCAGCTCCGCTGCCTCGGGAACATTTCCGTTCACCCAATCAACAGACGCGGCGTATTCCTTTAAAAACGCCTTCACGGCGCCCGGGTTTTCCTCCACCACGTCCTTGCGGGCAACAATCACCCCGGTGACAAGGCTGCTGCCGTCGTCTGCCAATGCGTCCCATTCCTTGTTCAGGTCCAGCGCCACGCGCAGCCCCTCCACCTTGCTTTGCGCCACGGTGACAAAGGGCTGGGGCAGCAGCGCCACCGTTGCTTCGCCGGAAGCCAGCGCGGCAACGCTTTCGCTGTGCTCGGACTTCCAGTCGACAATCACGTCTCCGTCAAGGCTTTCCCCGTTTTTGTCCAGCAGATACCGCAGGGCCTGCTCTGGGCTTGCGCCCTTCCCCGCCGACACGACAGTCATCCCTTTGAGGTCGTCAAGGGACTGCACCGCGTTGCCCTTTTCCACAATATACAGCACGCCCAGCGTGTTCACCGCCAAGGTCACAATCTGTCCCTCGGTCTTTTGATACAGTACAGACGCCAGATTTGCCGGGACGCAGGCCATGTCCAGCTCGCCTTGAATCAGCTTTGGTGACACCTCATCGGGAGACGCGGCCAGAGAAAAAGTATAGTCGTTTGCAAGCTCCTTGCCGTCTTCTGCGTCACGCATCAGCTTCACAAGCCCCATAGCGGTGGGCCCCTTCAGCGCGGCAATGGAATAGGCAGCAGGCTCCGCCGTCTGAGAAGACGCCGCACCCGAGGATCCGGCAGAGTTTCCGCCTGTTTCTCCGCAAGCCGCCAGCCCCAGCACCAGCACAACGGAGAGCAGCAGCCCAAAAAGCTTTGTTTGTTTCATTGGTTTTGCTCCTTCTTATTCAATATTTCCCGGCTCCTCCGCCGGTGCGTATACGGTTTTAACGGTGACACCCTTCAATCTTCCGATTTTTCCCGTCAGGGCCGACGTAACCGCCTGCGGTGCATCCACCGCCACGGAGATAATATTTACCCCCCGTTTGGAATAGGGTACGCCCATGCGCCCCACTACATACCTCCCGAATTCGTGAAGCAGACCGTTCAGCGCCTCCACAGAGTCCGCATCCCGAACCAGAATGGCAATGACTGCCACACGGCTGTCCAAAAAACCAGCTCCTCTCCAATTTGCAAATGGCCCTGCCGGGTGGCGGACGCTGATTCTCAGCCCCGGCAAATAGCATTTCCAAGCTAAAAATTCGTTTCCGCCACAAGCCGATGAAGCACGGATATCCTGATTGTTCCCATGCAAGACTCACTTCTTCAAAGTCCCCGCTCCGGACGGCGAGACACAAAAAATCCCCTCCGCCAAAGACGGAGGGGAGAACACACGACGACGGCGCGCGGAAATCCGCGCGCGTTTTCCTCCGTCTTCCGGCTTGGAACATATCCTTGCCGCCAGATGAAAAAATCATTCTATCCGGTGGACGGTCAGAGCGTATCTTTCCGTTCACGGCCACAGCATACCATGCTTTTTTCTTCCCGTCAACCGCAGCCGGGCGGGCAGCGGCCCGCATCCTCAGTCATTTGGCGAATTTCGTCCGCAAGGTCGTCGGAGGCCGCGCCGGGGGCAAGCCGCCAGCGCCAGTTTCCCGTCCCCGTTCCGGGAACATTGACTCGGCCCGAATCTCCCAGATAGTCCTGCATCTGGGCAATAAATGTGTCCGCCACACTGGTCTGCCCAGCCAGCAGAAGCCTGCGGTGCAGGTCCTCCCGGGTATCCGCGCCCAAATACCGCTTGGCATAGGATAGCTCTTCTTCACTTGGCTCCCATCCGGCGAGGGGCGCGTTGTCGTGGGTTCCGGTGTAGAGGACGCAGCCGGGGACACAATTGTGGGGCAGGTAGCGGTTATCCGGGCCGGAAAAGGCAAATTCCAGCACCCGCATCCCCGGAAGGCCCGATTCCTCCAAGAGATTTTCCACATCCGGGGTCAACATTCCCAAATCCTCCGCCACAAACCGAAGCCCGGGAAACCAGCTTGTGAGAACACCCATCAGCGCCATTCCCGGCCCCGGTTCCCAGTGGCCCTCCTTGGCGGAGACAGCTCCGGCAGGGACAGCCCAATAGCTTGCCAGCGCCCGGAAGTGGTCGATTCGGATGGCGTCAAACAGCTCTCCAGCCCGCTCCGCCCGGCGAATCCACCAGCCGAAACCGTCGGCGCGCATACGTGCCCAGTCGTACAGCGGGTTGCCCCAAAGCTGGCCTTGGGCAGAAAAATAGTCCGGCGGAACGCCCGCCACAGCGGCGGGGCGGCCCTCTTCGTCCAGTAAAAACTGCTCCCGCTCGGCCCACACGTCGGCGGAGTCCAGCGACACGTAAATGGGCAGGTCGCCAAGAATTTTAATATCCAGCCCGTTGGCAAAGGATTTCAGAGCATTCCACTGCTCCGAAAACACCTGCTGAACCCAGATTTGATAGTCGCAGTCCTCCCGGTGCATCTCCCGCCAGCGGGCAATGTCGGCCGCTTCGTGGCGGCGCAGGCCCGCCTCCGGCCACTCGTACCAAGGAAGGCCTCCCAGCGCGTCCTTCACGGACTGATAGACCGCGTAGTCCTCCATCCAAGAATGACAAGCGGAAAACCCTGACAGGCGTTCCCGTCCGGCCCCATCCCGTGAGAAGGCCAGACGCAGTAAGCGGCGGCGATCTTCATCCACTGCGGGATAGTCCACTGCTTTTCCATCGCCCGGGGCCGCGGATGCCAATTCCTCCGCCGTCAGCAGTCCCGCCCCCGCCAACAACTCCAAATCAATGAACACCGGATTTCCCGCGTGGGCAGAGACACTTTGATAGGGAGAGTCCCCGCTCCCCACCGGGCCAACGGGCAAAATCTGCCACCAGGTCTGGCCCGCGCTGTGGAGAAAGCGCACAAATTCCCGGGCGCTTTCACCCAGCGAACCCACGCCGTAGGGCGAGGGAAGGGAAAAAACCGGCAGCAGAATCCCTGCGGTACGCTGGGCCATAAAGCGTTCCTCTCTTTCCCATCAAGTCTGCCGCCAACCGTGACGGCAGAATAAAATCCTGCTTTAAGTACGCTGCTTCAGGGCAGCAGGGCGAACAGCAGCGACAGCAGAGAAGTAATCAGCCCGCAAAGGCCGATGGCAAGGCCGCTCATGGCCCCTTCCGTCTCGCCGATTTCCAGCGCCTTGGCGGTGCCCACGGCATGGCTGCACGCACCGATGCCCAGCCCCGCCGCCATAGGATTGCGCACGCGGAACACGCGAATCAACAGCGGCGCCACCAGATTCCCCAGAATCCCGGTAAACACCACCGCCGCTGCCGCCACGGGAACAAGGCCCCCGTTCCCTTCCGCCACCGCAGCAGCGATGGGCATGGTGACGGACTTTGGCAGCAGGGACATCATCATTTCCCGGTTCAGCCCGAACAGGTGGGAAAGTCCGTAGATACAGACAATTGAGGTCACTGCTCCCGCCGTGCACCCCGCCAAAACCGGCAGCCAGTATTTTTTCAGAAGTTCTTTCTTTGTATAAATGGAAACCCCCAGGCAAGCCGTGGCAGGCCCCAAAAAGAGATTGATCAGACTGCCGCCCACATAGTAATTTTCATAAGGTATGTGAAATATCAAAAGGGTCGCAACTACCAACGCCACGGCAATCAGCATCCCATTGCAATAGGCTTTGTTCACTTTTTTCTGAATGGATATGCCCACCCAGTAGGCAAGAATGCTCAGCGTCACGCCGAAAAATGGCGACGCGGTCAACTCCATCATTTCCCGTTCCTCCTGTCAATCAGCTTCATGGTCAGCGTCACCGCCCAGACGGTGGCGGCAAAGGTGGCAACCAAGCTCACCACACAGATCACCACAAAGGCCAGTCCGTTTGCAAGAATCACATCTGTATACTGCATGATGCCCGTGGCCACGGGAATAAAAAAGAAGGGCAGGTTTCCCAGCAGAAAATCCGATTTTTCCTGTACATGGTCCACCCGCACCACCCCCACCAGCAGCAGTGCCAGCAGCAATATCAGCGCAATCACGCTGGCGGGAAAGGTGATGGGCAGCAACTTTTCAATCAGCACGCCCGCCCAGCACAGGCCGAACAATATGCCCACCTGCTTCAAAATCTTCATAGTCTCGTCCTCTCTGTTCTTTATCGCAATGAATTTATCATACAGCCGTGGCCGCGAAAAAGTCAAACAAAACCCTGCCCGCCGCTCCATTTTCGGCAAACGGCACAGCCCACCGCCCCCACAGCCCCACGCTTCGTATCTTTTGACACAGTACACGCCGTCTTATGCCCGTTGTTTACACGTTTTTCATATTTTTACACTTGCAATTTCCGCATTCGGCGTGATATAGTAAAGACACTTTTCAGAGGGTGCGGCTCACTGCCGCAGACCCCCGATCGGAGGTGCTCTTTGCAAAAACGCAGCCACAAGCTTTTGGCCACAAGTCTTTTGGAGTCACGCAGCGGATTTCAGCGCAGGCGCTTCGAGCTTGCCTTTCTATTTGGCTCCTTCCAGCCGGACTGCAACCCCCTCTCCTATATTAAGGGCTCCATCCGCAGCCATAAGCTGCGCGGACATAATTATACGAATTCTGACCAGTATATCGCACGCCGGATTGTCCGGCTTCAGCTCCGTGAAAAAAGCTGGACCTGCTGGCAGTATTACACGCTGGGAAAGCTCACCCACTATTTGGCCGACGCATTTACCTACCCCCATAACGAGCACTATCCCGACTCTCTTTTGGAGCACCACCGGTATGAGGACGCACTGCGGGAGTATCTGTGCGCTTATTTGAGCGAAGAGGGCCTTGGCGTCTCTTTTTCTGCCGGACACGAGCTGAACGACTGCCTGCAAGAGCTTCATCGGCAGTATATGGACCAGCAGTCGGACCTGAACCGGGACGTGCGCTATATCACGCAGGCCACGGCGCTTCTGATGAGCAGCGTCCTGCCCCAGCCCATTCCGGAGATTCGCGCCCTGCCTCAGCCTGTCGCGGCCCAGATTTGACCAATCCCCCAAATATTATCAGATGTTTTATGATTATTTGGGCACTTTGCCTCTGTTCTTTTGTTAAAGGGCGTGGTATGCTTTCTAATAATTTATAATTTAAAGTACGACAACAAGGAGACACCGAATGTCTATACGTGCTCTCACAGCCGAATACCGCTACTTTAGCTTTACCTACTTTTATGGTAAGGCTTATTTTGGTTGGGCTGAAAACGAGTGTGTGTGTGACTGATATTGTCGGACCCGTATCAGTACATAAACGACCCGCAGCCTAATCGGCTGCGGGTCTTTTTTGTACCAATTTTAAGGAGGAACCCATCATGATCGTCGTTTTAAAAAGCAATCCCAACCGCGAGCAGCTGGAAAATCTCATTAACTGGCTTCAGGATAAGGGCATCACCATCCACACCAGCCTTGGCGAGTCCCACACCATTTTGGGTCTGGTGGGAGACACCTCCCGGCTGGACATCGACCTTCTCTCCGCGCTGGACATCGTGGAAGACGTAAAGCGGGTGCAGGAGCCTTACAAAAACGCCAACCGCAAGTTCCACCCCGAGGACACCGTGGTCAAGGTGGGCAACACCCAAATCGGCGGCGGTACTTTGACCATTATGGCCGGCCCCTGCTCTGTGGAGAGCGAGGAGCAGGTGATCGCCATCGCCCGTGCCGTGAAGGCCAGCGGCGCCACCATGCTGCGGGGCGGCGCGTTCAAACCACGTACCTCTCCCTACTCCTTCCAGGGCCTTGGTGCAGACGGTCTGGAAATTTTAAAGGCCGCCCGACAGGAAACCGGCCTGCCCATCGTCTCCGAGCTGATGGACATTTCCCAGATTCCTTTATTCGAGGATGTGGACGTGATCCAGATTGGCGCACGGAACATGCAGAATTTCAACCTGCTTAAAGAGGTTGGGAAGCTGGAAAAGCCCATTATGATTAAGCGGGGCATGTCCGCCACCTATGAGGAATGGCTGATGAGCGCAGAATACGTGATGGCCAGCGGAAATCAAAACGTGATTCTTTGCGAGCGGGGCGTGCGTACCTTCGAAACTTACACCCGCAACACGCTGGATTTGGCCTGCATTCCGGTGCTGCGCAAGCTTTCCCACCTGCCCATCATCATCGACCCCAGCCACGCCACCGGCAAAAGCTGGCTGGTGCCCACCCTTGCCGTGGGCGCAGTGGCCACCGGGGCGGACGGCCTTTTGATTGAGGTGCACAACGACCCCGCCCACGCCCTGTGCGACGGAGCCCAGTCCCTCAAGCCGGACACCTTTGACGTGCTGGCCCGGAAGCTGCACAAAATGCACGCCTTCTGCGCGGAGCTGGAGGGCTGAGTTTCATGAACGTTGGAATCATCGGGTTGGGACTGATGGGCGGCTCCATGGCCAAAAGCATCAAAGCCCGCACGGCACACACCGTCTGGGGCGTTGATACGGACGCGGAGACAATGACGCTCGCCCGTCTGTGCGGCGCGATTGACGGGGCGCTGACGGAAGAAAACATTTCCCAGTGCGACTTGCTTCTGGCCGCCGTCCGTCCGGTTGCGGCGGTGGAGTGGGTGGAAACCCATGCAGAGCGCATCTCCAAATCTGCCATTTTGGTTGACCTTTGCGGCGTGAAGCGGGCGGTGGTGCGTAAAATCGCACCTTTGGCGGAAACATATGGCTTTGCCTATATCGGCGGGCACCCCATGGCCGGATTGGAGCGGGGCGGCTTTGTAAATTCTTCCGAGCGGCTGTACGACGGGTCCTCCATGATTCTCACGCCCGACAAGCGGACCGACATGCAGCTTTTAGAGACGCTGAAAGCCTTCTTTGTTGACGTGGGCTTTGCCAGTCTCACCTTTTCCGACCCCGACGAGCATGACCGCATCATTGCTTACACCTCCCAGCTTGCCCATGTCGCCTCCAGCGCTTACATTAAGTCCCCTGAGGCCCAGAAGCGCCGGGGCTTTTCCGCAGGCAGCTTCCGGGACATGACCCGCGTGGCCCGGCTGGACGAGGCCATGTGGACCGAGCTGTTTCTGGACAACGCCGACTATCTCACGGAGGAGCTTGACATCCTCATCGGGCATCTGAATGAATATTCGGACGCGCTGAAAGGTCGGGACGCGGACTATCTGCTCCGCCTGCTCCGGGAGGGCCGGGACCTGAAGGCCACCGCCGGCGGGAACTGAGCTTGCGCCTGTCCCGCTTTGGTCTGCCGAAAAATTTGATGGCGCGGCCCTGCTTCTTTTTGCGAGGAACCGCCCAACCCACGGGAGGATGCTATGGAATCTACGATTCAAACCATTTTGGTAAACACCAAGCCAAAATACACCGTGTCCATCGGCCAGGGCCTTCTGGCCCAATGCGGCGAGCTGGCCGCAGGTGCGCTTACCCCCTGCCGCGCCGCCATTATCACGGACAGCACCGTGGCAAAGCTCTACCTTTCTCAAGTGGAGGAAAGCTTTCGGGCGGCGGGCTTTTCTGTCTGCGCCCACGTTTTCCCCGCCGGAGAGGAACAGAAAAACCTTCCCACGCTCTCGGAAATTCTGGAGTTTCTGGCAGGTGAACAGCTCACCCGCAGCGACTGCGTGGTGGCCCTTGGGGGCGGCGTGTGCGGCGATATGGCGGGCTTTGCCGCCGGTTGCTATCTCCGGGGCATAAAATTCATTCAGCTCCCCACCACGCTGCTTTCCGCGGTGGATTCCTCTGTGGGGGGCAAAACCGCCGTGGATCTGCATCATGGAAAAAATCTGGCGGGACTGTTTCTCCAGCCCACCGCCGTGGTGTGCGACACCGACTGCCTGCAAACCCTCTCCCCCAGCGAGCTGGCGGACGGGGCGGCGGAAGCCGTTAAAACCGGCGTACTCTCCGGCGAAGCTCTGTTCGCCCTGACGGACACGGACAACCTCCCCGCCAATTTAAAGGAAATTATTACCCGCTGTGTGGCCTTCAAGGCCACCGTGGTAGAGCAAGACGAGCTGGACAACGGTGTGCGCCGAACGCTGAATCTGGGCCACACCGCCGGACACGCCATTGAAAGCTGCAGTAATTACGGCATTCGCCACGGTCATGCCGTGGCGGCGGGCCTTGCCATCATCGCCCGTGCGTCCGAAGCCCTCGGCTGGGCGGAAGAGCCTTGCGCGGCGCGCATCTGCGCCGCGCTGCGGCGCAACAATCTGCCCACCGGAACCGACTATTCCCCCGCCGCGCTGGCCCGAGCGGCGCTTGCGGATAAAAAGCGCCGGGGCGGACAAATTTCTCTGGTCATCCCCAAAAAAATTGGAAAATGCGAGATGAAGTCTGTCCCCGTGGAAGAATTGGAGTCTATTTTTGCCGCCGGATGGGAGGACCGCTGAAATGGATATGCACATCAACCCAACCCTGCTTCGCGGCGTGGTTACGCCGCCCCCCAGCAAATCTATGGCACACCGACTGCTGATTTCCGCCGCCTTAGCGGAGGGAACCAGCATGATTCGCAACGTGGCCCTGTCGCAGGACATTGAGGCCACCCTCCGCTGCATGGAGGCGCTTGGCTGTTCATGGGAACAGGCGGGCCCATCCTCTCTCCGTGTCCACGGCTGCGGCCCGATTGTTCCCGCCGACGGCGCGCCTCGATTTGACTGCGGAGAGTCCGGCTCCACCCTTCGCTTTTTCATTCCCATTGCGCTTGCCATGGCCGGGGGCGGCGTGTTTACCGGCAGAGGACGGCTGATGGAGCGGCCCCAAGCGCCATATTTCGACCTATTTGACGAAAAAGGCATTTTTTATTCCCTGCAAGACGGTACCCTGACCGTCCGGGGGACTCTGGAAAGCGGAGAATATTGCCTTCCCGGCGACGTGTCCAGCCAATTTTTCACAGGGCTGCTGTTTGCCCTCCCCCTGCTGGGAGAGGACAGCGTGATTGTTTCTTCCACGAAACCGGAGTCCGCAGATTACATTGCCATGACCGTGCAGGCCCTGCGCGCCGCCGGAATCCGCGTGCTCAGCCAGCCCGCCCAGCGGCGCTGGACAGTCTCCGCCGGGCGGTTCCACTCTTTTGACGCCACGGTGGAGGCCGACTGGTCCCAGGCCGCCTTCTGGTACGCCGCAAACGTCCTGGGCGGCAGCCTGCGGCTTGAGGGGCTGGACCCCAAATCCTCTCAGGGCGACCGGGTCACGGCGGAACACGCCGCCCGGCTTTCCCAGCCCGGCGACTTGGAAATCGACGTGTCGGGCTGTCCCGATCTGCTGCCGCCGCTGGCGGTGATGGCGGCGGTGCGGCAGGGAACCTGCCGGTTTACCAACGCCGCCCGTCTCCGCCTGAAGGAGAGCGACCGGCTGAAAACCACCGCCGCCATGCTTCGCTCTCTCGGGGGCAGTGTCGAGGAGGGGGCGGACAGCCTCACGATTCAAGGCGTTTCCCGGCTTTCCGGCGGCACGGTGGACGGGGCGGATGACCATCGCATCGTGATGGCGGCGGCCATTGCCGCCACATGCTGTGCAGGGCCAGTCACCATTCTTGGAGCGGAAGCCGTGAACAAATCCTACCCCTCATTTTTTGAGGACTATTCGGCACTGGGGGGTGACGCACATGTCGTCTGAATTCGGAAACCGCCTGCATGTGAGTATTTTTGGTCAGTCCCACGGGAAGGCCATCGGCGTGGTGGCGGACGGGTTTCCCGCTGGAGAGCGGGTTGACACAGAGGAGCTTGCCCGCTTTCTGACCCGGAGACGGCCCGGGCAAAACGCCCTTTCCACCTCCCGCCAAGAGGCGGATGCGCCCGAATTTCTCTCAGGCCTTCAGGACGGATTGACCTGCGGCGCGCCTCTTTGCGCGGTGATTCAGAATCGGGATCAGCACTCCTCGGATTACGCGGCTTTTGCGGATACGCCCCGCCCCGGCCATGCGGACTATACCGCGTGGGTCAAATGGGGCGGTCAGGCGGATATGCGGGGCGGTGGCCACTTTTCAGGCCGTCTTACCGCGCCATTGTGCATCGTGGGCGGCATTGCAAAACAGATTTTATCCCGACGCGGCATCTATGTTGGTGCGCACCTTCTCTCAGTAGAAGAGGAAACGGACGTTTCCTTCCCGCTTTTGCCCACTCCGTCCCTGTTTGAGGAACTTGCCGCCAAGTCCTTCCCCGTGCTGGACGACGCCCGAGGGCAGCGGATGCAGGGGGCCATTATGGCCGCCGCGCAGGAGGGGGACTCCGTTGGCGGCGTGGTGGAATGCGCCGCCGTGGGCCTGTCCGCCGGACTGGGCGAGCCGATGTTTGACGGAATGGAGAGCCGCCTTGCGGCGGTGCTGTTCGGCATTCCCGCCGTGAAGGGCGTGGAATTTGGCGTGGGATTTGAAGCGGCGGCGCTTCGGGGCAGCGTGAACAATGACCCCTTCTGTATTCACAACGGGCAGGTTGAAACCGCCCGCAACCGCGCCGGCGGAATTTTAGGCGGCATTACCAATGGCATGCCCCTGACGCTGCGTGCAGCCTTCAAGCCCACCCCTTCCATCTCAAAGCCGCAGCAAACCGTGAATCTTCGCCGCATGGAGGAGACGGAGCTGGTAATATCAGGGCGGCACGACCCCTGCGTGGCCCACCGGGCCGTCCCCGTGGTGGAAGCCGCAGTGGCCACGGTGCTGCTGGACATTCTTTTAGAGCAAAATTGATAAGGAGGCCCTATCTATGGAACTTTCAGAAATTCGTGGACAAATTGACTCGGTGGATCAGGAGCTGCTAAAGCTCTTTCTAAAACGCATGGAGCTTTCCGAACACGTGGCCGCAGCTAAAAACGAGCAGGGTCTGCCCATCTCCAACCGCGCGAGAGAACGGGAAATTCTTGCCCGGGTGGCGGCAGAGGCCGGAGAGAAAGAGCGCTATGCTCATCAGCTTTTCACCACGCTGTTTCATCTCTCCTCTGCCCGGCAGGCAGAGCTGCTCAGCGCACCCACGCAGGTGGCAGCGCAGGTGCGCGCGTCTCTTGCGGCAGGAGCCGAGGTCTTCCCCCAGACAGGTCTTGTGGCCTGCCAGGGCATGGAGGGCGCCAACTCTCAGGCCGCCTGCGACCATTTGCTGCCCCGTGGCACCATTGTCTACGTAAAGAGCTTTGAAGCGGTGGTTTCCGCCGTAGAATCGGGTTTGTGCCAGTTTGGCGTGCTGCCCATCGAAAACAGCTCCAACGGCTCCGTCCGGGCGGTGTATGACCTGCTGCAAAAGCGCCGCCTTTCCATTGTCCGCAGCACCCGGCTGTGCATCCGCCACGAGCTGCTGGGCCTTCCCGGTGCGAAGACGGGCGAGCTTACGGAAATTTATTCCCACCCGCAGGCCATCGGCCAGTGCGGTCATTTTCTGGAAAGCCTTTCCGGCGTGCGGGTGATTCCCTGTGACAATACCGCCACCGCCGCCAAGCTGGTGGCAGAGCGGAAGGACCCCCATGTGGCGGCACTGTCTTCCCACGCCTGCGCAGAGCTGTATGGTCTGAGTGTTTTAAACGGAGATGTACAGGACAGCGACAACAACTATACCCGCTTTATCTGCATTGCCAAGGACCCCGCCATTTACGCTGGGGCCGACCGCATCAGCCTAATTATCGCCTGTGAAAACAAGCCCGGCGCGCTGTACGACATTCTCTCCAAGCCCGCGGCCCTTGGCGTCAACATGACGAAGCTGGAAAGCTGCCCGGTGACGGGCCGGAATTTCGAGTTCATCTTCTTCATCGAGCTGGAGGCCACAGTCAAGGATCCGGCCGTGCTTCCCATGCTGGAGGAGATTGAGCGGAGCAGCCAGAGCTTCCACTTCCTTGGCAACTATTCGGAAGTATAAGTCATGTCCCATAGGATTTACGGCTTACTTGGCCGGACATTGGGTCATAGCTGGTCTGTCCCCATCCACGCCGCGGCGGGCAACGATGCTTATCGCCTGATCGAGCTGGAGCCTCAAGCCCTGCCCGACTTTCTATCCCGACCCGACATCGGCGGACTGAATGTCACCATCCCCTACAAGCGGGACGTGATGCCCCTGTGCGATGTGATTGACCCTGCCGCACGGGCAATTGGCAGTGTGAACACCATCGTTCGCCGGGACGGGAAGCTGTATGCATGGAACACAGATATCACCGGCTTTTTATACATGGCGGCCCTTGCCGGGGTGGACATGAAGGGGCGCAAGGTGGTCATTCTCGGCGGCGGGGGAACCTCCCTCACCGCGCAGGCCGCCGCCCGGGCGGCAGGTGCCCGGGAGATTGCGGTCATCACCCGCAGCGGCCCGGACAACTATGAAACACTTACTCGCCACACCGACGGAGAAATCGTGGTAAATACCACGCCGGTTGGGATGTATCCCAACAACGGCAAAGCGGCGGTGGAGCTTACGCGCTTTCCCGCCTGCCGGGGCGTGCTGGACGTGGTGTATAACCCCCGCAAAACCGCGCTGCTGCTTCAGGCAGAAGCGCTGGGTCTTCCCTGCTGCGACGGGCTACCCATGCTGGTGGCGCAGGCCATCGCGGCGGAAGAGCTGTTTTTTGACCGGAGCATTGCCCCCGCCGAAACCCGGCGGATTTTGGCCCTGCTGCGTCAGAAGATGGAAAACATCGTCCTGATTGGAATGCCGGGCTGCGGCAAATCCACCGTGGGCGCGGCCTTGGCGGAGCTGACCGGGCGGGAAGCGGTGGATTTGGACGCAGAAATTGTGAAAGACGCCGGGAAATCCATCCCCGCCATTTTCACCGAGGACGGAGAGTCAGCCTTCCGAACGCTGGAACAAAAAGCGGCGGCGCGCTTTGGCGCCGAAAGCGGGAAAATTATCATCTGCGGCGGCGGCATTGTGAAAAATGCGGAAAATTACGGCCATCTTCGCCAGAACGGCCGCATTTATCAGCTTGACCGGGCCATTGAACTGCTGCCCTCAGCAGGCCGTCCCCTGTCTCAGGGGGCGGACCTCGCCGCCATGGCGGCGGAGCGGGAACCGTTGTATCGCCGGTTCCGGGACGTATGCATTGATAATAACGGCAGCGCGGCGGAAACCGCCGCCGCCATCTGGAGGGATTTTTGTGCGGATTCTGATTCTGAACGGGCCTAACTTAAACATGCTAGGCGTGCGGGAGCCGGAGATTTACGGCCACGAAACCTACGACGACCTTTGCTCCATGCTGCAAAAGGAAGCAGATGCCTTGGGCGTGTCTGTGGAATTTTTTCAGTCCAACCACGAGGGGGCGCTGGTGGATGCCATTCAGCGGGCCTACGGCGTGATGGACGGCATTGTCATCAACCCCGCCGCCTATACCCACACCAGCGTAGCGCTGCTGGACGCTGTAAAGGCTGTTGGCATTCCCACCGTGGAGGTTCACATTTCCGACCCGGAAACGCGGGAGCCGTTTCGCGCCGTTTCCTACATCCGCGCCGCCTGCGTCAAAACCATTAAGGGCCGGGGCTTGCAGGGCTATGCAGACGCCCTGCGCTTTCTCTGCGAGAAATAAAGCGGCAGGTAACCGCGCGTTGCTCAAAAATGCCTTTTCCCCTCGCGTACTATAAAAGGGAGCGGACAGCTTTGCTGTCCGCTCCCTTTTATTTCTCAGGGCTTTTTAAATATACAGGTAAAGGCAGTTCCCTTGCCCTCTTCGCTTTCCACCTCCACCCGTCCCCCGTGAATCTCCACTACGTGCTTAACGATGGAAAGGCCCAGTCCCGTTCCGCCGGTCTTTTTGGAGCGGGATTTATCCACCCGGTAAAAGCGCTCGAAAATCCGGCCCAAATGCTCTTCGGAAATGCCGATGCCCGTGTCCCGGACGCAGATGCGCACAGTCTGCGCATCTTCAAGCAGCTCCACGGTCACACTGCCGCCTTCCCGGTTGTATTTAATGGCGTTGTCCACCAGATTGTACAACAGCTCATCCGTCATACGGAGATTGGCAGTGACGGACATATGCGTTTCCCCCAGCAGTTTCACCGCAATCCTCCGCTCCGCGGCTTTCTCCTCCAGACTGTCAATCACAGCTTCCGCCGCAGAGTACAGATTAAAGCGAGTAAACTCCCGGGAAACATCCTCCTCGTCAAACTCGGACAGGCGGATGATGTCCTCAATCATGTCGATCAGTCGCCTTGCCTGCTTTTGGATTTTGCCGGCAAAAGGCCGCACGTCGGCGTCCTTTGCCGTTCCGTCGGAAATCAGCTCGGACAGGGCAGCAATGGCGGTGAGGGGTGTTTTCAGCTCGTGGGACACGTTGGCGGAAAACTCCTTGCGCTGGCGCTCCGAGGCATATCGCTCTGTGATGTCGACAAACAGCACCACCGCACCGTCAAGGGCTTCCCCATCCAAAACGGGATTGAAAAACACGCTGTAAAACCGGCCGTCCAGCCGCAGGGCAATTTCCCCCTTTTCCCCTGCCAGACAGGCGTTTGCCCGTTCCAAAAAGGCCGGGCCCCGGCAAAGCTCGATCAGGCTTTTGCGCACTGCATCCCGTGCGCCCAGAATGCGCAGGGCGCTGTCGTTTGCCAGCAGTACGCGGCCCTCCCCGTTCAACAGCAGCAATCCCTCCCGCATATTTCCGGTGATGGCCGTGATGGTGGCGGCACGGCTTTCAATCTCCGAAAGCTGGGCGGATAGCTCCTTCTTCTGCGTTTCAATCTTTTCCAGCAGGGGCAAAAGCTCGTCATAGCCGGAGAGATCCGGCGCGTCCAGATCAAGCGTATTGATGGGAGCCACCAGCCGTCTTGTCAATCTTCTTGCCACCACAAAGGAAAGGCACGCGGCTAAAATCAGACACAGCAAAACAACAGGAATCAGCCGGCCAAGCATAACGGCCAAGCTGTCGGTGGTCAGCGCCAGGCGCAGAATATTTCCGCCCTCCAGCCGCATGGCATAGTAATAGGTCTTCTCGTCCAGCGTGTCCGAAAGGCGCTGATCCTCTCCCTTTCCTGTTTGAAGGGCCTGGGCCACCTCCGGGCGGTTCAGATGAGAACCCATGGTGGCCGGGTCTGCCACGTTGTCAAACAGCACCGTTCCGCTTGGGTCAATGACGGAGACGCGAAGAGTTTGCAGTCCCTCCTTGATCTGGGTACCGAACTGACCTGTAAGAATTGTTCCCCAAAGCGCGGCAAACACCACCACCGTCAGGATGATGAGCAGACCCATATAGCGGAATATCCGTTTGTTCATGACCTCACTCCCCGAGCTTATATCCCACGTTGCGAACGGTTTTGATGTTTTCCCCCGCCGTGCCCAGCTTCTGCCGCAGGGATTTGACGTGCACGTCCACCGTGCGGCTCTCTCCCTTGTAATCGTAGCCCCACACCGCGTCCATCAGTCTGTCCCGGCTTAAAACCAGCCCCGCGTTCAAAAGGAGATAGCGCAGCAGCTCAAATTCCAGAAAGGTCAGGGCCACGCCCTCCCCGTCTGCCGTGACGGTGTGCCGCTCGTTATCCAGCGCAAGATTTCCATAGGTCAGCAGGCCTTTTTCCCGCCCGGCAGACGCGGCCCGGCGCAAAACCGCGTGGATGCGGGCAATCAACTCGGTCACGCCAAAGGGCTTTGCGATATAGTCGTCCGCACCGAAATTCAAGCCCCGCACCTTGTCCGCTTCCCCGCTTTTCGCCGTCAGCATGATGACGGGGATCTCTTCGTACCGGGAGTGGTCCCGAAGCTTCTTCAAAATGGAAAGTCCGTCCTCCCCGGGAAGCATGATATCCAGCAGAATCATGTCCGGAAGGGAGGCGCCTGCCAAAAGCACCTCCCAAAAACTGTCTCCGTCTTCAAACCCCGTGCAGGTAAAACCTGCGTTTTCCAGCGCGTAGGCCGTCAGCTCTCGGATATCCTCGTCATCCTCCACAAGAAAGACTGTTCGCATGGTTTACCCTTCCGATCCCGCGGTGTCCTCGTGCTTTCCCGTGATGGAAAACACCACCCACTCCGCGATATTTGTGGCGTGATCGCCAATTCGCTCCAGATACTTTGCAATCATCAGTAAATCGATGGCCTGACTGCCGTTGGAGCTGTCGGCGCTCATAAGCTTAATGAGATCGCCCTTCACCGCGTCAAACAGCCGATCCACCACGTCGTCTCCGGCAATCACCCGGTTGGCAAGCTCCAAATCTTTTTTTACAAAGGCGTCGATACTTTCGGTAACCATTTTGGCGGTGGCCGTCGCCATCTGGGGGATGTGCTCCGGCGTATTCACATGGGGGGCCTGAGACAGGAAAATAGAAATCTCGGCAATATCCGCCGCCTGATCGCCGATGCGCTCCATGTCGGTAATCATTTTCAGCGCGGCTGAAATCAGCCGCAGATCCTTCGCCACCGGCTGCTGCTGAAGCAGCAGCTTCAGGCAAAGGCTTTCAATATCCTTCTCCTGCTGATCAATCTCCGTATCGGCTGCAATCGCCTTTTTGGCAAGAACCGTGTCCTTCTTTTTCAGCGCCTCGATTGAGGCGGCAATGGCCGTTTCCACCTGCATGCCCATTTCAATCAGCATGGTGTTAAGGGTTTCCAGTTGCCTGTCAAACCTGCTGCGCATTATCCAAACCTCCCCGTAATGTAGTCCTCGCATCTCTGGTCCTTGGGCATGGAGAACACCTGCTCGGTTTCGCCGTATTCAATCAACTCGCCCAGCAGGAAAAATGCCGTTTTGTCGGAAATACGGGTGGCCTGCTGCATGTTGTGCGTGACAATCACCACGGTGTATTTCTTTTTCAGATCCGCCATCAGCTCCTCGATTTTCGAGGTGGAGATTGGGTCCAGCGCGGAGGTTGGCTCGTCCATCAGCAGCACCTCCGGCTCCACCGCCAGTGCCCGGGCAATGCACAGCCGCTGCTGCTGCCCGCCGGAGAGAGACAGGGCGCTTTTTTTCAGTCGGTCCTTCGTCTCTTCCCAGATGGCCGCGTCCCGCAGAGCTTTTTCCACAAGGCCGTCCAGCTTCAGCTTGGAGGTTACGCCGTGGGTACGTGGGCCAAAGGCAATATTGTCGTAAATACTCATGGGAAAAGGATTGGGCTTTTGAAACACCATGCCCACCCGCCGACGCAGACGGTTTACGTCCTGCACCGCATAGATATCCTCGCCGTCCAGAAGGAGCTTTCCCGTGATATGGCAGCCCTCCACCAGGTCGTTCATGCGGTTGAGACATTTCAGCAGCGTGGACTTTCCGCAGCCGGAAGGCCCAATAAACGCAGTGATTTCCTTTTCCTCGATGTCCATATTCACGCCGTGGAGCGCCTTAAAGTCATTATACCACAACTGAACGTCTTCCAGTTGAAATTTTATCATGTTTCTTACCCCTTTGCGATTCTCTTTGCCACAGCGGCCGACAGCGCGTTGATGCCCACCACCAGCACCAGCAGGACCACTGCCGTGGCATAGGCCTGCCCGGTATACAGTCCCTCGCTGGAAAGCGCGTACATATGAATGGCCAGTGTCCGCCCGGAGGCCAACAGACTGGAAGGAATCTGCGCAACACTTCCCGCTGTGTAAATCAGGGCGGCGGTTTCACCCACAATGCGGCCCATGGCAAGAATCACTCCCGCCAGAATTCCCGGTGCGGCGGCGGGCAGCACAATTCGAAACACCGTGCGCAGCCGCCCGGCCCCAAGGCCGAAAGAGCCTTCCCGGTATGTGTCCGGCACGGACTTCAGACTTTCCTCCGCCGTGCGCATAATTAGGGGCAGAATCATGATGGAAAGTGTGAAGGTGCCCGCCAGAAGCGAATACCCCCAGCCAAGCCATGACACGAAAAATAAAGATCCGAACAATCCGTATACAATGGAGGGAATGCCCGAAAGCGTTTCCGCGGTCACCCGCACCAGCCGCACCAGCCGGCTGCCCCGCTTTGCATATTCCACCAGATAGATGGCCGTAAACAGCCCCAGCGGCGCGGCGATCAGCAGGGAGAGAATCACCATAATCACCGTTGTAACCAGCGCGGGCAAAAGCGAGACGTTTTCCGAGTTATACTTCAGCGCAAACAGGGACGGTCGGAGATACGGAATCCCGTTGAGAAGAATGTGCCCGATGAGAAACAACAGCGCGCCGAAGGTAAATATAGCTGCCAGCCACGGAAAGACGCGCAGGACAGAGTCCTCAATTACGCGGGGAAGCCTGCGGAAAAAGGCCGCCGTGTGGCGCACGGTTCGGCGAAGCGAGGAGCCAACCTTAAAGAAAAGGTTAATCAGCGTATATTTCATTTCTCACCCCTCCTGCGCAGCGCCGAAAACGACAGGTTGATCAGAAGTATGAAGATAAACAGAACCACACCTGTGGCAATCAGCGCTTCCCGGTGCAATCCCTCGGCATAACCCATTTCAAGGACGATATTGGCCGTCAGAGTGCGGATGCCTTTCAAAATCCCCGCAGGCATCCGGGCTTGATTGCCTGCCACCATGATCACCGCCATCGTCTCGCCGATGGCGCGGCCGATGCCCAGCACCACTCCCGCCAGCACGCCTGATTTGGCGGCCGGCAGCAGCACACGGAACACTGCCCGCTGATGATTCGCGCCCAGCGCCACCGCCCCGTCATACAATTCCTCCGGCACGGCGCGGATAGCGCTCTCCGTGATGCTGATGACGGTGGGGAGAATCATCAGTCCCAGCAGCACAGAAGCGGCCAGAATGCTTTTGCCGTTGCCGCCAAACAGCTCCCGCACAAGGGGAACTATGGTCACCATGCCAAAAAAACCATAGATGACCGACGGGATGCCCGCCAGCAGATCCACTGCGGGCTTTAAAAATCTGTAAAGAGCCTCGGGGCAGATTCTAGCCATAAACACGGCGGTGAAAATCCCAATGGGTACGCCGATGGCAACAGCCCCCGCCGTTACGTAGATACTGCCCAGAATCATGGGGAAAATGCCGAAGACGGGGGGAGTGTCGCTGGGCGACCACTCCCTCCCCAGTATAAACTCCGGCAGGCCAATTTTTCCAATGGCCGGTATTCCGTTGGCAAACAGGAACAGGCAGATCAGTGCCACCGCCAGAATACTGGCCAGAGCCGACACCATAAACACTGCCCGCATGAGGCTCTCCCTCAAACGCTGCCCTTTCATTTTACATCATCCCAAGAGGTGATTTCGCCGGTGTAGATGCTCTGCACCTGCGCGCTGGTCATGTTGTCGGCGGGGTTCTCCTGATTCACAACCACTGCGATGCCGTCCAGTGCAATGGAGATACCAGTCAGCTTTTCCGCCTCGGCGGGCTTCAGCTCGCGGCTGGCCATGCCGATGTCGCACACGCCCTCCATGGCGGCGGTCATTCCGGCGGTGGAGTCGGTCATCTGAACCTCAATCGTCGCAGCCGGATTAATGGCCACATAGGCCTCCTTCAGCTTTTCCATCACCGGCGTAACAGAGGAGGAACCGGCCACGGTGATCTTGCCCTCGGGCTTCGTGCCCGCATAGGCAGGGGCATTTGCATCGATGGCGATATAGCTGCCGGAAACGACCTGCTGACCTTCCGCAGAGAGAATGAAATCAATAAAGTCCTTGGCAAGTCCGGTCGCTTCACCGTTGGTAGCGATGTTGAAGGGTCTTGCGATGGAATAGGTACCGTTTTTCACGTTTTCGGCGCTGGCGACGGTGCCGTCGATGGACAGGGCCTTCACCGAATCGTTCAGAGAACCCAGAGAAACATAGCCGATGGCGGCAGAATCGCCCGCCACATTGCCCAGCAGCACGTCGGTCTTGTTGGCAATGACGGCTTCCTTCGTGGTCATGTCCTTTTTGGTGCCGTCCTCGCCTTTCACCTCAATGCCGAAAAGCTCGATAAACGCGCCTCTCGTTCCGCTGCCATCCTCGCGGGAAACCACGGTGATTTCACCAAGGGATTCTTTCGCGTTGTCCGTGGCGGGGGTGCTGCCGCCGTCGGTTGTCGCAGGCTGTCCGCCGCAGCCCGCAAGGCTGATCGCTGCCAAAGCCGCCGCAAGAAACATGGTAATCGTTTTTTTCATCTGTTTTTCCTCCATATTGCATATTCCTGATTGTTAGTCTTTGTGAGTACAGCCTAAGCATACATAGCGGGGGTTAAAAGCAAATGCGGCGCATTGTAAAAACCGTGTAAAACAAATTGAATTATCACATTTTCTATTCTTTTGTATTTGTTTGAAAATTCTTTGTGTTTTCAATGAGCTTCACAGGTTCTTCAAAACGCGCAGTTGCAATATTCTGAAATATTTTATAAGCCTATACAACACAGAAAATACACAGTGAAAGTGAAAAACTTCTGAAAATCTACACAGTGGGAAACTAACTATTTTAGAATAGACTGTTCCAGTGCAGTCACGTATTCCGCCAACTTGTCCGCCGCGCTGCGCTTGTGTCCGTCTCGCAGATGTGTGTAGACGGCCTCCAGAACTTGGGGCGTGTCACCTACGATCTCAGCGGCCTGCCGAGGGTCTATTCCGGCTTCGTAGCAGATCGTGGCAAAGCTGTGCCGGAGGCAGTGCGGAGTGATGGGAAATGTCTCCACAAGCTCCCCGCTATCAAGCTGCTGAATTTGATTCAGCCCCGCGTCCCTACAATAGGTTCTCCACAGGGATCGGATTTCGGACCCGCGCATGAAACCGCCATCCTTGCCGGGAAACAGTAGACCAATCCGGTTTTTGGGTATGCGCGCCGCCAGGGAAGGCAGGAGTGGAATGTCCCGTAAACCGTTTGCGCTCTTCAGATGATCTTCCAAGATAGGGGTCTGACCCGTATAGGACAGCTTTTTGGTAATATGAATGCACTCGGCTTTACGGTCGATGTCGCTGTAAGACAATGCCAGCGCTTCGCCGCGACGGCAGCCGGTAAACATGAGAAAGTACCCCAGTGACACGTCCTCATTTTTCTTGCGGCTTTCCAGAAGAACTAAAGCCCTTTCCTGCTCGTCCGTTAAGGACTCGCGCCGTTTAGGGGGTAGCACGTGCTTTGGAAGCCGTACTTTGTCCGCAGGAGATGCGGCGATATCCCCGGAAATCACGGCCGCGTCAAAAATCATTTTTATTACGGCCAATTCGATTTGAGCCGTATTCCGGCTGTGTGTTTTTGAAAATTCGGCGATCTGCTTTTGCAAATCCTGCGGCGTAACCTCAGAAGCATGTTTGCCCCCCAATGAGGCAACCAGCCGAGTCACCGCGTAAGAATAAACGCGGCGGGTGCTCTCCGAGATTTCGCTTTCATGAGAAATCTCCCATTCTTTTGCGATATCCTTGAATTTTCTGCCTTTGCTCACGACCTCCTTGTACGCTAAAATCTTCCGGTCTACTTCGCGGTCAGATTTGCCCCGAAACGGTATCCGTTTGCCGTTGATAGTCTTAATTGATTCGTGAAGCCCGTCAGGGCGCACATAGTATTTCGCCATAGTATAAAATCCCCCTTTTCATCGCGTCGCAACTGTGATAAGATAGGGGCGCAGAGGCCCCAAGGATAAATCCCCCTTGAAAATCTGCTCTTGCCGTCCCGGTGTTGGTAGCGCCGGGGCGGTGTTTTTTTTTATTTTGCGACAGTCATAATTATGTGGCAGGTGGCGCATCTGGATATTCCGCGGAGCGAGTTTTTCATATAAATTTCAGCGGTTCCAGCGCAGACAGGGCAGGTATATCGCACGGCTCTTGGGTACCCACGATAGGGCAATTTTGACATCGCGTCCACCGTGTGAAGAAACAAGTCGAACTGTGCCTCTGTCAGCATTACAGGCTCACGCTTGGCAGTGGGTATCTTTTCTTAGTCATGACTCTGCCTTGACAAACAAAGGACTGATTACTCTCATTTGTAATTACAACATCGCAGTCGGCCCGATCTCTATTTAAGGAAAACAAGTATGTAATCCCGAGAACTCTATCATAGTGGTATTGCTTGCAGACAGTGCCGCCGTCTACGCAAAAAACTCCAATGTCCCCGTCAGCTAGTGCGTCATGATTTACAAACACCGTTGAGCCGTCCGGGAAATGCGGCTCCATGGAATCACCCTGAATGCGTATCGCAAACGCTGCACCCGGCGGGTCATCCGGCCCCAATTCGTAAGGTTCATAGTCCTGCCCAACCAATGGAGTTGCAATTCCTGCAGCAGCCGGCTCCATAAACAGATTGATAATTTTTGGCTCCTGTTCAGATTCTGCATTTTGGAAGAACCGCGATTCATCCGCAACCCGTGCTATCTCCACGTCGGTTAAATCCCTAATCGCTTGTTTACCCCAATTATCTAGGCTGTCATAATCTTTTGCCAATTTTTGCGCCTCTCCTGAATAAGGGGAGGCGCTTTTACTTTCCGCCCCAATCTCCATTTCTGCAAGACCTCTGCGCACCAGGTCAACCACTGCTTTACTACGCGTGGGGAATCGGTATGAAAATTGGTAATTGTCTACGCGTCTCAATAAGGTATCTTCCAGCGTTACCGAGAATCTGGGTTTTTCTGTTGCCACTATTATCGGCCTCCTTTCTTTGCAAAGTATAACACAGGTGCACCACTTTGTAAATAGTAAAGTGATGCACCTGTGTTAAAAAGTGATGTACTTCTTTGGATGATTTACTAATTGAAGTGGTTCACTTTTCGTGGTATATTTTAGAAAGTGAACCACTTGAGCGAAAACAAACATGGGTGAACCACTTTTGAAAGGAGAAATTCCAATGACAGACATGCGACGTATCACAATCTCGCTTCCCGATGAGCTGGATGCCGCCGTAGAGGCGTTAAAAGAGTCCGAGCGATTCAAGGGCCGAACCTATTCTCAGATCATCAGATACCTGATAACACTGGGGCTTAAATCCGAAGACAAACGGGGCGCCTGAAAAGCAAAGCTGTTATCTCGGTGGGTTGCACTTCGAGCACGGGGTATACCCCTGAGACTTAGCGCTGGATAACGAGACAGCTATTTGACTTTTCCGAAGATACTGGCAACCGTCACGGTGATATTTCTCGCCAGTTTTGGTCACATACACGGTTACGGTTTTAGTATCTTCCGTGGTCTGGGCCGTTTTGCTCGTAGATGCGGTATTACTGGCGGTAGTGGTGGTACTGCTTTTGACAGATGCTTTTCCGTCGGTCACTCCTGCGGCATAGCCAGACTTATACCCGGAATCTTTACCCGCAGAAAGACCTTCGTCATACCCTGCGGAGTGGCCGGTGTCCATTCCTTCGTCGTAACCAGCGTTTTTGCCTTCGGCGTATCCCGTGTCGTAACTAACTGCTAGGCCCTCTTGGTATCCAGAATCTCGTCCAACGGATTCACCCGATTGATACCCTTCCGTGTATGCAGTGTCGTGTCCGGCATCTGCCCCTGCTTGGTAAGACACGCTGGAAGCTCCCGCCAATACGAGCGCCGCAATAATACCACTGAGAATTCTCTTTCGCGTAAATTGCAAACCAACACCTCCCCAAAATTTACCATAATTCTACACCATTTCCCATAAATGTTCAATGCCAATTCTTCGGAGGTAAATTTGTGAAAAAGAAACAGTACAAGCCCGGGTGGTCCCCGCCTGATGCAGTCGCTTGGTGCGACTTCCACCAGCGGGGCATGAACTACCCATACATTCGGCGAAAGCGATGCCTGTTCCGCCGTCATTGCAGCCGCCCCTGCAAGCATCTGCAATGGTTTCCGATTACGGCGGAACGAAAGGAGGACAGGCCCTCATGAGTAGGGAATCAGAATTTTACCGGGACAATTTGGAACAAGTGCTTGAGTATTCAAAAGGTCGCCAGATGTTGAACATCAAGGAGACGATGGAATTTACCGGAATCAAAAGCTATGCGACGGTAGGCAAGATGTTCCCATTTTTCAACGGCTACATAAGCGTTGCTACATTGGCCCGGTGCATGGCGAGGAAGGAGAAGTAATGAGCCAGAAATCAGATCGAATCCACACCTATGCGGTGAGCCATTGGAGCCGTGGGACGATTACCGTGCAGGCCGAGAATGCAACGCAGGCAAAGCGGGAGGCGTGCAAAATCTTCGGAATTAAAGCAGCTGATTTTTGGTGCGGGCTATCTTGCTTCACCGCTCACAGAATTTGAGGGGCTGTATGGTGTGCTTTTTTACTCTCGTCGGCGTGTGCGCCTGCACCAGTGGATTTTTTAAGATTATAGATTTGATAGAAAGGAGGCCGTCATGAGCCAGAAACAGTGCCACCGGCTGCGGAGTTTGCAGGGAACGCAGCGTGAGCGGGAATACTTCGCATGGCTGGAGCGCAAGCCGCACCCCATCCACTTTATCAAGTATCTCCGTTGGAAGCGCAGCCAGCCCCGCAGAATTGACTTTTAACATAAAGGAGGAATCATCCCGTGAATCTCAAATTTTCAAATCCCATTTTACCCATCGGGGAAATCAAGATTCCCGAAGAGTTTTCCATGCCCCGCCTTGAAAAGCTGAAAAAGTGCATGGACTTCTACCGTAAGAACGGACGCTTTGATCGCCAGATCATCGTTGATGGCGATAAGACCTTGCGCGACGGCTACTGCGCCTATCTGACGGCGTATCTGCTGAGCGCGAAGACGGTCAAGGCGCTGATGGTCATGGAGCAGGCCGAGCCGATTAAGGCAATCCCGCCCGCCGAGCCGGTGGAACTGTACTGCGTAAAAGATTATGGGAGTTCCATTAAACGCGGCGATACCGGAGTGTTTGACCCGGAAGTGGGCGGCATTGTTTTTGGAAACATTAAGCTGGGCTATATCTCCGGCTCAGACACCTTTGAGCAATGGAAAGAAAGAAATAAATCTCGTGCTCCACATTTTTGGCCCCTCGTCCAGCGCCCCGCAAAGGTCGGGGAGTGGGTGTACGTCAAACACGCTTACGATTGGCAGGAACACGAGTTTGGAGTAAAACCCGGAAAAATTTACAAAGTGCACAAGGCCCCTCAATCACGCAACGAATGCGATGTGCGGCTCGAAGTGAATGGCGAAAAATCTAGCGTCTGCGTTAACGTCGAAGAAAACTACCTCGTACTCGACGGCTATAAGGGTGAAGCGGATGAATCGTAAGCAATCAGCCCTACGCCTCGCCCTTACCGCTCTTTCGATTCTTGTAGTGCTGGCGGCACTGACGACCACAGCAAAATCAGCCGAACCCGCCGTTATCACAGATGCACTTGCCGTGCCCGTAGGCCCCGCGCAGTGCTGGGAAGCGCCGGATATCCCGGAGGACTACGAGAACGAGAAGATAGAAGCAGCTTTGCTGGAGAGCGCCAACGTAATCAAGGACTGCACGGTGACTTGGTACACGGCCAGCGTTGAGGAATGCGGCAAAGACGATGGCATTACATATTCCGGGCTGCCTGTGGTGGAGCATCTGACCTGCGCTGTGGACAAGAATGTAATCCCGTTATACGCGGATGTTTTCGTGCAGTACGCAGACGGCACGGTGGAGCAGCTTTGGGCGACGGACACCGGCGTGAAGGGGAATCACATTGATATTTACACGCCGGACTATGACTACGCCATCCAGTGCGGGCAGCAGAGTTTGACGGTGTGGTGGGTGGGGCCATGACCTCCCATTACCTCATATGCACCCGCTGCTATAAGCGCTGGAATGCATCCCGGCTGAGAGACAACCGGTCCTATCTTTGCCCAAAATGCGCAAAAACGCGCCGCCTGCGGGATGGCAGTCCCACAAGCGGCAGAGAAAAAAGATACACGCCCACATTATCGGGCAGAAAGTGAGATTTGTCAAGATGAAGACGGAAAAATGCCGCGACGCGCCCGATTCACTTACCCGTGGGGAGGCTGCTACCGCGCTGGGCGTGTCAACGTACTGGGTGGACAGGCTGACGAGAGAAAACAAGCTGGTCAAAGACCCCCAGAAGCGGATTACAAAAAGCAGCGTACAGCGATTTCAGGTTAGTAACTCCAAAAAGATTGATGCGGCGCAGACGAAAGTGCTGCACGCCTATGACATCGGCCTTTCCATGAATCTTATAGAAATCGTGGCGGACAACGCGATCCGCAACCATAGTATCCTGCTGCCCGGTAGACTGACCGCGCGGCAGTTCACATACCAGACCATCTACAATTACGTAATGAAGGAGAAAAAACATGGCTGCTATTAAATCGGAATTGACCCTTGGCCTGTCCCTGAGCAATGAAAACATTGAGGTGCTGACGCGCTTCTGTGAGTCCGTGGACTTCCTCAAATCGGCATCGCAGTCCGGCGCGGAAGTCAAGCTGCATTGGCCTGAGCCTGCCGCCGCTCCCGTACAGGTGACCGCCCCTGCGGCAGTTATGCCCCCTATCCAGCAGCCCCCGGTGTCCGCGCCTGTGGCAAACCCTACCCCTGCGGCTTCACCTTCTGCCCCCAACCCCGCCTACATGACTGGTGTCCAGCCGCAGACCGCTGTACCTACCGTCCCTAGCTTCACTCCGGCGATCCCGGCAATGACTCCGCCCGCGCCGGTAGCGCCTACTGCCGCGCCCACGTACACTATAGACCAGATTGCAAAGGCCGGTGCAGAGTTGGCGCAGGCTGGCAAAATGCCGCAGCTCCTCGGACTGTTGCAGCAGTTCGGCATTCAGGCGATCAACATGCTCCCGGAGACACAATACGGAGCCTTTGCCATGGCGCTTCGTGGATTGGGGGCGCAGCTCTGATGCCGACGCCTGAATATCATGCCCGAAAGTCCCCGTCCTCTGCGCACCGCTGGATTCACTGCCCTGCTTCTATCAAACTGAGCGAGGGCATCACCACGACCACCAGCCCCTATGCGGAGGCGGGCAGACTGGCGCACTCTATCGCAGAACTGAAAGCCCGCAAGCGGTTTATGGTGCTTAACAAGCGCACGTTTAACGCGCAGTTAAAAAAACTGCAAGAGGATGAACACTACGCCGCCGAAATGGACGGGTACACCGATCTGTATGTCGAGATGCTGGAGCAGCACGCCATGGCGTTCCATTCCCCGCCGTTTCTCGCGCTGGAAACCTCTGTGCCGGTGGGCCTCTTCACACAGGAACTCAAAGAGGACGGAACTCCGGCAACAGGAACCGCCGACTGCATCCAGATCGCCGAAGGGGTCTTGTGGATTACGGACTACAAAAATGGCGCCGGTGTGCCGGTGGACGCGGAGGAAAACCCCCAGATGATGCTTTACGCGCTGGGCGCGTTGGCTATGTATGCGCTGGTCTACGGCGACTCCATCCAGACAATCAGAATGACCATCGTCCAGCCCGCGCTGCACAGCGTGTCCGATTGGGAAATCAGCCGCGCGGAATTGGAGGGCTGGGGCTACGACGTTTTGACTCCCGCCGCCGTGCAGGCGGATAGCGAAGACCCCGGAGAACCTTGCCCCGGAGACTGGTGCCGGTTCTGCCCTATCAAAAACCAGTGCCGGGAACGGGCGAACACGGTTCTGGCGGTGGAAGCGTTCGGCAAGAAGCTCCCGCCGCTGCTCTCCGATACCGAAGTTGGACAGGCGCTGCAACGCGCCGAGGGGCTTGTTTCATGGTACAAAGACCTGCAAGACTACGCGCTGCAATCGTGTCTGGAGGGCAAAGCAATCCCCGGATTTAAAGCTGTGGAAGGCCGCAGCAGCCGCGCATGGGACGATCTGGTCGCCGCCTTTGCAGACCTCCAGCAGCGCGGCGTGGCAGAAGCCATTCTGTGGGAGCGCAAGCCCGTGACCGTAGCGGCTTTGGAAAAGACACTGGGAAAGAAGACCTTTACCGAAGCTGCCGCCGGACACGTGACTGTGAGTCCCGGCAAGCCTACTCTGGTTCCTGAATCTGATAAGCGCCCTGTTTTCAATGCTGCCGCACAGGCATTTAACCCCATTAACTGAAAGGAAGTACATTTATGAACGCAAACACTTTGACCATCGGCGAGGCCCGCCTGTCCTACTGCAACCTGTTCCAGCCCAAGCCCCCCTTCAACAACCCGCAGGGGGACCCGAAGTATTCCACCACCGTTCTGGTACCCAAGACCAACCTTGCCGCCAAGGCCGCGATTGACACGGCCATCAATGCCGCTATCAGCACCGGCATCAGCTCCAAGTGGGATGGAAAGAAACCGGCCATGCTGGCGATCTGTGTTCACGACGGAGACGGCCCCCGGCCCAGCGATGGGGAGCAGTTCGGGCCTGAATGCAAAGGCTGCTGGGTATTCACCGCGTCCTGCAAGCCCGATCGCCCGCCTTTTGTCGTGGACGGCAATGTGCAGCCCATTCTCCAGCAGAGCGAGATTTATTCCGGCGTGTTCGGTAATGTCAATATCAGCTTTTTTCCGTACAACAACGGCGGCAAGAAGGGGATCGGCTGCGGCCTGAATGGATTCCAGAAGACCCGTGACGGTGAACCTTTGGGGAACTCCGTTTCTGCCGCAGAGGCGTTCGGCGCAACTGCCGATATGCCCGCCGCGACACCGGGCTACGCAGCCCCTGTGTATGCCCCCCAGCCTGCCGCTGCCGCTGCCATGCCTGCGTATACTCCGCCTGTTGCCGCACCCGCCTATCCTCAGCAGTCCCCCGCAGCGTACCCCCAGCAGACGGCAGCGGCGTATACGCCCCAGCCCTCCGCCGTGCCGGGTATGCCCGCTGGATGGGGCGTTGACCCGATTACCGGGCAGCCCGTTCCCAACGGTATGCCGGTCATGGGCATGTAATCAAAAAAGGGCCCCCGAAGGGGCCCTTCCAATCCGGGAGGTAAATCATGCAGCACCACTTGAACATTGACTTAGAAACATACAGCTCCGTGCCGATTACAAAGGCCGGACTTTATAAATATGCACAAAGCCCGGACTTTCAAATTCTGCTGTTCGGATACAGCCTCGACGGTGCGCCGGTGCAGGTATTGGACTTGACGCAGCCGGGGGCGTTTATCCCGCAGAATGTGGCAGGCTGGCTGTTTGACCCGCAGTGCGTCAAGCACGCGTTCAACGCCGCGTTTGAGTGGTACTGCCTCTCCCGGTACTTTGGACTGGAGCAGCGCCGGGACTGGACGCCGGAAGTCTGGCTGCCGCAGTGGCAGGACACGCAGCTTCACGCGCTATACTGCGGGTATCCTGCCGCGCTGAAGAACGTCGGCGCAGCCATGGGCCTGCCGGAGGATAAACAGAAGCTCCGCACCGGCGGCGCGCTGATTCGCTATTTCTGCATCCCGTGTAAACCATCCAAGACCAACGGCGGTCGTACCCGTAACCTGCCGCAGCACGACCCGGCAAAGTGGGACCTTTTTAAAACCTACAACGGCGGGGACGTTGTGGCAGAACAGGAGATAGAACGCCGCCTGTCTGCGGTGCCGGTCCCCGACGAGGTGCAGCAACAGTGGGTCCGTGATCAGATCATCAATCTGCACGGCGTTGCGGTGGATCTGCCGCTGGTGGACGGAGCCATTGAAATCGGCTCCGCTGTCCACGAAACCCAGTTGCAGGAGGCCAAAGACCTGACCGGCCTTGCCAATCCCAACAGCCGGGACCAGCTTTTGAAATGGCTGAATGAAGAACTGGAAGACGATCTGCCGGACGTCCGTAAAAATACGGTCACGGATCTGCTTGCACAGGGCGTACCCAGCGACAAAGCTTCCCGGATGCTGGAGCTGCGGCAGGAGCTTTCCAAGACCTCCACCAAAAAATACAACGCGATTGAAACCTGCGTGTGCGCGGATGGCCGTATTCGGGGCCTGCTGCAATTTTACGGTGCCAATCGGACAGGCCGGGAAGCGGGGCGGCTGGTACAGGTTCAGAACCTGCCCCACGACACTGTACCGGCGGAGGCCGCAGCGCGGGAACTGGTGAAGTCCTGCAATCTGGACGGACTAAAAGCCGTTTACGGCAACGTGCCGCAGGCGCTCTCCGCGCTCATTCGCACATCGCTGATTGCGGCCCCGGGCATGACCTTTGTGGACGCTGACTTTTCCGCCATTGAGGCACGTGTGATCGCGTGGTTGTCCGGGGAAGAATGGGTGCTGGACGTGTTCCGCACCCATGGCAAAATCTACGAGACCACTGCCGCGCAGATGTTCGGCGTCCCCTTTGATCGCATCAAGAAGGGCAATCCCGAGTATGCGTTCCGCAAAAAGGGCAAGGTTGCCACGCTGGCGCTGGGGTACCAGGGGGGAAAGGGTGCGCTCATCAATATGCGTAAAACGCTGGGCATGACCGAAGAAGACCTGCCTGAAGCGGATATGCCCGATATCGTCCGGCGCTGGCGCACCGCCAACCCGCACACCGTGCAATTCTGGTATGACGTCAACGACGCGGCGTTTCGGGCAGTCACCTCCGGGCAGGCCACCACGATAGGCCGCGTGACCATAGCCCGGGAGATTTACCGGGGCGCGGGGCTGGACTTTATGACAATCCTGCTGCCCTGCGGACGCAAACTATACTATCCCGGCCCGCACATTGGCAAGAACCACTTCGGCGAGGACAGCATTATGTACTGGGGGCAGGACGGGGCCAACTGGAAACCCGTTGAAACCTACGGCGGCAAGCTGGTGGAGAACATTACGCAGGCTGTGGCGCGGGACTGTCTGTTCTACGCTATGGAGCATCTGAACGCCGCCGGGTATCCCATTGTCTTTGACATCCACGACGAAGTTGTGCTGGAAGTGCCGGAGGAAATGGCCGATCTGGACAAGGTTGTGGAGATCATGTCCCAGCCTATCCCATGGGCCCCCGGTCTGCCGCTGAACGCGGATGGCTGGGTGGGGAATTATTTTAAGAAGGACTGATTCCATGAACTATCATGAATTTTTAGATAGCAAAGTCAGGTCGGTGCCGTGCTGCGGGTTTTCCTTTGAAAAATCGGATATGACGACAACTCTATTCGAGTGGCAGAAAGATATCGTCTGCTGGGCATTGAAAAAAGGCAAAGCCGCACTGTTTGAGGACTGTGGACTTGGAAAAACGCTCCAACAATTAGAGTGGTGCCGTATTATTTCCCAGTATACAGGAAAATCCACGCTAATTCTGGCTCCGCTGGCTGTCTCCCGACAGACTAAAACGGAGGGGCAGAAGTTCGGCTTTGACGTCAACATCTGTTTATCTCAGGATGATGTGTCCCCCGGTATCAACATCACCAACTATGAACGGCTGGATCGCTTCGACCTATCTGCGTTTGGTGGTATCGCTCTGGACGAGTCCAGCATTCTCAAACATTACAGCAGCAAAATGCGGACACAGATTATTGAATCTTGCCGAAACATCCCTTTCAAGATTTCGTGCACCGCGACCCCTGCGCCCAACGATTTCATGGAGCTTGGCAATCAGGCGGAATTCCTTGGAGTCATGACCCGCGCGGAGATGCTGGCGACATTCTTTGTACACGACGGCGGCGAGACCAGCAAATGGCGGCTGAAAGGCCATGCCGCTGACGATTTCTGGGAGTGGCTGGCCGGGTGGGCCGTTGTTCTCACAACTCCGGGGGATCTTGGGTATCCTGCGGATGGCTACGATCTTCCGCCGATGAATATCCAATACATAACTGTTCCGTCCGATTTGCCGGTCGCAAGCACCTTATCTGAACGCCGCACTGCCCGGCGGGCCAGCCTGACGGACCGATGCGCAGCCGCCGCAAGCCTAATTGCATCGGAACCAAATGCACAGTGGCTGCTTTGGTGCGACCTCAACGATGAAGCCGACACCCTGACGGGCATGATCGACGGGGCGCAGGAAGTCAGGGGGTCTGACAAGCCGGAGAAGAAAGACGACTGGCTGACCGCATTTACCATTGGCTTTTTCCGACGGCTGGTCACAAAGCCTAGCATTGCAGGATTCGGCCTGAATTGGCAGCTCTGCCACAACATGATCTTTGTTGGCCTGTCCGACAGTTATGAAATGCTCTACCAGGCGATCCGCCGGTGCTGGCGTTTTGGGCAGAAGCATCCGGTCAATGTCTATGTTGTGACCTCAGAAGCCGAGGGCGCCGTGCGGGAGAACATTACCCGCAAGCAGGAGCAGTGCCAGCAGATGATACAAGAAATGGTACGCCATACGCAGGAAATCCTTACGAACGAGATACAGGCGACGGTTCGCATGACGGAGCCATATGCCCCGACCGTCGAGATGGAGATTCCCGTATGGTGTGTCACAGGAGGAATCAGCGCATGAAAATACTTAATCAGGCTCTGGGCAACGGCTGGGCGCTGTACCACGGCGATAGCTGTGAGATCCTCGGAGGTTTGCCCAATGACAGCATTCACTATTCCGTGACATCCATCCCATTCGCGTCGCTCTATACCTATTCCAACAGTGACCGTGATTTTGGCAACAGCCGGACATATCAGGAATTCGCCGAACAGTATCGGTTCCTCGGGGCTGAATGGCTGCGCATTACGATGCCGGGGCGGCTGGTGTCCATCCACTGCATGAATCTTCCGGCCATGAAAGAACGCGACGGGTTTATCGGTATTAAGGACTTCCGGGGCGACGTGATCCGCTGGATGCAACAGGCCGGATTTATATTCCATTCAGAGGTTTGTATCTGGAAAAATCCCGTTGTGGAAATGCAGCGCACAAAAGCCCTCGGTCTGCTGCACAAGCAGATCCGCAAGGACAGCTGCATGAGCCGCATGGGCATCCCCGATTACGTGGTTACTTTCCGTAAGCCGGGAGAGAACCCGGAGCCTTCGGAGCATACCCATGAAAACTATCCGGTAGACCACTGGCAGCAGGTGGCCTCCCCCGTGTGGGACGAGTACCCCGCGCCGGTGTGGTGGGATATCAACCAGAGCGCCACGCTCCAACGCAAAAGCGCCCGGACGGATAAAGACGAAAAGCACATTTGCCCGCTCCAGCTCCCTGTGATCGAGCGTTGCATCGAACTTTGGACAAACCCCGGTGACGTTGTGCTTGACCCGTTCGATGGCATCGGATCCACAGGGTATCAGGCGGTCAAGATGGGCCGCCGCCACGTTGGTATTGAGCTGAAGGAATCTTACTTCAATCAGGCCGTCGCAAATCTCCAGACGGCGGAACAGGAGGCACTTTTCAATGCCTGAAACGAAGAAAGTTATCGCCGTAGACTTTGACGGGACGTTGTTTGAAGAAAAGTGGCCCGCGATTGGCGCGCCGATTTGGCCGGTAATCAAGCGGGCGTTGGCGGAAAAAGCCGCCGGTGCGGAACTCATTCTCTGGACTACCCGCGAGGGCAAGCCCCTGCGGGACGCGCTGAACGCTTGCAAGGCTGTCGGACTGAAATTCGACGCGATCAATTCAAACTCCGATACCATGAAAGCCGCGTGGGGCAACGACCCCCGCAAAATCGGTGCTACTGAATACTGGGATGATCGGGCCGTAAATCCTTTTAGATCGCCTGTATATTGTAAGGACTGCCGATTCTATACCCCGCAGCGACAATCCGCTTTATGGAACAACCAAACGCTGTATTGTACACGGTGCGCAAGCCTAAAAATGAGCCCCAACGACTTTTGTTCCTGCGGCGAGCGTAAGGAATCGTAATTTCAAAGGAGTGCCCCTCCATGATGACAAATGACCGAAAAATATTTATATCCGCAGGCGCAAGCAGGCTGGCCAAGGTCTGGACACGCCAGACGCTGCTGCTCTCGGAACTCTATACCCGGCTGGCTACGCCTGCCAGAGGCACGGAGACGCTTGAAACCTACTTGTCTCTGCCAAAGAACCAGCAGGACACCCTAAAGGACGTAGGCGGTTTTGTGGGCGGGGCACTTAACGGCCCCCGCCGCAAGGCTGGTGCGGTGGCGGGCCGGGACATACTGACCCTTGACCTTGACCACGTACCCGCAGGCGGCACGGCGGACGTGCTGCGGCGTGTGGATGCCCTTGGCTGCGGCTACTGCGTCTACTCCACCCGCAAGCACTCCCCGGCAGCGCCGCGGCTGCGGGTGATCCTGCCACTGGACCGCACGGCAACGGCGGATGAATACGAAGCCTGCGCCCGAAAGCTGGCGGATATGATCGGCATTGACATGGCCGACCCGTCCACTTTCGAGCCGTCCCGGCTCATGTACTGGCCCTCCTGTTGCTCTGACAGCGAGTATGTCTATCAGGTGGCAGACAAGGCCATGCTGTCTACCAACGGCGTGCTGGATCTGTATGACGACTGGCGCAACGTTGCTTCGTGGCCGCAGGTTCCGGGCGCAGACAAAGCCCCCAAGCATCTTGCCACGCGGCAGGGTGACCCGGAGGAAAAGCAGGGCGTCATTGGCGCATTCTGCCGTACATACGACGTGCTTCAAGCGGTGGACAGGTTCCTGCCGGGGGTTTACGAGCCTGTGCCGGGATTCGATGCTCGATATACCTACACCGGTGGCAGCACCACCGGCGGCGCAATTATCTATGACGGCGGCAAATTCCTGTTCTCCCACCATGCTACGGACCCCTGCGGCGGTCGGCTGGTGAACTCTTTTGATCTGGTGCGCCTGCACAAATTCGGAGACCAGGACGACGACGCAGCGCCCGGGACCCCGACGAATCGGCTTCCGTCCAGCGCATCCATGCTTGACCTGTGCAGGCAGGACACCGCCGTTTCTGATCTGCTGCATAAAGAGCGGGGCGCGGAGATTTTGGAGGCCTTTCAGAAGACCGAAACGGGAAACCCCGTAACGGGAAATGACGCCGAACTCGCTATGTTTCTCGGCGGGCTGAAAGGCGAAGTGCTGACGACCGATGTGATTCGCCGGTTAGTGGCGCTGTTGGGTATCCAAATCAAACTCAACGATGTGACGTGGCATGTGGAGCTTTCCGGCTACCCACGAACATGGTCACGGGCCAACGCCGGGAATTTGCTCCCGGTTCCGCTGCTGGACCGGCTTAAATTGGCCGGCGTAAAAGGCGCGGCAAAGAACACGGTGGCCGACTGTCTGGACGTGATTGCAGAAGAATGCCGATTTAACCCGGTCACGGAAATGTTTCAAAATACACAGTGGGACTGCACGGACCGTGTTACAGAACTTTACGATATCTGGGGCGTGACGGACCCTCTCTCCCAGACGCTGATCCGCAAATGGCTGCTGCAATGCGTGGCCATGGCCTACAACGACGAATACAGCCCGCAAGGGGCTGACGGCGTGCTTGTCCTGCAAGGGGATCAGGGCCTTGGCAAAACCAGCGCCCTGCGCCAGTTGGTGCCGCTGCCGCGTATGTTCAAAGAGGGCGCAAAGCTGGACCTGCGGAACAAGGACACCTATATGCAAGCCCTCAACAGCTGGATTTGTGAATTGGGAGAGCTGGACCGCACCACCTCCCGCGACAGCGCCGGACTGAAAGCCTTTCTCACGCAGGATATGGACGAGTACCGCACGCCCTACGCGCACAATGCCGTGCAGCGGCCCCGAAGAACGTCTTTCTGCGGCACGGTGAATCCCGGCGAATACCTGATTGACGACACGGGCAACCGCCGATTCTGGACAGTACCGGTGGAATACATAGACCTTGACCGGCTGTTTGCGATTACAAACGACTGGAAGACGCAGCTATGGGCGCAGATGGCGGTAGAGTATCAGGCGCAGCCGGGAGGCTTCCGCCTGACGAAAGAGGAGCGCCAGCAGCTTGGCGGCATCAACACCACATACACCCGCGCGCTGGATTTTGAAGACGAGCTGCGGGATATGCTCAATTACGAGCTTTCCATTGACCAGTGGGGCGAGTTTACGTCGGCGCAGGTTGCAGCGCGGCTGGAAGCAAAGCCCCCCGCAAATCGGCTGGGGCGTGTGCTGGCGAAGCTGACGGGCGAGGACCCACGAATCGAAGCAAGGCTGCGTGAAGGTCGGAAGCTGTATCGATTACCGCTCCTGAGCAATTGCGTTGTGTCCCCGTTTCCCATGGCGGCATCAGCGGAGGAAAGATCATGAAAGAAAGTGCGATTGAGGCCAAGCTGGTTCGCATGGTGCGTGACCGGGGCGGCCTGTGTTATAAATTTGTTTCGCCGGGAAATCCCGGCGTACCGGACCGGATTGTGATTACCCCGGACGGAAAAACCATCTACGCGGAATTGAAAACAGAAGTCGGGCGGCTGGCGGCAATTCAAAAATGGCAGATATCCGAAATGCAGAAACGTGGCATGGATGTGCGCGTACTGAAAGGCTTGCCGGAAGTCAGGGCTTTTGTAGAAGAGGTGATGCCGCGATGAAGTTCATACCTCATCCGTACCAGCGTTACGCGGTGGAACGGATTATTCAAGACCCGGCGATAGGGTTGTTCCAAGATATGGGATTAGGCAAAACTGTGGAGACGCTGACCGCCATCAACGATTTGCGATATAACCGCTGGCAGGTTTCACGGGTGCTGATTGTGGCGCCGAAAAAGGTAGCTGAAGCGACGTGGCAGAACGAGGCGCGGCACTGGGATCACCTGAACCATCTGCGCATTATCTCCGTGCTGGGAACGGCAAAGCAGAGAATCAAGGCGCTGTTTACGCCTGCCGATATTTGGGTGATCAACCGCGAGAATATCCCGTGGCTGGTGGACTACTACCAGCAGGACTGGCCTTTTGACATGGTGGTGTTGGACGAGTCCTCCAGCTTTAAAAATGCGCAGTCGAAGCGATTCAAAAAGCTGAAGCTGGTACGCAGCCGGATTTCCCGCATTGTGGAGCTGACCGGCACACCGGCCCCAAATGGCCTTGAAGATCTTTTTGCGCAGGTCTACTTACTGGACGGCGGGCAGCGGCTGGGCAAGACCATGACCAGCTACCGCGAACAGTTTTTTACGCAGGACTATTCCCATCCGGGACAGCAGTACCGGACATACTCCCCGCAGCAGGGGGCCGATACCATGATACGAGCAGCCATTTCGGATATCTGCGTTTCCATGAAAGCAGAAGACTACCTGACGCTGCCGGAGTTCATTGAAAACGACATTCCTGTCGTGCTGGATCCCGCAGCCAAAAAGGCTTACGAGAAGCTGGAACGGGAAACGCTGCTGGAAGTGGACGAGGACACCATCACCGCCGGAAGCGCGGCGGTGCTGAATGGAAAGCTGCTGCAACTGTGTGGCGGGGCTGTTTACGGCAATGACGGCGCGGTGGTCAACATCCACGATTGCAAAATGGAAGCGTTCATGGAGATCATCGAGCAGCTCCACGGGGAGCACGCGCTGGTATTTTATTGGTTCAAGCACGAGCGGGACAGGCTGCTGGCAGAATTGAAAAAGGCCGGCCTGCGGGTGAGATTTTATCAAGGGCCGGAGGATGAAACCGCATGGAACGCCGGGGAAGTGGATGTGCTGCTGGCCCACCCAGTCAGCTGCGGCTATGGGCTGAATTTGCAGCAGGGCGGACACCACGCGATCTGGTACACGCTGCCGAACTGGGCCCTGGAGATTTATCAGCAGGCCAACAAGCGGCTGCACAGGCAGGGGCAGAAGCACCCAGTAATCGCCCACATCCTGCTTGTACAGGGCGGCGTAGACGAGGACGTGCTTGCGTCTCTGAACGCCAAGGGAGACACGCAGGAAACGCTAATGCAGGCGTTGAAAGCGAGAATTGAGAAAGCAAGACACGGGGCGATTTAAGGATGCCCCGTGTCTCGTATCGTTGGTATCATAAAAGCTGGCGACGCGTCCTTGATCCGTCGTATCACACGAGGTCAGACGTACTCAGAGTATCTTCTCGCTTTATGGCATTTGCCGCTTCTGCGTCATTCATCCCTTGTGCCTTTTTGCTTTCCATACGAACCATGCGAACGTATTGCGAGACAGTCATACCCTGACTTTTAGCAAGTTCTTCCACCAAGTTTATGATGGGCGCGGCTTCAACATATTTTTTTCTAATGTCCTCACGCTCCACATCTTTATATAGTGCTGAGTACGCTTCCTTTGAGTACATGCGCGCACAGTAGATAGAGATTATGGCAGCGAGCCCCATACTAATAAATTCTTTCACAGGCATTCCGCCTAGCAGGGTGTTCACGCCAGCAAGCCCAGCGTAAAATGTTGCCGCGATAATGCAGTTTACCATGCACAGCACTTTGCCATTCCCGCGCATAATGGAATCTGCGGCCCACATAGCTAGTATAGCTCCAACCGCCGTTGAAATTGTTTGAAGGATGATGTATCCAAGATCTCCGGGTCTGTATTGAGATATAGACGGCGCAATTGCATTCCAAAGCATCACAATGGCCCCGCCAAATATCGCGAGGGCCCAAAACGCAAGTACGGCCATACACTTTCTTATAAATGAAATTTTCACGGTAGCCCCCCTCTCTTTTTTGACAGCATACACCCGTTCAAACAGACTGTAAACCTATAAAACTCGAAAAGCTGATTTGGCGCGTCTAAATATAACTGATGCATTTTATATGCGGCGGACTGATATCCGAAACTTCAATGTGAAAGGCTGGGAAAATATGACCGTTAAAGACATAAAAACAACATGCGCGCAGCGACGTGCGTCTCTCAAATGGGAGCGCGCGAACAATGAGAAAATAACAGTCAAGTTTAGACTGGGCGTAGACCCAAGCAAATCCCAGATATCCGCAGCTGCGAAAGCCAGCGGGCAGAGCGTCAATGCTTGGATTATTGATGCGATCAAGGATAATCTGTGATGTAATTAATCCCGGTGGAGCAGCGCGGTGGAGTAGAAATTTAGCATTTTACTCCACCGGTGGAGCGGTGGAGCACCGGTGGAGTAGATTTTTACGTGCTCCACCGGGCTAAAACCACTGTGCGGCAACGGAGTTACGGTAATCCGGTGGAGTAGGTGGAGTAGATTCATATTCTTGATTATTAGAGCGTACAGGGAGACATAGAGGGTATATACATACGCCCTGTACGCCCTGTACGCCCTCCCGCGAGAGAATAGACAACTTACCCCACCGCTCCACCTACTCCACCTCTGGGCTTTTTCTCCCGTGGCGCATAGCTGTGCATCGGGTCTTTGCCGCTTTGCGATTTTGGGAGAGAATGGACGCGGGGCAATATAAAAAACGCGCGGGTGATTGCAATTATCAATAAGCGGCGCTTATATTGGTGGCGCAGCCAATTAAGCAAGGGCTGTAACGGCCAATTAGAGGCGCGAATACGCAATATTTAACTGTTGATTAAGTGTTTTTTCTGATACACCAATACTTTTTAGACTTGCTGTGTATTTACTGTGCTATTTGCCCCGTAAATCGGCGCTTTGCGGGTGTGATTCTGGCGTGGCTGCTGGGCTGGTGGCCTGGGCGGGCGCTACGGGGCTGCTGGTGGTGCAGGGGCCGACCGGGGCCCCGATGTTTAGGGTTTCGAGGTATCCGGCAGGGGTGGCGGAAAAAGAGGGGGCCTCTCGCTGGCAGGGTAGGTAATATACAGCACATGCATTCCGCGGCCCCTGAGAACAAGCCAGTTCCGCCGTGCGGATTTTACACGACGGGATTGTGCACGCATTCCACGGCCCCTGAGATCTTTGCAGATTTGCGCCCACAGGCAGGGGGTGGCGGAAAATCAGAGGGGCGGGGCTTTGCAATCGCGGCACTCAAAAATACCAAAGGGCCCCGTTAATTTTAAAATATAACAACATTTATTAAAATGTTTAAAAAGTTATGAATATTTACGGATTAGCAAAAAAGTGGCGCTTGAAATATATGGAAGCTTTGATATAATGCAATTAAGCATAGATAAAATTGCGCGTAAAGGATGGTGGCAGTCATGGCAAAAAAGAATACAAGCAAGAGCCAGGAATACGCCACTGCCGAAGCCTTAAAAGCGAAGTGCGAGTCCTATTTTAACCAGTGCGACGAGGACTGCGTGCTGTATGGCGAGGCGGGGCTTGCGCTGTATCTCAACGTCACAATCAAAACTCTGCGGCGCTGGTATGACGGAGAGCGCCACGAGGCTTTTCAGGACACAGTTCAAATGGCGTTCATGAGGATTCAGAACCAGATCGAGACAGACCCCAGATATCAGGAAAAAGGAATGGTGACCCGTGGAATTTTCCTGAACAAGCAGCCGCGTTTCGGTGGGTATCAGGACAAGGTTGAAGCGAGACAGGACATTTCCGTGAACGTAAATATGGGCAAGGGAATGGATGAATCGGATTTCAAGTAACGGAGGCCGGGGAATGCGAATTTTGGAAATAGCAATTCTGGCGTGTATCATGATGATTTGGATTGCGCTGCTGGTGTCTGTCCTGTGTTATACACGGATCCGGTTGGCAGAGATCAAAGCGCGTGGAAATTTCAACCCCGAAGACGGGGGCGTAAATATTCCTCAGGATCTTGCGAAACCTTTTCCCGGCAGCGTGGATGAGGGTGTTGAAAATATTATGACGTACCACGTAGGCGGAAAGGCCGGTGACTTGCGGTGAAAGTGCAGGACGTCTTTGACAAGGCAATCCGGCTGATGGACGAGCAAAACGAATCCACCGGAACGACCGTTACTGCCGACACAAAGGAATATCTGGTGAGAACGCCGGATATTTTAGATTCCATTCTTGCGCGGGTAAGCTTATCTGTAGGCAGCCCTTATATGCGGATAACCGCAATGGTAGATGAAATTCAACTTGATGATGCGGTTGTTTCCGGGGTACTGCCCTATTATCTGGCCTCGGCGCTGATTGCGATTGAAGCGCAGGACAGTGGTCTTGCGGCATACTTTAGCAAGTCGGGTGACTCGGCACTGGCGATTATCACAGCTCGGCTTTTAAAAGCTGAACCGGAGCCCGTTGAGGATGTGTACGGCGGGCTTGAGTACGGGGAGTTTGCAAGATGGTGACACGAGGGTGGTATACATGTCCCGGCTGTCACAGAAAGCTGATTAAAATAACCCTCAGTTCCACAATGTACCGTGTGCCGGTGTATTGTCGGGCGTGCCGGTCTGAATGGTTTCCGGCCATATGGAACGGAAAAGAGCTGGAAGCCGGGCAAGCTTTTCCACCGACCGGAGAAAAAATATCATAACAAGCTAGAGCGTTTAGCGCCAGAAGCACGGGAGAGGTCCCGGCTTTTGGCGCTTTTTATTTTGCCCTACGCGGCAGACCAGCCGCCATGGAGAATATGAACCGGCAGACCAGCCGGGGAAAGGTGATTTTATGGAGAACGAAAACATGAACCCTGCCGAGGAAACTTCCGAAACCACGGACGCTTTTCTGGCCGGCTGGGAGCCAGACGGCGTAGAGAACTCCGAGACCCCGGAGAATGAAATGTCGGAGAGCAATACCGAGGAACCCCCGAACCCCGATCCGCAGGAGGCTGCGCCGGAGACAGAAAAAGAGGGCGCGGCGGAAGAAACACCTTCCGAAAAGTCCGAAGAACCTCCCGTTTCGAAGCCAGAGCCGGAGCCGGAGCCAGAGCCGGAGACCCCAAAGTTGTGGGCGCTGCGGCATCTGGGCGAAGAAAAGGCTGTGAACGAGCAGGAGATGACCGCTCTTGCACAGAAGGGTCTTGACTATGACCGGGTACGGGAGAAATACGACGCGGCAAAGCCGGTCATGGAGATGTTTACGCAGATGGCGAAGCAGTCTGGCATGACCGTTGAAGAGTACGTTTCCTTTGTGAGAACGGAAGCGAAAAAGTTCGCGGGCATGAATGCCGACGAAGCAAAGCGCGCAGTGGATCTGGAAGACCGCGAAAGCGCTGTTTTGGCAAAAGAGGCCGAGGAGGCCGAAAAGCAGACCGCCGCCCAGCAGGCGGCGCAGGCTGAGGGTTCCGCAGAGGAACGGCGAAACGCCGATATTGCGGAATTCCAGAAGACATTCCCGGATGCGGCAAAGGACGCGGGCAGTATTCCCCAGGAAGTTTGGGACGCCGTGAAACAGGGGCAGCGTTTGGCGGTTGCCTATGCGCTGTGGCGTGAGAAACAGGCACTTGCGGAGACTGAACGAGTAAAGCAGGAATCGGCAGCAAAGGAGCAGAACGCGAAAAACGCGGGGCGCTCCACAGGCAGTATGAGGACCGCCGGAGCGGAAAGCAAAGCCAGCGATCCGTTTTTAGATGGATTCGGTTCCTGATACGGTCCTCTCCGCATCCATATGACGAAAGAGAGGAAATCAAATGATCAATTACGCAACCAAATATGCATCTAAGATCGCAGAGCGATTCAAAAGGGCCTCCATCACAGACGCGGACTGCGGCCACGAGTATACGTTCGTAGGCCCCAACAGTAAGACTATCCGTATCGGCTCTGTGAACACTGTCCCCGAGACGGAGTATAACCGAACCGGCAGTAACCGCTTCGGCGATGTTCACGATGTGGGCGATACCCTTCAGGAGATGACCTGCGAATGTGCGCCTGCGTTTTCTTTTACCATTGACGCGCTTGACGGCACGGATCAGGCCATTGAAAAATCCGCAGCCAAGGCGCTGCGCCGGCAGTTGGATGAGGTGACGGTTCCCAACATGGACAAGCGGCGCATTAAGAAGTGGTGCATGGGCGCGAACATTCAGGCTTCGGAGCCCACTGCCCCCACGAAGTCCACTATCACCGGCATGATTATCGATCTGGGCGCGAAAATGACGGACGCACTGGTTCCGCTGGAGAACCGGACCCTGTACATCGGCACGGAGTATTACAAGCTCCTGAAGCAGAATCCGGATTATCTGGGAGTGGATGCGCTGGGCAAAGAAGCGCTGACCAAGGGTGTTGTGGGCGAGTTTGACGGTAACCGGGTCAAGCCCATTCCTTCCCGGTATATGCCCGCAGGCGTGTACTTCTTCATCAAGTACAAGGGCAGCACGGTTGACCCTGTAAAGCTTCAAAAGTACGACATTCTGCCCAAGGTGCAGGGCTACTCCGGCCCCGTGGTGCAGGGTGTGACCTACTACGACAGCTTTGTGCTGGGAACCAAGGGAGACGGCATCGCCGTGTGCGGTAACGCTACCGCAATTCTGGCGGCGCCCGTTATGGCCATCGCCAGCCACGCCGTCACCATCACTGCCGCTTCCGGCGTGGTGTTCAAGTACACGGTGGACGGCACGAACCCCCGGTACTCCACCACCGCCGAAGTCTACACCGCCGCGGTGGAACTGACCGAGGGCCAGACCATGCGGGCCATTGGCACGAAGGACGGATGCGTTGGTGTTGAGGGAACCAAGGCTTACGAATAACAAACAGAATCAGGGGGCCATTGCGGCCCCCTGATCGGGATTTTGGGAAAGGTGAACGCATTGGCATACAAAAGCTTCAGCAAAGCGGGCGGCGAGTTCTATGTAAATTTTGGACACGCCAATGAGAAGCAAAAGCAGTTTTATCAGGCCCGTGAATTATATGTGTGCTACGGAGGCGCGCGAGGCGGCGGAAAAAGCCACGGCATCCGCGTAAAGTCTGTGGGCGGTGCGCTGACCTATCCCGGCATCCGCATTTTAATTATCCGGAAGCATTATCCAGACATGGAAAACTCTCTGATTACACCGATTGTTCAGATGGTTCCCATTCAGATTGCCAGTTACAACCAGCAGGCGCACATCATGCAGTTCGCCAATGGCTCCACGATTAAATTCGGGCATTACGATACCGGATCAGACCTTGAGTATCAAGGGCAGGAATTTGACTGGATTTTCATTGACGAGGCGACGCAGTTTACCGAGGCACAGTTCCGCGTGCTGGGCGCGTGCCTGCGCGGCACTTCCAACATTCCCCGTCGAATGTATCTTACCTGCAACCCCGGAGGGATCGGGCATCTGTGGGTTAGGCGGCTGTTTGTGGACCGAGAGTATCAAAATGGCGAAAAGGCGGAGGATTACCGATTCATTCAGGCTACCGTGGACGACAACCCGGATTTGCTAAAAGGCTCTCCCGGGTACCTGAATATGCTGGACACGCTGCCCGACGATGTGCGGCGCGCGTGGCGATATGGCGACTGGAACGCGCTTTCGGGAATCTTCTTCCCGGAATTTTGCAAGGAAGCACACGTCATTGCTCCATTTGTTCGGGTTCCCCAGGAATGGAAAAAGTATCGCGCATTCGACTATGGACTTGATATGTTCGCGTGCCTGTGGGTTGCGGTGGACTTTGACGGACGGTGCTACGTGTATCGGGAGGTACAGCAAAGCAATCTGATTGTTTCCGCTGCGGCCGCTCTGATGAACAGTCTGACGCCGCCCACGGAGCGGATCGAATTCACGATTGCCCCGCCGGATATGTGGAATCGACAAAAGGATAGCGGGCGCACCATGGCGCAGATATTTATGGAAAACGGCGTGGGAATCCTCAAAGCGTCCAACAACCGGATTCAAGGCTGGATGGCATTGAAAGAGATGTTGAAGCCCATGCGTTCAGATAAAGACCGGCCCGGGCTTCTGGTAACAAACGAGTGTGTGGGGTTGATTCGGAATCTTCCGGCCATCCAGCATGACGAGAAAAACCCTTCTGACTGCGCCACGGAACCGCACAATATCACGCACATATGCGACGCCTGCCGCTATTTTGCGGTTACCCGCGTGATGGGGGCACAGCGAATGGAAACGCGTGAAGTGGAGGAGCTGGGCGACGATGGCGAGGACTACGACGAGGGAATGACCGGCGGGGTGTGTGACGAGTCCTATTTGAACTACGGAGGGTAAACCATGGCGAATTCCATTCTGTCAATTAAACGCTTTTTGGGACTGAACGAGAATCCCGACGGCGATACCAAAATTAAAGACGGGGAATTGTCAGAGCTTCAGAATTTCAGGATTACCCTTGACGGGCATTTGCAGGTGCGCCCCGGGAGCGCAACCGTGTTCGACCTGCGCGCCGTCTGGGATGCTTGGTGCGCGGTATCCGGAAATATTCCCTCCACGAATACACCGGAGTTCTCCGGGGCGTGGTATGGCCTTGTGGGGGCATCTGCGGTGCTTCTGTGCGCGTTCGGTGGTGTGATTTTCAAAGTGAGCACGGCAGACTGGGTAGCCGTGGCGGTTGGGACCTGTATGCAGGACAAAACTTCTTTTTTCGGGTTCGGCGGCAAAGTTTATTTGCTGAACGGACATGAGTATAAAGCGTGGGACGGCACGCAGTTTATGGACGTGGCTGGGTATGTCCCTATTGTTCAGACCGCGACATCCCCCACGGGGGCCGGAACGACTCTCCAGCCGGTGAACCGGTTGACCGGGCTTCGCAAGGTGAAATTCTCCCCCGATGGAACCGCAACGGTCTTTCAGCTTCCGGAAACAAACATTTCTGCTGTGACAGAGGTTTCAGGAACCAGTGTCACGTATACCACAGATTTGACCGCCGGAAAGATCACGTTTGCCAGCGCGCCCGCTAAGGGGACCAACACTGTCACCGTCACCTATCGAAAGGGAGAAAGTGCAAGGGCGGAAGTCGTGGGGATGCACTTTTGCGAAACGTTCAACGGAAGCACGGATACACGCGTGTTTCTGTATGGGGACGGCACTAATAAAACGATTTATTCCGGGTTGGACTATGACGGGAACCCAACAGCGGAATATTTCCCGGACCTCTATGAAATGTCCGTCGGTGAGAGCAACACACCGATTACGGCGCTGGTTCGCCACTATTCCCGTTTGGTGGTGTTCAAGACCAACAGTGTGTATGCCTGTCAGTACGGCATTACTACTCTGGACGATTCCAGCACAACGGCGGCGTTCTACTGCACCCCCGTCAACCGGGAGTTGGGGAACGAGGCTCCGGGGCAGGTCCGTCTTGTGGAAAATAATCCGCTCTCCCTATGCTCCAGCAGCATTTACGAATGGAAATCTACCTCCTCGTCCGGGAGTCTGGTTTCCGACGAGAGAACAGCAAAGCGAATCAGCGACCGGGTGTGGGCCACGACAAGTGGTATGGACCTGTCACACGTCGTGACATTCGGAGACCGGGACAATTATGAATTCTGGTTTTGCATTGAAGACGAGGCAATCATTCTGAATTACGCAAATAACACTTGGTATCGGTACAAGGGAATTCCCGCCGCGCAGCTTTTAAAGTGCGGTGGAAAGGCGCTGGCTTTTGCCGCTGATGGTAAAGTCCGGCATGTCTCCCGGCAGTATCGGAATGATGACGGCGCCGCCATTGATGCCCGGGCGGCGACCGGCGCGATGGACTTCGGAAAAGAGTGGATGCGAAAATATTCAACGCTGGTATTTGTATCTATCCAGCCAGAAGACAGCGCGCGGGTTCTGATTTCAGCGGAGAGCAACCGGCGCAGCGACTACCCCCAAAAAGCTGTGTCCGCCAGCATGGCAACATTTTCGCATGTGAATTTCAACCGCTTTTCCTTCAACACCAACCGAAAGCCGCAGGTGAAGCGTCTGAAATTAAAAGTAAAAAAAGCGGCGTTCTATAAGCTGGTGTTTGAGAGCAATAGCGCGTCTTCTACGGCGACGGTGTTGCAGGCAG
>JAEXCS010000027.1 GCA_023402075.1 Bacillota bacterium | reverse complement strand
CAAATTTCAGATGAATATGCGCGAGTGGTGGAATTGGCAGACTCGCTAGATTCAGGTTCTAGTGTCCGCAAGGACGTGCGGGTTCAAGTCCCGCCTCGCGCACCAATATCTGTCTGAGGACGGACGTTCTCAGACAGATATTTCTGAAATTTTCTGGTTTTCTAATTTAATAAATGCGCGCGAGTGGTGGAATTGGCAGACTCGCTAGATTCAGGTTCTAGTGTCCGCAAGGACGTGCGGGTTCAAGTCCCGCCTCGCGCACCAAGATAAGTTGACAAGTTTTTGATAAGGAAACTTGTCAACTTTCCTTTATTCATGCGGTTTTAGGGCTTTTGAGGAATCAGGAGAGTTCCGTACAACTGATTAAAGGGAGGATTCGAACTCTCACGCAAACAGAATGAATTGACGCAAGGCACGACGGTTATAAAACTGTCGTGCCTTTTTGCATTGAAATTCAGAAAGGACGGTTTCATACATGACAAGCTACATCGACAAATCCGAGCGGATTACCGAGGGTGTCCGCAAAACCTTTCAAAGCACAGACTGCAAGATGGCGAACCGTCGGTGCTATGGCTATGATGTTTCGCCCAATGGCGACCTCACCGTCAATTAGGCCGAGGCAAAAGTTGTCCGCCTGATTTTCGTGTGGTATCTCGCAGGGGACAGCTTGGGTAAAATCGCTGCCAGTCTTGAAAAACAAGGAGTACTTTCCCCTATCGGAAAAGCAAAATGGAATCGTGAAGCGATTTCTAAATTGCTCTCAAATGAAAAATATACAGGCTCTGTTTTGCTGCAAAAGACAATGAGCATTTGCGGTACGCAGCTTAAAAACGAAGGAGAGCTCGATCAGGTGTTGATTACTCATCACCATAATTTGATCATCTCGGCTCAGAATTTTGAAACGGTGCAGCAAATGAAGCATGAGCGTGCAAAGTGCCCGGTTCAAGATATAAAAATAACGCTGTCGTTTTAACAGGAAATATATTTGTACGGGGACAACGTATTTGAGAAACGCGGGATAAGGCGGGAACGGCGGGGACAACGCGAGAAAACCCCTTATTCATGCGGGATACAGCGATTTTAAAACGGGAAAAACATTTTTCTTTTTCATTTATTTTGAGATCAGGGCGTCGAGAAATCGGCGCTCTCTTTTTATGCACATAGCAGCCTGGTCAAAAACGGCATAACCGCCGAACAAACGCCGCCGCCGACAACACCGCGCGACCGCCGAAAACCATTGAAGTATAAAGGGTTTGCGGCAACACGCAAAATAAAAGGGCCGCTCGGCACCGTCCCGGAAGTCACAGCAGCTGACATAAGAGGACGGGCTTTGCGGCCCACATTTGAAGTATAGCAAATCAGCCGTCATTTGGCAAGACGGCAAAGCGTGCAAACGCAGCGTTAGAGCGTGCTAAAAAATCCGCGTATGTTCTGAAATCAGCGGACAATTCCGCACGAAAGGCGTTACTGAGCCGTGCGAACCGTGCGCGACCGCCGATACTTTTATACGCAAATCAGGCACTCTGCAATGTGACAATTTCAAGAAAGCGCGTCACAATGTCACATTGCCCTATTCATGCGGGTTTGCGGGTTCTTCAAAATTTGTGACACCGCATTTTCAATGTGACATAATTTTGATTTATTATTTAATCATTTAAGCACAAAAAATCAAGCGTTTCCGCTGGCGACTTCATCGTCACTACCGGGGGCGCTTTTTTGCTGACTGCTGATGACGGAATACGTTGAATAGATAGATGCCTTTTCCCCCGTGGCTTTTTCATAGAGCATGGACATGGAGTCAAATGCGTATTCTCTGCTCTTCTCGTCCAAGAGCCGGAACATAGCTACAAGATCAGCTTCCACTTCATCGAGTTGCCTTCCATCGCAATATATCTCAAAACGCGAATGAGAAGCCTCACTCTCTGGACGTTCCGATATCTGACCGCTCGTTCCTGTGAGAAGCCAGTCGGCAGTTACGCCGAAGTGTTTGCAAAGGGATATAACCGTTGAAGACGAAGGCTCGTACTTTCCTGTCTCATATCCACTGATATTGCTTTTAGAGCGACCCACGATATCTCCGAGTGCTTGAGCAGAAAGTCCTTCCTTTACTCGTAAGAATTTAATGCGCTCCCCTATTGTGTTCACAAATCAGACCTCCTTTTTAAAATAAAGTAACAATATCGGAACTAACATATTGACATGTTCAGATATTAGAACTATAATGGCAATGTGGATTAAAAACTAAATCAAACACAGCATAGCACACACAGCTCTAAAAGGAAATAACAGGGAGGAGATTTTTTGTGAGACATGGAAAAAAACCTACGCGCAAACAGAAGATCAGACTTGGACAAGCAGGGCTGTCTCCGGAGAACTGGCTGGTGGTCAAGCAGAAGAGAAACGGTGAACTTGTAATTCTACATAAGACCAACAATCAGATCAGAGTCGTTCCGGCTCCGATCGCCTGAAAAAAGAAAGGAAGTACAGCAGCATGAGAAAGATGAAGAAAATCAACGGGTATCTGGTGGTCCGGTTCAATGACCGCGAACTGAGAGAGTATGAGGGCACAGCCCTCGGCGAATACGGCGTCATCGACGCAGAGCTCTATTCCGGGTGCCTGGACGTCGATCGAGGCGCGATGGCATACGACGACGCGGGTTCTCTTGAGGAGGCCGTCGAGCTGGCCCGTGGTCTGAACGCCGAGGAGGACTACACCGGCCTTCCGGAGACCTGCACCGTGATCCGCGAAAACGACCGTGATACCGAGATGAACCAGGTTGACCCCCAGCTCATGATCGAGGGCTGGACGGAGGAGCTGACCCAGCAGGTGAACAACCGGCACTATCCGGATATTGACGCCCGCACGGCAGCGCATGAGCTCTACGGATACAAGATGGCGCTGGCTCGCATGGGGCTGATTGACGCGGACGAGGCATATGTCCTGCCGAATACATTCGAAGCAGCAACAGCCCCCGTAGTCGCAACGAATGCGGCGCACCCATTTGATTTTCTCCACCAATTGTCCGCCGCGCCCACATGGCGGCTGTATGAGCTTGGGCGGGCGCTGGAGAAGGATATCGTGGCCAAGGTTCAGTGGACGCCGAAAGCGACCCAGTACCTTGAGAATAAGGAGTACCGCTACATTTCCCCGGTAGTCAACGTTCGGAAGTCGGACAAGAAGGCAATGGGCCTCCACTCGCTGGCTCTTACCAACACTCCGGCAATCGAAGATATGAAGCCGATTGTAAATTCGGCCAATTTTGAAGGAGGACAAAACCCCATGGATGAACTCATGCAAAAGATCGCGCAGCTCCTGGGTCTGGGTGCGGATGCGACTCCCGACCAGATCATTGAGGCGCTGACCGCCGCCCTCAATGACGCAAAGGCCCTGAAGGATGCAGCGGCAAAGGAGACTCATCCCGCCACTGACGATAAGGTCGTGGCCAACAAAGCGGTTTGTGAACTGCTGGACCTGAAGGCCGGTGCCGCTGCGGACGATGTGGCCGCAAAGATCATGGAGCTCAAAAGCGGTAAGATCGGCGGCACCAATGTGCTTGAGGAGCTGAAGGCACTCAAGCAGCACAATGCGGAGCGTGCAGCCGATGACGCGGTCATTCTGGCACTTAAGTCCGGAAAGATCACCCCCGCCCAGCAGGATTGGGCCAGAAGCTACGCGCTCTCCGATCCCAAGGGGTTCGGCTCCTTCGTGGAGAAGGCTCCCCAGATCGTGCCTTTGGGTGAGATTGGGATCGGAGATGTCAAAGCCCTTAAGAGCGACACGCTTGACGAGGCAACCCTGCTTGCGTGTAAGCAGCTGGGCGTCAGTGCAGAAGACGCTCAGAAGTTTGGACTTGGTTGAATGGCTGCTTTAACTGCTGAACGGGACACCGTTGAAATCTCCAACGGTGCAAGAACCCTTGTGCTCCCGGTGAAGGGAGATACCACCATCTATCAGGGCTCTATTGTGGCCCTGAATGCGGACGGCCTTGCCGTTCCCGGTGCGACCGCTGAAGATCTCACGTCGGCGGGCCGTGCTGAGGAAACGGTTCAGAATACCGGCGCGGACGGTGCGGCTTCCGTCAAGGTCTGCCGAGGCGTATTCATCTTTGAAAACACCGCCACTGAAAACAAGGTCACAGCCGCCCACGTCCTGAAGGACTGCTACATCGAGGACGATCAGACCGTGACCGCGCTCTCCACGGGGACCTCCGTCGCCGGACGTGTGATCCGGGTCGATGATGAGGGCGTCGCGGTAGCGCTTGGCTATAAGAAATAAGGAGGACAAACAATCATGCTTATTAACTCGCAATCGCTCCGAGGCATCTACGTTGCCTATAACACCTTGTTTAATAAGATGTTTCAGGCACAGAAGCCCATCTATGAGCAGGTCGCCACGATCGTCCCTTCCACCACCGATACCGAAACCTATGCGTGGCTGGGCGATATGCCCGGTATGCGGGAGTGGATCGGCGACCGCGAGATTCAGAACCTGAGCGCGTCCGACTACTCCATTAAGAACAAAGACTTTGAGTCAACGATTGGTGTGCCCCGCAACGCCATTGAGGATGACAAGCTCGGCATCTACAATCCCTCTGTTCAGATGCTTGCTCAGTCCGCTGCCATGCACCCCGATAAGCTGATCTTTGACTTGCTGGGGAACGGATTCACGGAGAAGTGCTACGACGGTGAGGCATTCTTCTCCACGAACCACAAGGTAGGCAAGCAGAAGGTCTCCAACAAGGGCACCGCGAAATTGACCATGAAAGCATACATCGCAGCCCGAACCGCTATCATGTCCATGATTGCCAGTTCAAGTGAGTCGGTCTTAGAGCTGCACGGTCTTGATCGCGGGATGACTCGCCTGAAGGGCGAGACGGTGAACAACTACCGCATCCGGCTGGCCATGAAATCTATCATTGCCTCCGAGGCGGGCACCAACAAGGCAATTCTCTACGTCGCAAAGGCGTTTGGATATGACAATGTTTCGATTGAGCGGAACCCGAACCCGGAAAAGTGGGCAGAGGCCACGGTGCAGTTCATCGGTAGAAAGATCGTACTTGACGATCAGGCACTGCTCCTGAAGGAGCTCAACAAGATCAAGCCCGCCGGTGCTCTGCTTACGGTCTCAAAGGAGCAGCGATATTCCGCAACGATTTATCAGGGCACGGTCCGGGTGATCGGGCGGCAAATGACAATCAGCCAGGGGTGACAGTATGGCATTTACAAACTTAAAACTCACGACGTTCGGACAGAATCTGGATGCTAAGTGCAAGCTGGGAAAGGGCCTCCACCTCTCGCGGGTAGTGATTGGTGACGGCCTGCTGGGGAATGGCTCCATGGTGAACCGCACCGCCCTGGTCAGAGAGCGGTATTCAATGCTCGTTGATGCAAAGCAATTGACAGAAGCAGGCGCAGTAGCGGCTATCGTTTCCACGCTGGATAACAGCGGCTTTACGGAAGGCTTCCTATATAGGGAGCTGGGCTTGATGGGTGTGGACCCGGACACCAGTCAGGAAGGGCTTTATCTCTATGACAACGCTGGGGAGGAATGCGAGTTTCTGGATACACGGGCAAATGGCGTTGTGATCTATGAGCGACTGAAGTTGTTGATTAAAACGCAAGACGCCGCCAGCATCACGTTTGACTCGTCCGGCAATCCCCTCTATATCGGCGTTGACGATCCTGTAAGCAATAACACAGTTACATTCACGCAGGCTGCAGAACGCACAAATATTCAGTCCGGAGAAACGCTGGCTGTGCTGTTTGGCAAAGCAAAGAAATGGTTTGACAGTCTTGGCAGCGCGGCATTCACTGAGAGTTCCGCCTATGCCGCCAGCACTCATGCTTCGAACCACGCCACCGGCGGAGCTGACCCGCTGACACCGGCGCAGATCGGGGCGGCGGTGACAACCACCCTGACGGCGACCGTCCCGGTATCGTGGACAGCCAGCGGGGGGTATTACTCCCAGACGGTGAGTGTGCCGGGGATGCTGGCGACGGACAACGCAACCGTGGACATCTTAACAGGCAGCGACAACGCGGCAAACAAACTGTATCAAGAGGCGCTGGGAAAAGTGCTGCGCATTATTGCGGGCGCTGGAACAGCAACGCTTTGGGCTACGGAAGCACCAACAATTGCGTTTCCGCTGCAATTTAAGGTGGTGAGGTAAATGGCAGAGTGCTTCATTACGCGGCGGGGCGGGGCGGAGGTTGCGAACAGCTCTGCAACTGCGACCGAAACTCAGATCACATTCACAAAGTTAATTGGAAAAAGCAACTTTGTTGTTTACCTATCCAGTAATCAGGCTCCGCAAAATGGTATTTTAGCAATTATTAAAAACGGTACAAGCCTAAAAGGCTTGTATTTCAGCACCGGTTCAAGCTGGACTAATTTGAACTTTTATTGATGTGTCAAGTTGGATAACCTTTAACTCCTCAACGGGCGTTTTAAGCTCGACGGGCCAAAATGCTACGCAAAAATTCATTTCTTCTGGAGTGTATAGCTGCGTCGGTTGGTAAGCAATTTTGAGTATCTCTTTTCGATATCTGCACCAGCCTATATGAATTAGTCAGGAGGCAAACACCCATGTACATCACAACAAAAACGAATAAGCACCACACCGTGGTTGACCAGAGCATTGACCACGGCGAGGTGCGCTACATCTTGGACGAGGCCCCGGCGGAGCTGGGAGCCACGGTAGCCCTTTACACGGCGGACGGGGCTATGTGTCTGCGGACGGACACCGTGGCAGACTGGACACACCCGCGCATTGAGGGGAACGCCGTCATCCTATCCAATACGGACCCGGCAGTGCCGGTGGAGCCGACGGCGGCAGAGGTCAAGGTGGAGCGCAGCACGGCCATTAAAGCGGCTTGTGCAGATGCCATCATTGCGGGCTTCGACGTGGACGTGCTGGGGCGCGGAAGCCTGCACTACACCCTGACGGAGATTCAGCAGCGGGACTTGCAGACGCAGTATGCAGCAGTGCAGGCCGGGGCCGTGGAAGCCCTGTGGCACGATTCCAGTCGGGTGACACATGAGGTTTACGCGGCGGTGCAGTTTACCGCGCTGTTCCAGACGGGCTATGCCTACATCATCTCCTGCAAAATCCGCTCCGACTGGCTGGAGCAGCTGACCCACGATCTGGCCGACGCGGACAAGCTCTCAGAGGCCGCTGCGGTGGACTGGGCCACGACGCTGCCGGAGGACTATCAGATGCAGTGTGACGCGCAGATTGCGGCAATGCTAACCGCTGCGGGAGGTACGTTAAGTGATGAGATTGCATAACGCCCTCAAATCCGTGGTTCTCTGGCTGTTTGGTGGGGCGGTGTACTTTCTGGCAGAGGTAGTCTTCAAGACGGTTACTGGCCATGCACAATCCGTCAGCTGGACGATGCTGATTCTGGCAGCAATCATCTGTATTCCGCTTGACCGCGCCAATGAAGCGATGGGCTGGGATACACCGCTATGGAAGCAAGCCATCATCGGTGGCTTGTGCATTACGGCGGTGGAGCTGGGTGCAGGTATCATCCTGAATTGTTGGTGGAGTCTTGGCATCTGGGACTACTCCCACTGCTGGGGCAACCTATGGGGGCAAATATGCCCTAAGTGGATGCTAATCTGGTGTATCGTGGCCGGGGCTGGGATTGTCATATTTGACTGGCTTCGGTGGATTCTGTGGCCGGAGGAAGAACGCAAGCCACATTATATTTTAATCGGAAGGTGTACTTATGAGTAAATTTGTTACGGAAATCCTCTCAAATCAAGATTACCGTTTTGAAATTTTTGTCAATACAAAGAAGCTGACTTGGCAGCAAATTAAGGGTTCGAAGAACTGTGCCAGGATTATAAACCTCGGGTATTTTGACCTTAAAAAATTCACCCCGAATGAGGGACTGATTGTGGATGGACGGACATTACTGACACCCAGATATCAGGACTGGGGCGTGACCATTGATGCAGATGGGAATTTGGGCCGAGATGTGCCCGCCAGTGCATCCGGGAAGCTGAATTATTGTCCGGCAGTTCCGCCTATGCTGAAAAATGGAGCCAAAGCCGCAGCCGCACAGTCTTTCGCACGGAATGGCACAACGATGGTTGGATTCAAAAAGGATGGGACCCCGGTATGGCTGCTCTGTCAGAAGGTCTTTGGGGCAACGTCGGCGGAAGCTGTCAAGGCGCTTACCAACCTCGGCTGTGTGGATATCCTTCGTTATGATGGAAGCTGGAGCACACAAGGATATCTGGCAGATCGTGCTGTGCAGCCCCTTCAGCGCAGGATTGTGTACACGTTGCTCTTGGCGTACTACCGAAATCCATACTATCAGCGCACCGTGACAGCCAGCACTCTAAATGTCCGTTCTGCTCCGGGCGGCGCGATCGTGGACAGCCTGAAGCGCAATACCGTGGTCACAGTTCTGGAGGTTCGGGGAGCTTGGGTAAGAGTTGGAACCGACCGTTGGGTTAACTCTTCTTACTTGAAAGCATAAGGCAAAAACGGGAGAGCAGCAGCCGCTACTCTCCCGTTACCAAGTGTTAGATTTACTTCTAAGAAATGGCTAATTTTTTCTCAACTATATTGTCCCTATTTATCAAAAATCTTGTCGCGCAACAGCAAGTTCTCAAAACAAGTGTTATAGTACTAAAAATATGAACGGGTGAGCACCTACCGTATGCAAGACTAATCTTGCATACGGTATTTTTATGGATAAAATCGGAGCACCTTCTTTAATCGCTACGCGTATTTTTGAAAAGCCGAGTGCACAAGCGTTATTTGCTGCTTGGCTGCCAATTGCCTATGCGGGCGTTTTTTCCAGTGCCATAGGATACACATTCCAAATAATTGGCCAGAAATATGCCGATCCCCCTGACGCATCCACTGTAATAAGTTTTGAATCCGAATTTGCCGCTCTTGCCGGGTGTATACTATTTAAGAGAGCGTTTGCGGCCCATTTGTGTAAAAAATATGTCTCTTGACAATGAAAGACTATTGTGATAGTCTGACTGCGGAAAAGACTATTAGAGTAGTCTGAAGGAGATGTAAATGATATGGATATTAAGTTATTTGACTCGGAACTGAAAGTCATGGAAGTTCTGTGGGAACAGGGCGCAGTGCCTGCGCGCAGCATCGTAGATGTATTGACAGACCGTGTTGGCTGGAACAAGAATACCACCTACACAGTGATTAAAAAATGTATTGAAAAGGGTGCCATTGATCGTGAAGAACCCGGTTTTTTGTGTAAGCCGTTAGTTACCAGAGACGAGGTTCAGCAAAGTGAGACAGAACAGCTTATTGATAAGATGTTTGGCGGCTCCAGTGAATTGTTTTTTTCAGCGTTTCTCAAAAAGCAGGGTGTTTCAGAAGAAGAGGCAAAACGGCTTGCAAAGATGATTGAGGAGGCGAAGTAACTATGCTGCATTTTAGAATGGATATGCCGCTGTATCTTATGGCGATTTACGGCAGCATGATGATTGTCATGGTTTTGCTGCTCAGAATTTTTTTGAGAAATCGCTTGCCTAAGCCTGTTTTTCCTTTGCTGTGGGGGCTGGTGCTGATTAGGCTGCTGGTTCCGTTTTCGCTGTCCAGTCCCATCAGTGCGCCCGTGCCGGAGTGGCCGCTGCAAGATTCAAATGGCGCAGCCGTCTATGTGAGTGATCTTGCAGAAGACGTTGTCACACCCGGCACCGGCGCTTCGGATGCTGTGACCTACAGCTTTGCGGAAGCTTCTGACCATTGGTCGCCAGACTGGCAGTTTGCACGCATCTTTGTGTTTGGCTTGGGTGTTACCGTTACAGCAGTCGTGCTGCTTGTACAAAAGCTTCGGTATTCCCGAAAATTAAAAAACAGCTTGCTGGTGGAGCATAACCAGGCAATAAATACGATTCTTCGAGATATGGGTATGGGTCATATCCTTGTATTTACAAATGACGAAATTGCTTCACCTCTTGTATGCGGTATGCTGAATCCACGTATTTATCTGCCTTCTGGCATTGATTTTAGGCAGACCCAGCTTCTAGGCCATATCCTTACGCATGAAATCATGCATATTAAGCGCAGGGATAACTGGATGAAGGCGGTGATGCTGCTTGCATTGTGCCTGAACTGGTACAACCCGCTGGTGTGGTTCATGTCAAAGTGCTTATCCTCAGATTTGGAAGCCGCCTGTGACGCTGCTGTGCTTCGCAGTATTGATGCTGACGAACGGAAAAGCTATGCAGCCAGCCTTCTTTCTATGGCAATTACGGGAAATCGTTCTACGCTGCTTTACAGCGCTTTTTCTAAAACAGAGGTAGAACACCGCATAAAAAATATTCTAAGCTATCAAAAAGCCACTGCCGTTATTCTCGCACTTTCAATCCTTTTAGTAATGAGTAGCACCGTCGTATTTGCTACCGGAGGGCAAGCTCCCTTTTCTGCGTATTTAAGCAGCTATTGCAGCAGCACTTCCTCCCGATGGGGGGTTAAGGCAGGGCTTGCAAGGGATATTGCATTAGGTGAGGATGCAGGACAGCGTGCAGACAATGCAATCCTTGACGTACTGGATGCGGATACCACAAATGATCCCGATATCATTGCCGATCAGGTGAAAGCGGCACTGGCAAGTGAATTTCATGTTGAGAGAGGCGCATTCCTGCTTGCAGTCGATCTTTGCCTGATGGATGAAGAGGTTTTGCAGGAGTATACAGCACAGGGCATAACCAAAGGTCAGGATGGATTTTATCTTTATAAAGGGGAAGCTGTGCGGACCTATGAGGATAAAATGCTTGGTTCGGTGCAAACCCGACCGGACGGCAGCGTGGATATTGCCGTTAACAGAGATCGGTTGGGGCGAATCACTTCGGTGACGGTTTTAAAACAAGGGGACGAAGACTTTGACCGCCGCAGCAAGGAAATCGAGCGGAGCCGCCGCTTTAACACGGGCGTTTCTTACAGCTTTGACGGCACACAGGACAATATCCCTTTGGTCGAGCAGGATACGGCCGTCGAAGCGGGAACGGGATTTTTTCGATGAGCAGTAAACAGCTAAAAATTCTTGCGCTGATTTCTATGTTCTTTGACCATTTTATACGCATATTTCCACTGTCGGATGCCATGGTACCGATTGCAGATTGGGTATCTTCAATGGGGCAGGAAGATTTGAGCATATGGCTCCTGTCGTGGATTCCCTATTTGCTCAGATATTTTGGCAGAGTGGCAGTTCCCGTTTTTATGTTTTGTATTGTTGAGGGCTTCTTGCATACTCGCAACATCAAAAAGTATATTCTGAGGATTTTCGGCGTTGCGCTTCTTGCTCAAATTCCCTATGTGCTGTTTGATTTGGCGGAAAATCGGATGTATGGTATCGATGGCGATTGGAAGGAGGTTCCCTTTAATATACTATTTACGTTGAGTTTGGGGCTGGTTTCGCTTTGGGGATATGACAGATGTGAGAAAAAGGGACATGGCATACTTGGAGTCGGAATCTTTCTGGTGGCGGGCGTTTTAGCGCGGCTGCTCCGATTTGAGGGCAGTGAGGGCTATATTTTCATTATCTTTATGTTCTATGCACTGAGAAACCGACCTGTTTGGCAAAAGGCTTTGCTCTTTATTCCTGTGCTTGCTCTGGCACGTTACAGGCTGATTGCTTATACGCTTGAAGATTTTGCATTTCTGCGAACCTGTCTCCTGAATGTGATTGGGCCGTATTTTGGTATCATGGCTATTTGCTTTTATTCGGGCGAAAAAGGGAATACAGGTAAACGCTTTCAAAGATTTATGTACGCGTTCTATCCGGTTCATCTGCTTGCCTTAGCGATTATTGGATATCTTAGAACCCCGTTGATATAGTAAGCAAAAAAGAACTGCCCTGCCGGCCGTAAATCAGCAGGGCGGTTTTATTTTAGGCATATGTCAAATCGTGAGGCATATCTTCATCAACAATTTTCGGGGTTTGGATTTATAAATAAACACTGCATCACTTAAATATCTATACGTTAGGAATTAAACTGACATATGGATATCAAATCGTTGCCGTTTATGTTAAAATCAGTTTAATTTATGTGATTCACGTATAAAATAAATTTAATTTAGCGACGTAGCAACCGCCGGTTGACAGATGGTCAGGTTCTGTTGGTGGCAATGCAACCATGACTTGGGGTACTATTACATTACCCGGGAAAGGGGGAACTTATGAACATAGCAGAAAGAATACAAAGCTTAAGAAAAACAAAGGGCGTGTCACAGGAAGAACTTGCAGAACAGACAGGTGTTTCCCGACAGGCCGTATCCAAGTGGGAGGGCGGGCAAAGCATACCCGACATTGATAAAATTGTTGTCATGAGCGATTATTTTAACGTGACCACGGACTATCTTTTAAAAGGGATTGAACCAAAGCCGGAGGAAATAAGAAAGAAGCCGGATGCCGGAGTGTTTTCAGCTGTTGGCACGGCATTAAATTTCATAGGATTGATTGCCGCGATGATGATTTGGTATGAGGAGCAACGATCTTCCTCTGTCGCGGTTGGTCTGATTATGATAGCGGTTGGGTGCGTGTGCTTTGCAATCGGACAGAATGTCGGCGATGAAAACACAAAAGCAAGGGCAAAAAAGCACTTTTGGCTGATGAACGTATGGGTTATGGGTCTGATTCCCATTTCAATCTGCTTTAATCTGCTGGACGGCTTTTTCGGCGGATATACGGGCTTAATTGCGCCGTATCCTCTGCTTGGAAATTCGTTTGCAACCTATGGGGTTTGCTGGCTGCTATACGTTGGAATTTGCGCGGGTGCGGATTTCCTTATTATCAAAAAAGCGGCTTAAATTTGCTCAAAGAATGAACTGCGTTTTAATAAGCCGCTTTTGGGTTCCTCTAATCACGATTTTAAGACAGGCCGTTGGCTTTCCAAGTGCTTTATGGTATACTAACAGCAGCTTGTTTTTTAATTAGATTTGATATTGGAGATTTGCATGAGCTGTAATATTGATTTTGTCTGGCTGAAACAAAAGCTCCCGGAATATCAATTTTTGTTTTCCGATCTTGCGATGTACGAAACAGCGCAAATTCAAGCGGTCAGCCTGCGCACAGGGGAGCAGGTGCTTTCTGCCGTGGACTTGGGGCTGCAACGGGAGCAAGTTTATTTCTCTGGACCGGAAAAGGCAGCAGCCGATTTGCCGCGTTTGTTTGGCGCTTGCCGCTTTATTGCAAATAGCTGGGATGAGCTGCGGGAAATTGACATACTTGCCCGCCTGCACCAGCGGGAGGGGACGTTGGAGCCTGTGGGACTGCGGCTGATCCCCCGGCGCTTCGACGACGGAAAGCAGCCGGGGATTCCCGAGGAACTGCTTCCCTCGCTTGCAGAGAAGATGAAGACGCTTCCTGCGATATCCGTCCGGGGCTGCTTTGTACAGGGGGAAATTGAGGGCCTTCACGGGGAAGAGCTGGGGCGGTATTTTCGGGAATGCTATGAGCTGGCAAAGCGGGTGACCGTCATTTTACCCTGCGGTATGCCGTATCTGTGCATCGTGAACGGGGCTGCGGCCGCCTGCCGGAATGCTGCGGAGCACCCGGAGACAGTGGATGCGTTTTTGCGGCAGGCGGACATTGTCGCCGCCCAGAACCAGACCGCCTTTTACGCGAAGCTGCTGATTACCTGAAGCGGGCAAAGCGGCATTTCCAAGGATTTCATCAAAATAGGGAAGCGGGAGCCGGTAAAACCGGCTCCCGCTTTTAACTGCGCTATATTCGCTTATTTTTTCCGATAAGGGGTGTTCTCCAAAGGAAGGCTCTGGCGGAACTTGCCGTCCAGTCGGTAGTAGGCGTGGGCGCAGGCCGGGGCTGTGGGAATCATGCAAAGCTCACCGCAGCCCTTGGCGCCCAGAGAGTAGGGAAGTTGCTCGCCCTCCGCGGGGCGGCAGAGAATGACCTCCAGCTCGGGGGCTTCCGTTGCGCGCATAAAGCCGATGGTTCCAAACTTACTTTTCGGATAGCCGTCCACGCACTCAAACTTTTCGGTCACGCCGTAGCCGATGCCCATAATCATGCCGCCTTCGATCTGCCCCTCCACAGACTCGATATTCACCGGGGTTCCCACGTCGAAAGCGGAGACGGCTTTGGTGATTCTCCCTTCTTCGTTCAGCACAATCACCTGTGCGCCATAGGAATAGGAAACGTGGCTGACGGGGTTCTCTTTTATTGCGCCCAAGGGGTCGGTGAGGGCGGAGTATTCTCCAAGAAATTCCCGGCCCTCCAAGTCGGCCAGCGTTTTTCCGCTGTCCAGCGCGCATTTAAGACTTTCCCCGGCTCGCCGGGCGGCTTCGCCGGTCATCACCGTTTGGCGGGAAGCCGTGGACGTTCCCGAATCCGGCGTGCGTACGGTGTCCGCCGCTTCAAAGACAAACAGGGCGGGGTCCAGATTTGTTACATGGCAGATTTCCGTCAGGGTCATCTGCCCGATGCCCTGTCCCATACAGGAGGCAGAGGTACGAATGTGGATGTTTCCCTGCTCCACGGATAGCAGAACCCGCCCGATATCCTTTTTCCCCATGCCAGTCCCGGAGTTTTTGAACCCGCAGGCGATGCCCGCGTAAGGATTTGCGTGGAACACGTCCTTCACTGCGTCTAAGCACGCGGCCATATTGGTATTGGGGTCGGCGGTCTGCCCGTTGGGAAGTACATCGCCGGGCCTGATTGCGTTCCGGCGGCGGAACTCCCAAGGGTCAAGCCCCGCCATCTCTGCCAGAAGGTTGATGTTCATTTCCGTTGCAAAGCAGCTTTGGGTCACGCCAAAGCCCCGGAACGCGCCGGAGACGACGTTGTTGGTGTAGACGGACATGCCGAAAATATCGATATTCTGGTAGTTGTACGGGCCCGCTGCATGGGTGCAGGCTCGGTGCAGCACCGGCCCGCCCAAAGAGGCGTAGGCCCCTGTGTCCGCGATGATAATGCCTTTCATGCCGGTGAGAATGCCGTTTTCATCGCAGGCGGTGGTGAACTCCATCTCCATGGGGTGGCGCTTGACATGGTAATTCAAAGACTCCTGCCGGGTGTATTTCACCTTGACGGGCTTTTTGGTGACCCACGCCATCAGGGCCGCGTACTGCTGCACCGACATATCCTCCTTTCCGCCGAAGCCGCCGCCCACCAGCGCCGCGTGGCAGTGCACCTGCTCCTTGGGAAGCTGGAGCATCTTGGCGCACTCCCTCTGCACGTCATAGACAGACTGGCAGGAGGTATAGAGCAGCAGGCCGTCGGCTCCCTCGGGCATGGCCACGCAGCATTCCGGCTCCATAAAGCCATGCTCCTGCCAGGAGGTTTTATACTTCCGCGTAACGACGTATTTGGAATTTTTGATGGCCTCGTCCGCATTGCCCCGAACCAGATTGGCTCGGCTCATCACGTTGCCGTCTTCGTGAATCATGGGCGCGTCGCCCCGCAGGGCGTCAAAGGGGCTGGTGACAGGCGTAAGCTCGGTGTAATCCACCTCCACCAGCGCGCAAAGCTCCTCCAGCATGTCCTGCTTGTGGGTGGCAACCACCGCCAGCACATTGCCCACATACCGGGTGACGTCGCCCTCGCCCAGTATCACGTCCCAATCCTGCTTGATGTGTCCGATTTTGTTGCAGGGCACGTCCTGCTTTAGCAGAACTTTGGCGCAATCCGGGTGGGCAAGGGCGCGGCTTACGTCAATGCGGTTTATCCGGGCGCGGGGATACCTTGAATACACAGGCTTGGCGTACAGCATTCCCGGGATGGCAAGGTCGTCGGCAAAGAGACCGGTTCCGTTGATTTTTTCGGCCGCGTCAATGCGCTTTGCGTGCTCGTCCATGTGCAGCGCGGTGGGAGCGGGAGGAATTTCCCACTTCTCCCGAAAAAAGTCCGCCGCCAGCAAAATCGCGTCCTCAATTTTCTTATACCCTGTGCAGCGGCACAGGTTTCCCTTGATCGCCAGCTTCACATCTGCGCGGGTGGGGTTCAAATTGCCGTCCAGCAGACTTTTGGCTGAGATAATCATGCCGGGGATGCAAAAGCCGCACTGCACCGCACCTGCTGCGGCAAAGCAGTGCTCATAAACCTTCATTTCCTCCCGGGCAATTCCCTCCACGGTCAGCACCTGCTTCCCCGCAAGCTTGCTCAAAGAAACCACGCAGCCCTTGGTTTTCACACCGTCCACCAGCACAGTGCAGGTGCCGCAGGCGCCCTCGCTGCACCCGTCCTTGGCGGCGGTCAGGTGCAGGTCGTCCCGCAAAAACCGCAAAAGCTTTTTATCGTGGGCGGACGCATACTCTTTTCCGTTAATCGAAACAGTAAACACTTCAATCTTCCTTTCAGAAAATCCGCCCGGGGTTGGTACCGCGGGCGGATTTGTGTTGGGTCAGATGCCGAATCGGGTTAAAAATTCGTTCAGCAGGTTCATGCACACAGCCTTGCGGTATTCCGCCGACACGCGGCCCCGGGTGAGGACCATCCTGTCCCCATAGGCCCGTAGGTATTCCTCCTTCAGCCCGCGCGCTTCTTCCAGCGTTTTGCCCAGCAGCATCGATTCCAAGTCCCGATAGCGCAGAACGGTGTCTGCCACTGCGCCAAACGCGGCGGCAATGTTGGAAATTTTTCCGTCCTGTTCGGCAAATACGCCCGCGAAGGATACGCGGGAAATGGCCAGCGCATTGCGTCCGCCGACCTTTTCGTAGTAATACCGGTCCAGCCCGGTTTTGGGCATCAGAATTTCAACAATCAGCTCATCGTCGGAAAGGTCCAGCTTTTTTCGGCCTAAATAAAATTCCTCCACAGGAACGATGCGCTCACCCCGCAGGGATTGAAGCCGAATCTTTGCGTCCGCAGCAAATTCAATTAAAACAGAGTCCGCCTTGGAGGAACCGTTGCCAAGATTTCCGCCGAAGGTGCCTGCGTTGCGGATGGCGGGCGCGGCAATCAGCGCCACGGCATCCTTCATGATCTGAGGAACCCGGTCGTCTGAAAGCGCCTGTGTAAAAGTGACGCCAGCGCCGATGCGGAGATAGTCCCCGTCCTCGGAAATTTGCTGCAATTCTGAAACCTTGTTCAAAAACAGGTAGGTAACGCCAGGGCGGTTTTCCACCATCAGGTCCGTCCCTCCGGCGTAGGGGACGACGGCATGGGACGCGCGGAGGTTCAGCGCTTCGCTTAGCGAGGCGGCGGCATATCCGTTTACCATAGTCCGTCTCCCTCCTTTGCAGCGGCGGATACCGCGTTGACGATGGCGTTATACCCCGTGCAGCGGCAGAGATTCCCGGAAAGGCCCTCCCGGATTTCATCCTCCGTGGGGTGGGGCGTTTTGGAAAGCAGCGCTTCCGCCGCCAGCACCATGCCGGGGATGCAGAAGCCGCACTGCACGGCGGAAACCGCACCGAACGTCCGGTCCAAAACCGCGTAGCGCGCCGTTTCCCGGAAGCCCTCCATCGTTGTGACGGAGGAGCCGTTTACCGCACCCATGGCCACGCAGCAGGAGTTAACCAGCACGCCATCCATCAAAACGGAGCAGGCCCCGCACTCGCCCTCCTTGCAGCCGCACTTGACGCTAGTGGCGCGGTAGGTATCCCGCAGAACGTCCAACAGTCGGTCGGAAGCATTGCCTTCATAGGACACTTCCTGTCCGTTGAGGACAAATCGAATCGCATCCATCTCTTATTCAGCCTCCTTCATCATCACGCCCAGGGTATCCTCGGCGGTAAACGGCGCGTGGTGCAGCGACGCTTTGCCGCCGATCGCCTGCTCTACGGCTTCCACATAGGCCCCGGGCGCGCCAACCAGGGGCAGCTCGCCCGCGCCTTTCGCCCCGTAAGGGCCGTCCGGGTATTGCTCCACATGCAGCATACAGTTCAGGTTGGGCACATCCTTTGTGGTGGGAATCAAATAGTCCGAGAAGGAGTTGTTGCGGATGCGGCCCTTGCTGTCGTAATCCATTTTTTCAATGGAGGCGTAGCCGATGCCCTGCAAATAGCCGCCCTCCATCTGTCCGATGACGATGTTATAGTCGATGGGCGTGCCCACGTCGAAGGAGCCGTAGGCCCCCAGAATCTTGGAGATGCCCGTGCAGGTGTCCAGCTCCACCTCAATGGCCCCCACCCCCCACGCGTAGGTGGGATAGGCGTCCCCCTGAAATTTGTCCAGATAGAATGGAATCATAAAGTCCGGCTCTCTGAAATGCTCCTCCACAATCTGGTCCTCGCCCTCTTTCCACTGGGTGCGCAGCTTGATGGCGGCGCGGCGCAGCAGTTCGCCCACCACCATCAGGGAACGGGAGGCAACCGTGGGGCCGGAGTCGGGCACGCGGGCGGTGTCCGGGTGGTTGTAATAGACCTTTTCCAGCGGAAGATTCAGCTCGTGGGCAACGATTTTGGGGAAGGTGGTTCGCAGACCCTGCCCAATTTCACCGTTGGAGGCCAGCACCTCCACCGTGCCGTCGGGGTACTTATGCAGTTTGCACACCGCCTTGATGTGATCCCGTTCGCCAGAGCCTGTGAAGCCCGCCCCATGGAACCACAGCGCCATGCCGATGCCCTTGCGGTATCTTCCGGTCTGGGGCTTCTCGTACTCCAGATGCTTTCTGCGGAAGTCGCAGGCCCGGTCTACCTCGTCAATCATCTCGGGCAGGGGAATGGGGAAGTGATATTTGCCGGAGGTGGAGGTGGCATCTCCCTGCCGGGCCAGATTGGCCTCTTTGAATTGCAGGGAATCAAGCCCCAAATCCCGGGCAATATGATTCATCATCATCTCCACGGCAAAGAAGGTCTGGGGCGCGCCAAAGCCCCGGTATGCGCCGGAAGGCGTGGTATTTGTTTTCAGGGCACGTCCGTGGACGTGGAGATTGTCAAAGCTGTAAACGCCGCTGGCGCAGATAATGCCCCGCTGCAATACCACGGGAGACAGCGTGGTGTACGCCCCGGAGTTGAACTTCACGTCGATGTCCATGGCCGTGACCTTGCCGTCCTTCACAGCCACCTTATAAACGCACAGCGAGGGGTGGCGCTTGGAGGTGAACTCCAAATCCTCCCGGCGGCCGAAGATACAGCGGACAGGGGCATTTGCCTTCCGCGCCGCCACAGCCACCTGACAGCCCAGAATGGAGGGAAAAGCCTCTTTCCCGCCAAAGCCGCCGCCGGTCACGTCCTGAAGGATATGCACCTCGTCGGGCCGGCAGCCCAGCGCGCGCATCACCGCGCCATGGACGTAATACGCGCACTGCATAGAGCCGTGGACGTACATATGCCCGTTTTCCTCCGGCTCCGCCATCATGCCCTGCGGCTCCAGATAGGTCTGGTCCTGATAGCCGGTGGAAAATTCCTCTTCATAAATCTTGTCGGCCTCGGCAAAGGCCTTTTTCAGATTTCCCTTTTCGTACTCGTAGTTGAAAAATACGGTGTCGGCCCTGCGCAGATCCAGCATAGGTTCCAGCTCTTCATAGGAAACCTTAATTTCCGAAAGAAGCCGATCTACAACCTGTTCCTCCGGGCCAACTACCATGCCGATTGGCTCGCCGATGTACTCTACCGTGTCCCGGGCAAACACCGGGGTGTCGTCCAGCACGATATTCACGTTGTTGTCGCCGGGGACGTCGGTTTTGTCCACGTAAAAATATCCGTCCGGCAATGGGGGAACTTCCACGTCCAGCACCTTGGCCCTTGCCAGGGTGGAGCGGAGGAACTTGCCGGTCAGAACGCCGTCGCCAGAATAGTCTCCAATATAGACGGAGCGCCCGGACATTTTCGGCGCATGGTCTTTCTTGACCACGGATTCACTGATCTTTTCCATTTTGCAATCCCTGCCTCCTCATTTTACAAATTCGTAACCCTGCTTGCAGCTTTGATAATCCTGCTGCGTATCCAAATCAATCCATACGCCCTCGTCGTCTACGGAAACAGTCTGAATCAAGTTTTCATGCTTCTGCCATAGCTGACGCAGTCCGCCGTCACTTTGAAATGCGAGAATCTCCGGAATCATCCGCGCATCCACCAGCGGCGGGTGTTTCCGTGCCCCGTTCAGCGTTGGAAAAATCACGCTGACGCCATTTGCGGGACGGGCGGAGAGCAGCTTGCGGAAGGTGGACCTGCGTACCACAGGCATGTCTCCCGGCAGCAGGAAAAACGCGTCGCACTCCGGCATGGCCCGGCAGCCGATTTGGATGGAGCGCAGCATATCGGTGCTTGCAAAGTCGGGGTTTCGCACGGAAACGGCGCGTGTGCCATAGCGCCAGTGGAGCACCGCATCCACCTCCGCGCCCCGATATCCCGTCACCACCACGACGGATTGGGCGCCGCCCGATAAAACGCTGTCCACCGTGTTTTCAATCAGCGTTTTACCCCGCAGCGGCATCAGCGGCTTAAATTCACCCATGCGGGAGGAAAGCCCCGCCGCAAGAATCAGTCCGCAGACAGTGGGAGCCGCATACATAAAAAAACCACCCCGTTTCCTCTGAGAGCAGCCCGCGCCCAATAGAAAACGGCGCGGTGTGTCCACTCTCATTATGAAAGGGATGGTTTTTGTTCGCAACTTCTTCCTGAAAAGAACTTGCCAAAATTCTATTATAGAATGTTGGTTGTTAAAAATGCCTCCTGAAACCGGCTCTGGGTGTAATGGAAAATTTCCTCTTCAAACCGCTGATAGGCCATCAAAAATGCAATGCCGCGCTCTGTCAAAAGGGTGTTTCCTCCGTGCCGTCCGCCCTGCCGACGCTCCACAACCGCATATCCCAATTCAATTTCCAATCGGTTGATCATGTCCCACGCCTTACCGTAGGACAGGGCCATGGCTTCGCAGGCCTGACGCATATTATGGGTGTCTTCAATTAAAAACAGAAGCAGCTTCAGCCGCGCGTTGAAAAAAGCAGATTCCCGTTCGATGCTCATGCGGATGACGGGATGGAGAATCGCATTGTTGTGCTCCGCCAGGCGGGCCTGCAACTGTCCGCGATTGTGCACGCTGGTTAAAACCCCTTCATCCTCCACCGTCAGCCAGACCCGCTTTGCATCCAGTGTGCGAAGCGCGCCGCGCAGACCGTCTTCGCCGTCATAGGCCAGAATTTCCGGAATGACGCCCTCCGACAGCATGACGGGATGCCCCCCGCAGCCGCGGTAGGATGGCGTAACGATTTCCCCCGTTGTGTTTTTCAGTTTGATCAGCGTGTCCGGCGTAAACATGGGAACGTTGACCGGCGCAAAAGCAATCCGGTCGCATTTCCCGGACAGATACCTAAGCCCAACCTTGACGGAATCCAGAAGCTGGGGCTGCTCCGGCTGCTTGCTGGAAATAAAAATTACGCCATAGTTGCTTAGCTGGTATTTCACTTCGTCTTCGTCTACGCCGGTAATTACCACGATGGGGAAAATACCGGCCTGCTGAAAGGAAATGACAATTCGTTTAATCACCGGGATTGTCCCTACCTTCAGCATGGGCAGCGCTGCTTTTTTGCTGGCCGCCGCAATCAGGCCGCCAAATTTGCTGATTCTCATGTTACTGATTGCACTCCCCGCTTAGACCCGGCGCTGCTGACACCGAGCTTTTTATTTATCATACACATTTTTGTCGGCATGTCAATTCCTGTATGAAGACGGACATGCAGGAAGGTTTAAAAGCAGAAGCCGGTTTTACGTTGGCCTTCTCCGAATTGTATGCATTTTCTGTGCGCTGTAAGATTGTTTTTTTGGCTTTGGATAAAAAGGCAGACACGCCGCGCTTTTGCGCGGCGTGTCTGCCTTCTTTTCAAATGAGGGAATCTCACGCCATGCCGCCGCAGGGCGGCTGGAATGTGATTGAACGGTTAAAGATCCTCCGCCATCTTGCGATATCTCGCATAGCGATTTTTCGCATCCTGAACGGCTTTTTCGTAAAGCGCGTCAGCCCGGTCGGGGAAGTTGTTGGCCAGAGACGCATAGCGGTTTTCGCCCATGAGATAGCCCATGATCTTTCCGGTGTCCGGTTCGGGAGAATCCAACTGGAAGGGATTCTTTCCCTGCTCGGTCAGGCGGGGATCATAGCGGTACAGGTGCCAGTAGCCGGACTCCACCGCCTTTTTCATCTCGCTCTGGGTGCAGCTCATGCCCGCCTTGATGCCGTGCTCCAGACAGGGGCAGTAGGCGATGATGATGGACGGGCCGGGATAGGCCTCGGCCTCGCGGATAGCCTTGAGGGTCTGGGCCTGATCGTAGCCCATGGCGACCTGCGCCACGTATACGTAGCCGTAGTTCATGAAGATCGCGCCCAAGTCCTTCTTGGCAATCTTCTTGCCGCCTGCGGAGAATTTCGCCACGGCGGAGGTGGGCGTGGATTTGGAGGACTGTCCGCCGGTGTTGGAATAAACCTCGGTATCCAGCACCAGCAGGTTCACATCCCGGTTCTGGGCCAGCACGTGGTCGATGCCGCCGAAGCCGATGTCATAGGCCCAGCCGTCGCCGCCCACGGCCCAAACGGACTTCTTTGCAAGATATTCCCGGCTGTCCAGAACAAACTGAACCTCTTCCGTCTTCTCGCTGCGCTCCAACGCGGCAATCAGTGCGTCGGAGACGGCGCGGGACTGGCTCTTATCCTCCCAGCCGGTGAGATAAGCTTCAATTTCGGAAGCGGCAGTCCCTGCGGACTTCAGGCTTTCCAGCCGCAGGAACAGCTCCTTGCGGATGGCATCCTGCGCGTGGAAGAAGCCGAAGGCAAACTCGGCGTTGTCCTCAAACAGGGAGTGCTCCCACGCGGGGCCAAAGCCGCGCTGGTCGCGGCAGTAGGGCAGGATGGGGGCGCCGCCGCTGTACGCGGAGGAGCAGCCCGCAGCATTGCCGATATACATGTGGTCGCCCACAAGCTGGCTTACAAGCTTTAAGTAGGTGGTTTCCGCGCAGCCTGCGCAGGCGGCGGAGAACTGGAAATAGGGCTTGGCAAACTGGGCGGACTTCACGCTCTTGTCGCTGACCGCTTCCTTCTTGAGGTATGCCTCGTTCATGGCGACCTCGTTGAAGTTGGTCTGCTCCGGCTTCATCTCCTCAAAGGGAGTCATCACCAGCGCGTCGGCCAGCTTCTCATTCTGGTTGGCGGGGCAGGCCGTCAGGCACACGCCGCAGCCCAGACAGTCGTAGGGGGAAACCTGCACGCGGAAGGAATACTGGGGGGCATCCTTTCCAAGGCCCTTGGCGGGGACGGTGGTGAAGGAAGCGGGCACGCCGGCCTTCTCCTCCTCCGTCAGCAGCACGGGGCGCAGCGCCGCGTGGGGGCAGACCATGGAGCAGCGGTTGCACTGGATGCAGCTCTCGCTGTTCCACTTGGGAACTGCGGTGGCAACGCCGCGCTTGGAATAGACGGAGGTGCCGTTTTCCCATGTGCCGTCCAGCACGCCGTACTTCTTGAAAACGGAGATGGGAAGCTTGTCACCCTGCTGACGATCCATGGGCAGAACAATGTCGCGGACAAAGGGGGTGGTTTCCACCTCTGCGAGAGGTGCGTCCTGCGCAGTGGCCCAGGAGGCGGGAACTTCCACGGCTATGGCGGCGCTCACGCCTGCGTCCACGGCCTTGTCGTTCAAATCCACAATTTTCTGTCCTGCTTTTTTGAAGTAGGAGTTATAGTTGTTTTTCTTCATGTCTTCCACGGCCACGTCCAGAGGAATTACCTTGGTCAGGGCAAAGAAGACAGCCTGAAGAATGTTGTTGGTCCGGCCGCGCAGGCCGATTTCCTCGGCAATCTTTGCCGCGTCGATGATGTAGAACCGAGCGTGCCTGCTGGCAAGCTCCCGCTTCAGCTGGGCGGGAAGGCGCTCTTCCAGCTCGTCAACCGACCACGGACAGTTGAGCAGATAGATTCCGCCCTCCTTCAGGTCTGCGGCAGTGTCGTACTTATTCACATAGGTGGGTGCGTGAACCGCCACAAAGTCCGCAGAGGAAACCAGATAGGTGGAGCGGATCGGCTCGTCACCAAAGCGCAGGTGGGACTGGGTCAGTCCACCGGTCTTCATGGAATCGTAGGAAAAATAGGCCTGAGCATACTTATTCGCCACCAATCCGATGGTGGTGATGGCGTTCTTATTCGCGCCCACCGTGCCGTCGCCGCCAAGACCCCAGATTTTACAGGAGGTCTGACCAGCGGGGGACAGCTCCAGCTCCTGATAGTCCAGAGAGGTGTTGGTCACGTCGTCGTTGATGCCGATGGTGAAGTTGTTTTTGGGCTGGGCCTGACGGAGGTTATCAAACACGGCGATAAACTGGCCGGGTGTGGTGTCCTTGGAGGAGAGGCCATACCGTCCGCCCACAATGCGGATGTCGGTTCGACCCGCCTGATTCAGGGCGGTGACCACGTCCAGATACAGCGGCTCGCCCACAGAGCCGGTTTCCTTGGACCGGTCCAGCACTGCGATCTTCTTGCAGGTGGCGGGAATGGCCTCGGCAAAGTGCTTCACGGAGAAGGGACGGTACAGCCGGACCTGAAGCAGACCCACCTTCCGCCCGTTGGCGTTGAGGAAGTCCACTGTCTCTTTCACCGTCTCGGAGGCGGAGCACATGATGACGGCCACTTCCTCTGCGTCGGGTGCGCCGTAGTAGTTGAACAGCTTATAGTCCCGGCCTGTTAGCTTGTTAATCTCGTCCATGTAGTGCTGGACGGTGCCGGGCACGTCATTGGCTTTTTCGTTGGCGCCTTCCTTGCACTGGAAATACACGTCAGGATTGACGTTGTTGCCCCGGTTGGTGGGATGCTCGGGATTGAGAGAGTTCCGACGGAAAGCGCGCAGAGCGTCGTTATCCAGAAGCCCGCGCAGATCCTCATAGTCCAGCGCCTCGATGCGCTGCATCTCGTGAGAGGTACGGAAACCGTCGAAGCAGTGCATGAACGCATACTTGGAGCGGATGGCCGACAAATGGGCCACTGCGGCCAAATCCATGCACTCCTGCGGAGTGGCGGACATGAGCATGGCGTACCCGGTGGTACGGCAGGTCATAAAGTCGGTGTGGTCGCCGAAAATCGAATGATGGTTGGAGGTGACCACACGGGAAGCGATGTGCAGCACGTTGGGGAGGAACTGGCCGCCCATGGCGTACATGGCGGGGATCATCAGCATCAGGCCCTGCGCGGAGGTGAAGCTGGTGGTCAACGCGCCTGCCTGCAAAGAGCCGTGGCAGGTGCCTGCTGCGCCGGCCTCGGACTGCATCTGAATCACGTCCACCGTGGATCCAAACAGGTTTTTCCGGCCCTTGGCGGACCATTCGTCCACCTTTTCGGCCATGGGGGAAGACGGGGTGATGGGGTAGATGGCCGCAACCTCCGTAAACGCATACGCCACATGCGCCGCGGCTGTGTTGCCGTCCATCACCGCAAGCTTTTTACTCATGGTTTTTTCCCTTCTTTTCCTTGTTTTTCGCCCGCTGCGGGCGTTTTCTAAGTGAAATGGGTACTCTGTTACTGTCCGTCTACGTTCCTATATAGGAACGCTGTTTTTAAATAGGACTTTCACTATTCAGCTTTACCATAGATTTGGCTTTGTGTCAATAGTAGAATTTCTGGTTTTAAAACTTTTCCGGAATATGTTGGAATTTTTTTGCCCGTTGGCGGTTGGGTGTATCCTACAAAAGAGACAGTTGCAACTTCTGCTTGTAACCTGCTGTCCCCTGTGCTAAAGTGTTGAAAGTAAAAATGATACTGAAATGGAGGCACAATCTATGCCGCAGGAGCACCGTTCTACCGCCCGGGTGCTGGATGTTTTGGAATATCTGGCCGTATCAAAGGACGGCGGAAGCACCTTGACGGAGCTGTCCGTGGCGCTGAATGCGCCGAAGAGCAGCCTTTTTCCCATTCTCCACACATTGCTCAGCCGGAAATATATCTGGCTGGACCGCCGGACGAACCGGTATTATATCGGAATCAGCGCCTATGCGCTGGGCAGCAGCTTTGCCGCCAATCAAAGCACGATGGATTTCATTTTGCAGGTGATGGAGGCCGTTGTGGAAAGCTGCGAGGAAACCTGCCAGATGGGCGTTTTGGACCGGGATAAGGTGCTTTACATTCGCAAGGTGGATTCTCCGCAGCCCATCCGCATGATCTCTCATGTGGGAAACCGGCTGCCTGCCAACGGAACCGCTATTGGAAAGGCGCTTCTGTGCGATCTGAGCGACGAAGAGGTCCGGGCGCTGTACACCGAGGGCTTTCCCTGCCTGACGGCGCATACCATTGTGGATTTAGACACGCTGCTTGAGCAGCTTGCGCAAGTCCGAAAAACCGGCGTTGCGTGGGAGCAGGAGGAATCGGCGGAGCAGCTATGCTGCTGGGCTGTCCCTTTGCGCAGGGACGGGCAGATATTTGCAGCGCTCAGCGTGGCCGTCCCGATGTTCCGCTGTTCGCCGGAAAAGGAAGCGCTGGTGCTGGACTGCCTTGCCCAGGCCAAGCGGGAAATTGAGCTGATTGCCGAGGCCCGTGGCTTTCTTCCAGAGCTGACTTAAACCGTTTAAGAAGCCAAAATGAGCGTAGAGCCTGCCCCATTAACTTTGGGGCAGGCTCCGCGCATGTTTAAATGACCTTGGCGATGAACTGAATCAGATTAAAATACTTTCCACCCTCGGCTTCCATCATTTTGATATCGCCTACGGCGTAGGGATTAGGGCTGGTCAGCCACTCGTCCCACGCCTGCTTGCAGCAGCTCATTTCAGAAATGTCAACAAGTTCAATTCCCTCTGTTTTACGCCACAGCTCTTTCCACCAGTCAATGGAGCGGATCGTCCTTGCCACCTCGTCATTCCAGAACGGCTTCATTTCATCGGGTACATTCTCCCCGAATTCGTATTTCAGGCCGGGAATCGCCACGGCGATATAGCCGCCCTTTTTCACAAAAGGAAGGAGCGACGGAAGCATTTCCGCCGTATCGCCAAAATAGTGATAGGCGTCCACGGTAAACAGCAGGTCAAAATATCCGTTGGCGAACGGAAGGCCCTTGGTTGCGTCTGCGAAAATCGGGACAGCGTTATCATCAATCCCGACAGACTGAAACCGTTCGTAGTTTTCGGTGGGCGAAATCCAAAGGTCGGCCGCAAATACGGACGCGCCGTATTTTTCGGCAAGCAGCCTTGTGGAAAGGCCGCACCCGCAGCCAAGGTCAAGGATTCGCATATGCTCGTTAATATTTACGTGTGACGCCAATTCTTCTGCCACCCGCATGGCGTTTGGCCCCATCATTGTGGCTTTCAGAAATTCCGTATTTTTATGGTTGGACATAAACTGGTTTGTAAATGAATACATGGTATTTTCCTTTCTAATTTGCCTTATAGAAAGAAAAAAGCGCAGTATATCACTGCGCTACAAACTGCATCATAATAAAGCAATGATGCGCGTTCAATCTGTAAGGCAGTTTTTGACAACACAAATAAGAGCAGATACCTGCCCGTTTCATGCGCTTAACTTAAATCCTTACAGGATGACCGACATCAACACACCACACTTTCTTTACCGTACTATATCATGCCACGCTGATTCTGTCAATGCAAGCCGCCGGGGAAGGGCCGGAAAGCAGCGTGGCTGTTAATGCAGGTGCACGGAATTGGCTTGAATTTGTGTTTATTGACGTATACACTGAAAGTCATCTCTGCATAAGGGCGCAATATGACAGTGTTGTGGGAAAAGCAGATTTTACAGAGTGCTTGTTTGGGCCTGCATGCGCAATTCAACAGAATGCGGACAAGTCTATTGACAGGCAATCAGCGTAAACTTGAGAAAAACTTGAGATTTCATTGAGATAATAGAAAAATCCTGCGAAGGGGGGCTGACATGGGAAAAAAGGTGCTATTGGCAGACGATGAGAAGGGCATTGTCGCCGTCATGAAAAATTATTTTGAATTGTTGGGCTATTCCGTCTACACGGCTTATAACGGAGCTGAAGCGCTGCAAAAAGCCGCACACAATCCCGATATTATTTTACTGGATATCAATATGCCCGATATAGACGGAATCACAGTCTGCCGGCGGATTCGGGAGCATATTTCCTGCCCGGTTTTGTTTTTGACTGCCCGGATTGAAACAGCAGACAAACTAGATGGATTTCGCGCCGGAGCGGATGATTACATTGTAAAGCCCTTTGACCTTGATGAATTGGGGGCGAGGGTAGCGGCACATTTGAGACGGGAAGACCGCAGACGGGAGCAATCTACTGTGCGGTTTTTTGGAGATATGGTGATAGACTACTCCAAGCGGCAGGTAATCATAAAAGACACGGCTGTTTCGCTCTCAAAAAAGGAATTTGAGATCATGGAGCTTCTATCAATCAATGGGGGGCAGGTATTTGACAGGGAACGAATATACGATTTAATATGGGGCCTTGATGGGGAGGGAAGCAGTGATACGATTATGGAGCATATTCGCAAAATAAGAGCCAAGCTTTCTGTGCTTTCGCCTCACAGCTATATTGAAACCGTATGGGGGGTGGGCTATCAATGGAATGGTTGAAGAATAAAAGCTTGAAACAGTCCTTTTTTTTAATTAGCGCACTCTATCTTTGCGTCGGGTTGTTATTATCAGCCGTATCCTTTGCAGCATGTATAGCGGTTCGAAGCAGAACGGAATCTTATCCCCAATATGAAATTACCGTGGATGAGACGGGAGAACTTACCGCTTCCTATCAAAACGACGAAGAGGAAGAGGGGGATAAAAATGTAGAATATCTATTATCAGATATCCTGCAATTTGCGCTGCCGCTTTTTTTTGTAATCGGTTCTCTTGTTCTGGCGGACATTACGTTTTATCGTGTCAAGCTGGAAAGGCCGCTTGCCGTATTGCAAAGCAGCGCCCAGCGGATACGAACTCAAAACTTGGACTTTACAGTGGAAAAACTGTCAAATGACGAGCTTGGGGAACTTTGCACCACGTTTGAAACAATGCGCACAGAGCTTAAATCCAACCACCAAGCACTTTGGAGACAGATGGAAGAAAGAAAGCGGCTGAATGCCGCCTTTTCCCATGATTTAAGAAATCCTGTGACGGTTTTAAAAGGCTGTGCAAACTTATTGCAGAAAAATTTGGCGGCGGAGAAAGCGGATGCTTCCGCTATAAAAGAGTCGCTCTCTCTAATTACTCAATACACAGCCCGCATAGAAACCTATGTGGAAGCAATGTCTGCCGCTCAGAAATTAGAAGATTGGAGCTATTCCCCAGAGGTGACTCGCTGGCGGATGCTTATAAAAGAATTGGAACAGAGCATATCTTATCTCAGCAATTACGAAAGGGCAAACATAAAATTTACCTCCAGCGGAGATGACACCGAAGTATCTGTCGATCGGGCAATCCTTCAAAACGTGACGGAAAATCTTGTAGGCAACGCTTTGCGGTATGCAAAAACAGAGGTTTATATAAATTGCTCCTGTGAGAATCAAAGAATCATTTTGTGCGTAGCCGATGACGGAAACGGCTTTTCACCCGCGTTTCTTAAAAAAGGAATCCACCCTTTTTTAAGAGAGGACAACCGGGACGAGCAAGAGCATTTTGGGATGGGCCTTTATATATGCGCTCTGCTTTGTGAGAAGCATGGCGGAAAGCTTAAAATAGAAAATATCCCAGGTGGAGCAAAGGCGACCGCCCTTTTTTCCTGCGCTCAGTTTTGAGAAAATGTTGAGATTTATAAACTACACTCTCCTTATAACGAAATAAGGAGAGTGTTTTTTTATGATGATTGAGGCCAAAGAAATTTCAAAAATTTATGGTAACAGTGAAAACAAGATTGTTGCTCTAAATAAGGTAAGCTTAGAAATTGCGCACAGTGATTTTATCTCAATTATGGGGCCGTCGGGCAGCGGCAAAAGCACGTTGCTGCATATTCTTTCGGGGTTGGATCAGCCTTCATCCGGCAGCCTTTTTTATGATGGAAAAGAGATTTACAGTTTTGGAGACAGGGAGCTGTCGGCTTTTCGCAGACAAAGGCTTGGCTTTATTTTTCAGCAGTTTCATCTGCTTCCGGTTTTGACGGCAAAAGAAAATATCATGATGCCCCTGCTGCTTGACCGAAAGCGGCCCAATGAAGCCTATCTGGCACAGCTTACAGAGCTACTTAGCATCAGCGACCGGCTAACTCACCTGCCCCATGAGCTGTCGGGTGGGCAGCAGCAGCGTGTGGCCATTGCCCGCGCCCTGATCGCGGAGCCGGACATTGTTTTCGCCGATGAACCGACCGGGAATCTTGACAGCAAAAGCGGCGGCGAAGTAATGGAAGTGCTGAAAAGTATACACTGCAACATGAAAAAAGCAGTTGTTATGATTACCCACGATCAGCGTATCGCTGCAATGGCAGACAGACGGTTTTGCATTGTGGATGGCGTTCTTTCGGAGGTGACGGAAAAATGAACTCCTACTGTACCCTTGCAAGGAAAGAGCTGTGGGCGCAAAAGATCACCTCTGCTTTGATTTTAATTGCGGTCATTCTTTCCACCGTGATGACCACCGTCATCGGGCAGTCCATTGGAACCTTAAGTGCTATGCAGCAAAGCCAGGCAATCAATCTGAATGGCAATCGATACGCCACACTGCATCAGCTGACGGAGGAACAGGCACGCAAATTATCGCAAGATCCCCGGCTTGCTTATGCAGAAAGTGTTGTTTCTATCGGGCGGGCGGATGTGAAAAACAACAAGCTGTCTGTTTTGCTTAGAGAATATAAGGGAAATGCCCTTTCTGCGTATCCGGCGGACGCACAGCTTGCGCGTGGGAAACTCCCTGAAAAAGCAGAGGAAATTGCCCTGCCGCAAAACGTGCTGGACATGCTGGATTTTCAAGGCGAAATCGGCGATCCCATTTCTCTTACTCTTCACATTTCTCTCCTGCACGATACCGAAACCGGCTACGAGTACACCCACACCTTTGTGTTGACAGGGATTTTGAAATCAAATTATGTGGGATATGTAAGCGGCACCGTCCATGGGATTGTTGGTGCCGGTACGGCGGAAATTGTGCTGCCCCACCGGTATATGCGATACTCCGTTGACATCCGCACCGCTGAGAAAGGGTCGTTTCAAAGCACAATCAATGAGTTGGCTGCACAGTATGCCATACCGGAATACTGCATTCAATATAACGATACGATGCTTTCTGCGGTTGGAATCCGGTATCAAGCGGATGCGGGCGCTGAAACCGGGGCGGGATTTACCTACGTGGCCTTGGCAGGAGGATTGACAGGCGCACTGGTTCTGCTTGCTGCCGGGCTGGTGGTTTACAATATTTTAAAGATCGCGGTGATGAAGCGTGTCAAAGAATATGGCGTTTTACGGGCAATCGGCGCAGAAAAAGGAAAGCTTTACCTTCTTGTTTCTTTGCAGCTTGCCATTCTGTGCGGCATTGGCATTCCCATTGGAGTTTTGCTTGGACTAATATCCGCGCAGGGTGTGACAATTGCTGCAAGCGGTTTTTTCAATCCTGATATCTTTTTGGCAAGCTCTGAAGCGGAGCTTGCGGCGATGATTACTCAGAATGCGGGAAGTAAACTCCTTCCGCTGCTGCTCAGCGCCGGAATTACCATCGTTTTTGCCTTAGCTTCCGCCATGCCCGCGGCACGATATGCTTCCAAAGTATCGCCTACTCTTGCTATGCTGGGGCAGACCACCACCATCAGGCGGCGGAATAGAGAAGCCAAACGGATTCGCAGCTTTGAGGCTTTTTATGCGCGCATGAATATGAAGCGTAACCGGGGCAGAACAGCGGTTACGATTTTTTCTCTTGTAATGAGTATCACGGTGTTTGTGGCATTACAGAGCTTTTCAGGACTGATGGATGCTTCTGAAGATGTCCGGAAAATGCATCTTGGGGATTATTCCATGACCAGTCAAACCATTGGCTTCTCTCCGGAGGAACTGGCAGAATTAGAAAGTGTTTCGGGAGTTCAGTCGGTGTCCACCTTAAAGTACAGCTTGTATCAGCAGGACAAAAACGGAGAATTGAATGGCGTTGAAACCTCCGTCAAGCCGCAGCCGGGCGAAACGATGCAGATAGTCGGGATTGATGAAAAGCGATTGGAGAGATTAGGACCATCCCTTTCGGAAGCAGAGCGGCAAGCGCTTAGAGACGGCACGGCATGCTTTGTTCAAAATCCCATTCCCATTTCCGTTGATGGCAAGGTAGCAAAAAACACTGTTTTGTCGCCAGACGACAAAATTGCGGTAAACGGAGTCCTTTTAAAAGTGATTGGAGTGCTGGATTCCCCGGTCACACTTGAAAATGAGGGGTTTATCAATGGCGTTCAGGTGGTGCTGGCTGATTCTGCCTACACTGCAATTACGCAGAAACAGGAGTATACCGAGCTTTATCCCACGCTGACAGAGGACGCAGACCGTTCTTTTGTTGAGCAGGCAATCAAAACACTTTGCGGTAAAAACGGCGGAACATGGCTCTCTTATGCAAGCACAGACCAGCAGTTAAAGGAAAGCTATGAACAAATCAGACTGCTGGCGTGGGGCTTAATTCTATTGGTCGGGTTAATTGGAATTTTAAATATTATCAATACGGTGTACACAAATATCCATACGCGTGTAACCGAAATTGGGGTCCAGCGGGCAATCGGAATGAGTGCGAAAAGCCTTTATAAAACGTTCCTTTGGGAGGGAGCATACTACGGAATCATAGCTTCTGCAATCGGCGCTGCTGCCGGATATATTTGTACGATTTTTGTAGGTGCTGCCCAAACAGATACCGTGCAGCTTGTTGCCATTCCGGTTCGTTCCATTGCGGAAGCGGCAAGTATTTCAATTGGTGCCTGCCTGACGGCCACTTATATCCCGTTAAAAAGGATTGCCAAAATAAATATTGTGGAGTCAATAGAAACGATTGAATAGGTTGCTTTGATCCGCAATGCGGCAACCAATCATTGCAATCAGACGGCGGGCGTTCCCAGCAGCATGAAAACGGCGGCTTCACTTTTAAATCGGCTAGTTTAAAAGACAAGCAAAAGTCCCTGTAAACATGCAGTTTACAGGGACTTTTGCTTGGAGCTTGTGGTCGGAATCGAACCGACAACCTGCTCATTACGAATGAGCTGCTCTGCCATTGAGCCACACAAGCCTATTCAATTTCTTGCGATGCCTGCCTGCCGGATGGCGAAATGCAGAACCTAGTGTAGAATAACACATTTTTGCGGGAGCGTCAATATAATTCTCCCAAAGGTTTTGAAAGAAATTGGAGGGGTTACTCTTGAGAATGGATATTGCGGAGAAAAGCGTATATTACCTTCTGTATTTTTTGCAGGAAATGGTGCGAAACGTTATAGTCGATTTGACTACCGGGTAAGGGATGAGGAGTGGAAACTGTTTGTCTTGTATGAAAATCGCCTTGATTCGCTATTGACAGAGCATAAAAAATGGAGAGAGAAAAGAAAAAATTGTATATTTAAAAAAAGTTTGAATTTACATAATACATATTATAAAGCGTAACTACAAAAAGTTATCCACATTTTCCACAGGGTTTTCAACAGTGTAAAAACCGTGTAAATTCAACAAAAAATTTAAAATAGTATAAAAATGGAAAAACCGCAACAAGCAATTTGATAATTTTTAAAATTCTAAAATGATTTACATAACGCATATTAGCTCGAAATTTTCTACATTGACTCTAAAAATATCGGAAGTGCCAGCTGAAATTGATAGAAAAAAAACGAGATATGCAAAAGAGAAAGTTGACTCGCTTTACAGACACAGCAAAGCATACGCGGTTATTCATGAGAGGGTTGCATACCTCGAAAAGAAAAAGGCCGCCGGACATTTGTCCGGCGGCGGGAAAAGGAAAACGACAGGTTTCATCAGAGGGAAGCGAGGGAAATCAGGCGTCCAGTGCGCGCGTGGCATAGGCATTTAAATCCATGTCCGCCGTGCGGCCTGCCAGAAACTCGTAATACCCCTGTGCGCCGATCATGGCGCCGTTGTCCCCGCAAAGGCGCAGGGGCGGCAGATAAAGCGTGCAGCCCGCTTTTTCACAGGCATCTTCCAAATCTGCGCGAATGACTGAGTTGGCGGCCACCCCTCCTGCGGCACACAGGACTTTATGTCCCGTCAAGGCCAGCGCGCGCATCGCACGGGGGACCAGCTCGCCGCTGACCGCCTTGGTAAAGTCACGGGCCAGCGCGGCCCGGTCCAAGGGCTGGCCGGTCTGCTCCGCCCGATGAGCCAGATTCACCACCGCGGTTTTCAGACCGGAAAAGCTCATATCCAGATCTGCGCCGTCCACATGGGCGCGGGGGAGGGAATATACGCCCCCCCGAGACTGCCGGGCCAGCTCGTCCATCGGCTTTCCGCCGGGGTAGGGCAGACCCAGCACCCGGGCGGCTTTGTCAAAGCACTCGCCGGCGGCATCGTCCCGGGTAGAGCCGAGAATGCGCAGGTCAGTATAGTCCCGCACATCGGCAATCAACGTGTTGCCCCCGGAAATAGCGAGGGCCACAAAGGGCGGCTCCAGCTCCGGAAATGCCAGATAGTTGGCGGCGATGTGGGCGCGGATGTGGTGGACGGGAATCAAGGGTTTGCCCCAGGCGAAGGCCACGGATTTGGCAAAGCTCAGCCCCACCAGCACGGCGCCGATCAGCCCCGGCGCGTAGGCCACGGCCACTGCGTCGATGTCGTCCCGTCCGCAGCCGGATTCACGCAGGGCCTGCTCTGTCAGGGTGGCGATGACCTCCACATGCTTGCGGGAGGCAAGCTCGGGAACCACACCGCCGTACAGCGCGTGCATTTCCGCCTGGGAAGCAATCACATCGGACAACACACGCCGTCCGTCCGTCACCACCGCCACGGCGGTTTCATCGCAGGTGGATTCAAAAGCCAGAATGTTCATTGGTTCCTCTCTTTTCAGCAGGGTTTACTGGTTCCAGGGCACCACCGGCAGAGGAGGGGCGTCCGGATTCAGGGGAATGCGCATGTATTTGGCGTATTTTTCAGCGCCAAATCGACTTTCATAAATAAAGCGGTGTTGAAGGCACAAATCCTCGTCACTGATTGGCCCGTCGGCCCAGTAAAGGGTTTTGTAGCGCACGCCGAAGGCCTCGGAGTCATAGTCTGCCAAAAGGCCATGGTTTCGGGCATAGAAGCCCAGCCGCCGCTCCGCCATGGCCGGGTCAGGCGCCTCTGCGGGAGACTCCGATTCCGCGAGAATTGTCCATCCCACATAAAGCTCCCGCATCAACCGCAGGATTTCCCCCCCCGCGCCGCCGCCCCGCCGGGTGGGGGAGACGCACAGATAATCCAGCAGCGCCCAGCCCGGCACGCCCATCCATAAAAAGCAGGCGCCAGTAATCGCTCCGTCCTCCACCAGCACCAGCGGGTCATAGCACCCGTCTTCCAGCATTTCCGTCATGGCCCGCAGGGGCTTTAACTCGGCAGGCGGAAAGGCGGGGCGCAAAAGGGTTTCATAGACCGTCTTCAGCTCCGGAAGCGTCGCCGTTCTCAGTTCCATAGTCAAACTCCAATTTCATGATGAGTGCATCCTCTTTTGGAAGCTCATAGTAATTTTTTCGCCGCCCCACGGTGCGGAAACCCCGCCGCCCATAGAGTACAATGGCCGCGGTGTTGCTGGGACGGACCTCCAGCGTTAAAAACGACAGGCGGTTTCCCTTTGCAAAATTGATAAACACCTGCAAAAGCTGGGCGGCTACGCCCTTTTGCCGATCCTCCGGCCGGACGGCCACGTTGGTGATATACCCCTCGTCCAAAATCACCTGAAGCCCCGCATAGCCCACCACCCGGTCGGATTCGTCCAGCGCGGTGAGGAAGGCGGAGCAGGCGTTGTCCAGCTCCTCTGCCAGCATGTTCCGGGACCAGGGGGCAGAAAAGCACACCTTTTCCAGCGCTGCGATCTCATCCAGATGCTCGGAATTCATGGGGACAATGCGCACCTGTTTTCTCTGTTCCATATAAGGTTCTCCTTATTCAATGCATCGGGCCGGGCGCTGCGCCCCTCAGCCCTTGGCTTCCAGCCAGTTTTTACCCCAGTGGGCATCTGCGGTGAGGGGGACGGACAGTTGCGCCACGCTCTCCATTTCCTCTTTCAAAAGGGCAGAGACTTTCTCCGCGTCGGCCGCGGCACACTCGACAATCAATTCATCGTGAACCTGAAGCACCAGCCGCGCATGGGGCAGTTCCGCCTTCAGCCGCTTCCAAACGGCAATCATGGCCAGCTTCATGATGTCTGCCGCCGTACCCTGAATGGGCATATTCAGCGCCACCCGCTCGCCGAAGGAGCGGAGGTTGAAATTGCTGGAGCTAAGCTCCGGCAAGTCCCGGCGGCGGCGGTACATGGTTTCCACGTAGCCGTCTGCCCGGGCCTGCTCCACCACATGGTCCATATAGGCCCGCACGCCGGGGAAGGTGGCAAAATACGCGTCCATATACGCCTTGGCTTCCTTCTGGGTGGTGCCGATGTCCTGACTGAGGGAGAAGGCGGAAATGCCATACACAATGCCAAAGTTTACGGCCTTGGCCCGGCGGCGCATCTCGTGGGTCACGTCTTTGCGGTCCACGCCGAAAACACGGGCGGCGGTTTCCGCATGAAAATCTCCTCCGGAGAGGAACGCGGTGCGCATCCCCTCATCACCGGAGATGTGGGCCAAAAGGCGTAGCTCAATCTGGGAATAGTCCGCGTCCACCAGAACGTTTCCGGAGTCAGGCACAAACATCTTTCGGATTTCGCTGCCAAGGTCGGTTCGGGTGGGGATGTTTTGCAGATTCGGTTCCGTGGAGGAAAGCCGCCCTGTGGCGGTGACAGTCATCTGGAAGTTGGTGCGCACCCGCCCGTCCGGGTCCAGCGCTTTTAAAAGCCCGTCTGCATAGGTGGATTTCAGCTTGGTGAGCTGGCGGTATTCCAGCACCGCATCTGCAACCGGGTGCTCGCCCCGCAGCTTTTCCAGCACGTCGGCGTTGGTGGACCAGCCGGTTTTCGTCTTTTTTCCGTGAGACAGGCCAAGCCGATCAAAGAGAACCTCGCCCAACTGCTTGGGAGAGTTGATATTAAACTCGCCGTCCGCCAGCCGGTAGATGTCGGCTTCCAGCTCCTCCGCACGGCGGCTTAAAAGCCCGCCGAAATCGGACAGGGCCTTGGCATCCACCCGGCAGCCGGCCAGCTCCATCTCCGCAAGGCAGCGGCACAAAGAAAGCTCAATGTCTTCAAACAGCTTCCACTGTCCCCGCTCCTTAAGCTTTGGCTCCAGCGCGGAATATAGTGCGTCCACCGCGGCGGCATGGCTGCAAAAGGCCGCTTCCGCCGCCGTCCGGTCCCCCAAAAGGGCAAAGGCGTCGGGGTCTAAGTGCAAGGGCTTTGGCAGCTCCTCGTTGAAATAGGAGACGAACAGACGGCCCAAGTCGAAGCTTCCGGCGGTGGCGTCCAGCAGATAGGCGGCCAGCGCCGTGTCGAAAATAAAGCCCTCGGCGGGCAGACCGTTTGCCAGCAGCAGGCGCATCAAATCCTTTACGTTGTGAGAGACTTTTTTAATGCTGCCAGAAAACAGGGAGGACAGGAGCACGTTCCAGTTTCCCTGATAGCGGTCGAAAAACAGCTCCGCCGTTACGGCGGTGTCGCCCCCCGTTTCGCAGCAGACCACCACCCCGGCGAGGTCTGGAAGGGCCAGCAGAGAAACGTGATCCGCGCAGCGCCAAAGCTCCAGCAGTTCTCCGGCCGTCACGGTCGTTTCCACCTGCTCCACCGTGACGGTGAAGGTTTTTTCGTCCTGAACGGAGGTGGGAGCGTCCTGCCGGAGTCCAAACCGTTCAATCAGTTTGGAAAATTCCAGCTTTAAAAACAGGGGATAGGCCGCGGGGCCGGGAGTCTTGGCCGCATTTGCCGCCGGGTCAAAGTCCAGCGGCGCGTCTGTTGCGATTGTGGCCAGCCAATAGGAATGGCGTGCGGCTTCTTCGCCCTCCGTCAGCCGCTTTAGGGCGGCGGGCTTTGCGTCAATCTCCGGCAGCTTTTCGTAGATGGCGTTAATGGAGTCGTATTTTTGAATCAAAGCCATAGCGGTCTTCTCGCCCACGCCGGGCACGCCGGGGATGTTGTCGGAGCTGTCGCCCATCAGGGCCTTTAAATCAATCATGTGGATGGGGTCGAAGCCATATTCCTCCCGAAAAGCCTCCCGGGTCATGTCTTTGGTGGTGGTCTGGCCCATGCGGGTGGAAACCAGCTTCACTTTTGTCTTTTCGGTGATTAGCTGGAGGGAGTCCTTGTCCCCCGTCACCACCACGCAGTCCCAGCCTGCGGCCTCGCACCGGCGGGACATCACACCCAGCCAGTCGTCGGCTTCCCAGCCCTCCGCTTCATAGCGGGGGATGTTCAGTGCGTCCAGCACTTCTTTTAAAACCGGAACCTGCATTTGAAGCTCTTCCGGCATGGGCTTGCGGGTGGCCTTGTAATTCTCGTCCGCCTTGTGGCGGAAGGTGGGGGCGTGAAGGTCGAAGGCGACGCAGACCGCGTCGGGCTTTTCCTCGTCCCGCAGGCGCAGAAGGGTGGTCAGAAACCCGTAAATCGCGTGGGTAAACAATCCGTCCCGGGTGGAGAGGGGGCGGATGCCGTAATAGGCGCGGTTTAAAATGCTGTTGCCGTCGATGGCCATGAGCTTCATAGAGGGGCCTCCGCTCTTTAAAATTACGGCCGCGCTTTGCGGGCCGAAGCTGTCTAAAACCATAGTATACCGCATTTTTCCCGCAGTGGCAACCGTGATCAGCCGTTGACCGGGAGAAAAGTTCCGGTGCAAGGCCTTTTTGACCGGATGGGGCAGGAAGAAAAAAACGCAATTTTTAACAAAAACACTAAAAAGGGAAAATACTCTTGAAATCCCATAATTCCTATGGCAGAATAGGAGAAAGACGGGAGGTGCGCCATGAGAATATCTACGAAGGGCCGCTATGCGCTGCGGTTGATGATGGATCTCGCCTGCCGCCCGGGCAGTGATCCGGTGGCGTTGAAGGACGTGGCGGAGCGGCAGGAAATTTCGCTGAAATATCTGGAGCAGATTGTGGGTCTTTTGGGCAAGGCGGGATTTGTTCGCAGTGTCCGAGGCCCGCAGGGAGGCTATCGCCTCTCCCGCACGCCGGAGAACTATACGGTGGGGGAGATTCTCCGGCTGACGGAGGGTAGCCTTGCTCCGGTGTCCTGTTTGGAGGATGCGGAGAACCTGTGCGAGCGGTGCAGCCAGTGCGGGACTGTGGATTTCTGGTCGGGCCTGTACGCGGAAATCAACCGGTATATCGACAAATTCTCTCTGGCGGATCTGGTGGCGGCGGAGCAGCGCAAGGCGCAAATATAGAAACAGAGTAAAAAGAGAAAGCAGCCTACCGGAATTTTCCGGCAGGCTGCTGTTTTTTATACGCGTTGTGTCACACAAATTTGATATCCATTTCCTCCGTGTCAAACACGGCGGTGCAATTATGGGCGACGGTTTCGATATTCCGGATGGCGCTGCCGATAGTTAGCCGCACGCCGGGGTAAACAGTGCCCCCCTCAAGGCGGCACCGGTGGAGCTGACTCAGCGCTTCCGTCAGCTCTTGCTGACGGGCCAGCAAAGTCTTTTCCCGCTCGGTCATCTGCACCAGATTGCCATGGGCCGCCTGAATTTCAGTGGCGGAGCGGCGGTCTTCGTGTCCCTGCTCCTCCATCCGTTTTTTCAGGTACATGGCCCTCTTCAGAAGCTCCGAGGCCTTGTCCCGCAGGGCCGCCAGCTCCTTTCGGTTTGCGTGCAGCTCCTCCCGGATTTCGGGCTGAACGCCCAGTGTAATTTCCGTGCTCCGTCCGGACTGGGAGCCGATGGAGTTGGCCTTGATGCGGTTGACGGCCACTACCTGTCCGCCGATAATGCTGCCCCGGCTGCCGGCGGCGACCACTGAATCACTGCTAAAAATGCGGGAGGTGAGGATGTAGTCCGATTCCACACACTCGGCGTAAACCGTGCAGTTTTCAAGATGCCGCGCACGCACATTCTTTCCACGGATGACGGCCTGATTGTTGCCGGACACACCCGCAGAGATTACCACGTCGCCCCCCGCCTCCACCGAGGCGGCTTCCACCATGCCGTTAATGGAGATGTTGCCCGTGGCCTTCACCGAAAACTGCTCCCGCACGTCCCCGCGAATGATGACGTCTCCGCGAAAATCAATGTTTCCAGTGGAATAGTCCACATCGGAGGTAATGTTTAAAATGTTTTTCACATGAAACGCACCATCGCGGAAATCCAGAAAGCCGTCCATGTCGGCAAGGAGCTTTGTGCCGTCCTCGCTGAGAGCGGTGCTGCTTCCCGCGGGGACTGTGGCGGGATTCACGGCCTTGGCGGGAACGGCTGCACCGTCCACCCGCGTTCCGGCAACGCCCTCCGTAGGGGGATGAATGTCGCAGATGGCCGTACCCTTTTCAATGACCTGTACGCAGGCCTGCGCCCGGTAGTCCACCGTGCCGCCGTCCTCGTTCCCTGCAAAGCGGGAGAAATCACGCGGAAAATGCTCTGTGATCCATCCGTCCTGCCCCTCCGTGGGCAGAGTGCCCCTAGCCACGGGACACAGACGGAAATAGGGCTTCGTTGTGAAGACCAAAAATAGGGCGCGCTGGTCTGCGCCAAAGGTGACGTGAGCCTCCCGCAGCAGGGTCTGCCCGTCCGCCACGGTAAGGCGCTTTCCTTTTCCGCTGGGGGGAAGCAGAAACAGCCACGCCGTCATACCATCCTCGGAGAGGATGATCTGGGCCATTTCGTCTACATCCGGGGGAGCATCGGGGATGGGAGCATCTTCAACAGGTGCGGCGGAAGAGGAAGAAGCGGGGACTTCACCGTCCGGCGCGGCAGAGGGTTTTCCTTCAGCTTGGGCGTCGGCCTGCTCTGCGGCACGGGCCTGCGCCGCCTGAGCCGCCTGCGCTATTTGCGCCATGCGGGCCTGAATAAACGCCTGCTCCATCTCCAGCCAGCGCTGGGCCAGAGGAGGCAGCTCTCTTAAAATTTTGGGGCTGCTCGCCTTTATATTTCCCGGAAGAATGTCCAAACCCACTTGCTCTGCGGACAGGGAAGACAGAATAGGCAGTCCCGGTTGGTCACATTTCTTCCAGACCTCCGCCAGGGGGCTGCCCAGCGGGATAGGAATAACATCCGTCTCAATCGTGGGCTGCGGCTTCTCTGGCTCCTCCGGCCGTACCGGGGGAATCTGCTTGTCGGGACTTGTCTCCGGCAGTTGCTCGTCGGGGCCCGTCTCCGGCGGCTGCTCGCCGCGACTTTTGTCGCGTGCGCCAAAGCCGCTAAAAAACCTTTTCAATTTTCCAGCACTGCTTTCCGACATCAAAATCACTCCCGTTTTTTCATCTGCGCCGCCCCGAATGGAACTGCCGGGGAATGGCGGTGTGTTCATGTTCACAAAGAAAAATGTTACAGAATCACACATTTCAGTATAATTGTACCACAAAATGTTTCCGAGGTCAAATGAATTACCGTGTTAAACTTACAAAAAACGACCACTTTAAGACTTTTAAACGCTATATATGCGAAAGCGGCCCCGCCGATTCCCGGCGAGGCCGCTTTTCTTTAGTCCTTCAATTTGGCGCAGTCTGCCTGTTCACCGGAGAGCATTTGCAGCCCGTGGTCCAGCGTAGGCAGAACAGCTTCCAGATTTTCCTTCGCGGCTTTGGGACTGCCGGGGAGGTTTACAATCAAGGTTCCGCCCCGGATACCTGCCGCCGCCCGGGACAGCATAGCCCGGCGCGTGACAGCCATGGACGCACACCGCATAGCCTCGGGAATCCCCGGTGTGGGACGGTCGCAGACAGAGAGGGTGGCTTCCGGGGTCACATCCCGGGGAGAAAATCCGGTACCGCCTGTGGTGAGAATCAGCCGTATGTCTTCCGCGTCGGCCCACTCCCGCAGCACACGGGAAATTTCTTCCTGCTCGTCCGGGACCACGGTGGTCCGCAGAACCTCATATCCAGCGTCTTTCAGCATCGCGGAAATCAGCGGGCCGCCTTCATCGGGGCGCTCCCCGCGAAAGCTTCGGTCGCTGACGGTTAAAACGGCGGCTTTCCAGTTCATCAAATTCCTCCTCACGGCGCGCCGGGCGCGCAGAATGCGGCTCTCAGGCTTTTTGCAGCAGGAGAATATCCTCCGGCCTGACAGATATAATGACGGTTTTTTCTTTATCATGCGCTGCCCACGCGGCTTTGTCAAGCTCCATCCGCAGCAGCGGCGCATCCTGTGCCGCACCGAGAGGACGAAGAAGCACAATGGTTTCAAACACATCATCAATTACGTTCGCCACGTTGCAGGAGAAGGCGTTTTCTGTCCCTTCGGCAGCAAACCGGACGTGATGGGACCGAATGCCTGCCACGCTTGTCTCCGGAGAGACGGCGCGGCCGCAGGAAAGACTCACCCCCCATTCGGGGAGGAGAACTGTTCCATCTCCGGGCACGGCGGCGGTAAAGTTTTTACAGCCGGACAGCCGGGCGGCTGATTCGGTTCCGGGCGAGCGGAACAGCTCTTCCAGCGTCTGTACGGACTGGCTTTTTCCGCCGTTCATCACGCAGACCTTGTGGCAGTTGCGCCACGCTTCGCCCCGGTCATGCGTGACCCACAAAACCGAGCCGGGGAAGGAGAAAAGGGTTTCCGCCAGTTCCAGCTCCAACTGGTATTTAAGATAGCTGTCCAGTGCCGAAAAAGGCTCGTCCAGCAAAATTGCCCGGGGCTGGGAGGCCAGAATGCGGGCCAGCGCCGTCCGTTGCTGCTGCCCGCCCGAGAGGGCGGCGGGGCGCTTTGCGGCTACGTCCTCCAGCCGGAACTGGCGCAGTTTTTCCGCAACCACACTGTCCCGCTCAGCCCGGTTTTTCACAGCCACAGCAATGTTTTGCGCAGCCGTCATGTTGGGAAACAGCGCATACTGCTGGAAGAGATATCCGACCTCTCGCCGTTGGGGCGGCAGGTCGATTTTGGCGGCGCTGTCAAACAGCACCCGTCCGTCCAGCTCGATGCGGCCCTCATCGGGGCGGAGAATGCCCGCGATGCATTTAAGCGTCACGGACTTTCCGCAGCCGGAAGCGCCCAGCAGCGCCAGCGTCCCGTTCTCCGCGGTCAACTGTGCATCCAGAGAAAACGACCCCAGCCGTTTGCGGATATCTACATGAAGCATCAGCGTTTTCCCCCTTTCTGCCGGGACTCCAGCAGGTTCACCGCCAGCAGCACCACGGCCGAGATGGCGAGGTTTACCAGCACCCAGCGGGTGGCGCCCGCATCGTCTCCGGTGCGCCAAAGCTGATAGACGGTGGTGGAGATGGTGGCGGTGCGGCCAGGGGTATAGCCCGCAATCATGGATGTTGCGCCGTATTCTCCCAGCGCCCGGGCAAAGGCCAGCACGGTTCCCGCCAGAATCCCCTGCTTGCAGAAGGGCATCCGCACCCGCCAGAAAATGTAGCTGCCCGAAAGGCCCAGCGTCCGTCCCGCGTCGGCCAGCGTCTCGTCGAAGGACTCAAAGGCCCCCCGGGCGGTGCGGTACATCAAAGGGAACGCCACCACAATGGTTGCAAAAATGGCACTCCACCAGGTCATCACCATTTTCACGCCGAACTGCTCCAGTACCCAAGCGCCCAGAACCCGGTTGGGTCCCAGCAGGCGCAGCAGCAGATAGCCCACCACCGTGGGGGGAAGGACCAGAGGCAGCGTCAGCACCACGTCCAAAACGCCCTTTACAAGCCGGGGCAGACGGGCGATGTAATACGCGGCCAAAAGGCCCAGAAAAAACACCGCCACGGTGGAAATGGCGGAAATTCTCAAAGAATTATAGAGAGGATACCAGTCCATGGGAGCTCCTTTCTGCGGGAGACTCCCGCAAAGGCTTTCAACGCGCAGGGGAAAAAGTCGCAGGGAAAAAATGTCTGAGAGCGGCGCGGGGAAACGGTAATCCCCGCGCCGCCCGGCAGTTTTGAGTAATTTATGCGGCGGAGAAGCCCACGGCCTCAAAAATGGCCATGGATTCGGGGGTGGAGAGATAGTCGAGGAACGCCTTCGCCTCGGCGGAATGCTGAGAGCCGGAGAGCACTGCGGCGGGGTAAATCACCTGACCGCACATCTCGGCGGTGGCGCTGTCCACCACGGTAAGACCGGCGGAGTATGCGTCGGTGGCGTAAATCACGCCGCAGTCCACGGAAGCCTCGGAAACCTGCGTGGTGACTTCCTTCACGTTAGAGCCGTAAGTAAGCACACCGGCGGTGTTCAAAGCGGCCTCATCCAGCTGATAGAATGCCAGAATCTTCTGGGTGTACTGACCTACGGGCACGTCGCTGTTTCCCATAGCCATCAGAATGTCGCCGGACTTCAGATGCTCGGCAAGCTGGTCAAAGCTTTCAATGCCCTTGGGATTGTTCGCGGGAACCACCAGTGTCACCTTGTTCTCCAGCAGATTGATGCGGGTGGCGGCGTCGATCATGTCCAGCCCGTCGGGGTTCTTCTCTGCGTCGTCCTTCAAGGAGCCGTCCAGCGCGTTCATCTGCTTCTGCGCGGCGGAGATGAACAGGTCGCAGTCCGCGCCCTCCGTGATCTGGGTCAGCAAAGTGCCGGAGGATTCGTAGGTGGGGATGACGGTGACGTTGGGCGCCACGGTCTTGTATGCTTCGATGATCTGATCGACCGTCTCCGTCATGGATGCGGCGGCAAAGACGGTGATTTCCACCGGCTCGGCAGCGGGGGCGGACCCGGCGGCAGAAGAACCGGCAGGAGCGGAACCGGAACCACCGGTGGAGCCGCAGGCGGCGAGAGCCAGGGCCATCGCCATGGCCAGCGTGAGTGCAAGAACTTTTTTCATGTGTACTAACCTTCCTTTCATGTCTCGGCGGCACCGCCGCCGGGGGCTGCGCTTTAAAAAGCGCTGTATTTCTGAATTCCCAAAGGAAATTGCAGACCGTGATACTCAACTGAGGTCAACGAATTGCAAAAGGGGCGCGCCCGCGGGGCGCGAACCGCCTTTATCTGCCGAAGGGACAGATGGGCCAGTGACAGGGCTTACAGCCAAGGCACAGCCCGCCGTTGCCAAGAGCCACAATGTCGTTCCGGGTGACGGGAACGCCCGCCGCCACGCGGGGAAGCACCAGATCGAACACCGTGGCTCCCGCAAACATCACGCAGCCGGGCAGGCCCATCACGGGCACCCCGTCTGAAAAATAGCCCAAAAGAAACATGGCGCCGGGAAGAACGGGCGCGCCGTAGGTGACGATTTCCGCCCCTGCCGCCCGGATGCCGCCGGGGGTGTTGTCGTCGGGGTCCACGCTCATGCCGCCGGTGCACAAAACCAAATCCACGCCCTGCGCACGCACCTCACCGATTGCCGCGGCTACATTTTCTACGCCGTCGCCGGAAAAAATCTGAGCCACGGTTTCAATGCCCATGCCCGCCAGCTTTTTTTTCACCGCCGGGGTAAACTTGTCCTCAATCAGGCCGCTTTTCACCTCGCCGCCGGTGGTGACGATGCCCGCGGTTTTTAGCTTGTAGGGATGAACATTCAAAATGGGGGTGGGACCTGCCGCCGCTTCCGCATCTTCCAGCGTAGACTCCGGCACAATCAGGGGAATGACCCGCATGCCCGCCAGCTTGTCTCCGGTCTGCACCGTCGTGCCGCCCTTGCGGGTGGCCAGCATCACGTCAGGGACGGAGTTCACGGCGAAAAGCCGCTCCGCATCCACGGTAAAATAGCCGTCGCACGTTGCAAACAGCTCAATTTTGCCCTCTTTAATGTCCTCCGTCCGGCGAATGTTCTGTCCCATGGATAAGCCGCACAGCCGCAGGGCCGCGTCGTCCTCGTGAAGCATTCCGGGATTCAGCTCCCAGACGTACAGATTTTCCTTGCCCATGGAGAGGAGTACGGGGATGTCCTCTTCCGCCACCACATGGCCCTTGCGAAACCGTGCTCCCTTGTATTCGCCGGGAATAATCTGGGTCAGGTCGTGGCACAGAACATGGCCTACGGCTTCCTTTGTTTTAATGAGTTTCATGCGCCCGCCTCCAGAACTTCAATCTCGTCTCCGGCACGGATGCTTCCCTCCCGCACCACCACGGCAAAAATTCCCTCGGTGGGCATGACGCACTTGCCCACGGCCTGCTTAATAGCACAGTCGTTGTGGCACTCCTTGCCGATTTGTGTGACCTCCACCTCGGTTACCCCGATGCGCAGGTGAGTCCCCACCGGCAGGTGCTTTAAATCAATCCCCACGGTGTTGATATTCTCTGCGAAAACGCCCTCGTCCAGAGAAATAGGGCTGGCGGAGCGCATGGAATCCACGCTCTCCTCCGCCAAAAGGCTGATTTGACGGTGCCAGTCGCCTGCGTGGGCGTCCCCCACGATGCCGTGGCGGAGCTTTAACTGAATTTCGGAAACAGGGTGCTTTTGGGTCCCTTTCTGCTCACTGATGTTGACCGATGTTACCTTCGCCATATGTTTCCTCCGCAGCGTAGTCGCCGCTTTTCCCCCCGCTCTTTTTTAAAAGACGGATGTTTTGAATGCGCATGTCTTTCTGAACGGCCTTGCACATGTCATATATGGTCAGCGCCGTGGCTGAAACGGCGGTGAGTGCTTCCATTTCAACGCCCGTGACTCCGCCGCAGGCGACGGTGGCTAAAATTTCCACCCGGCTGGGGCTGTCATCCAGACGGAAGGAGATGTCAATTTTTGTAAGAGGGAGGGGATGGCACATGGGGATCAACTCCCAGGTCCGCTTGGCGGCCATAATCCCCGCCACCTGCGCTACCGCCAGAACATCACCCTTTTTCATGGTTCCGGCCCGGATTTTCTCCAAAACCTCAGGTGAGACGAGAATTTCCCCGCCCGCCAGTGCCTCCCGTTGCGTGACAGGCTTCGCCCCCACGTCCACCATGTGGGCGTGGCCCTGTTCGTTGAAATGGGTCAACTCCTGTGCCATGTACCTACCTCTTATTATTGCAGATGCAAAGCATCCTTAAAATCATTGTGTGCGCTTTCGGCAAAGCCGGAAGCAAATAAAGCGGAGGTTGTGACGTTCCGCCTCTCCCGTCCTCCTCGCGGAAACCCCCGGTTTTCGTGAAAGTGCAGGCGTAGCAGAGCGGTAAGAGCTTTCGCCAAAGGCGGAAGCAAATGAAGCGGAGCTTACGACATCCCGCATCTTCCGTCTTCCTCGCGGAAACCCCCGGTTTCCGCGAAAGCGCAGGTGCAGCGGAGCGGTGAGCGCTTTCGGCAAAGCCGGAAGCAAATAAAGAGGAGCTTGCGACGTTCCGCATCTCCCGTTCTCCTCACGGAAACCTCCGGTTTTCGTGAAAGTGCAGGCGTAGCGGAGCGGTAAGAGCCTTCAGCAAAGGCGGAAGTAAACAAAGCGAAGCTTACGACTGCGCTAGCCGCCGATCTCGTTCATATTCCGCATGGTGTCGCTACCGCCCTCCGTCAGGTGGTGCCGCTCCGGCTTTTGGGAGATACCCTGCCGAATGGCTTCCTCCAGCTCAAATCCATGAAGCCCCCGGAGGTGCAGCTCCACATCGCTGTGGAGACAGGGCTTCAGCTTTCCGTCCGCCGTAACGCGGATACGGTCGCAAAGGCCGCAGAACCGGTGGCTCATGGGCCGAATCAGACCTACGGTGCCGGCCCAGCCGGGGACGGCGTAGCGCGCCGCCGTGCCGGAGGATTTGAGGGGCCGCAGGGCGGGAACCTTCTCCAAAACTGTCTCCGCCGGGATGAATCGGCTTTTTTCCCACTGGGCACACTCTCCCATGGGCATCAGCTCAATAAAGCGGATTTCCCAGGGCTTGCGCTCTGTCAGGCCCACAAAGTCCACGATTTCGTCGTCGTTAATGCCCCCCATCAGGACCACGTTGCACTTCAGCTTTGTAAATCCGGCCCGCTCTGCTGCCGAAATGCCTGCCAGCGCGTCGTCCAGACTGCCCCGGCGGGTGATATGGGAGAAACGCTCGGGGCGAAGACTGTCCAGACTGATGTTCAGGCGATCCACGCCCGCATCCCGCAGAGGCGCGGCCAGCTCCGGCAGGAGACTGCCGTTGGTGGTGAGGCACAGCTCTTCCAGCCCGTTAATCGCCGAGAGACCTCGGCAAATGTCCAGAATCCCGCCGCGAACCAGCGGCTCGCCGCCGGTGAGCCGAATTTTTCTCACGCCGCAGTTCACTGCCGCCTGCCCGATTTCCACGCACTCCTCCACCGACAGAATATCCCGGTGCGGACGCTTGTAAACGCCCGCCTCCGGCATACAGTAGCGGCAGCGGTAATTGCATAAATCTGTTACCGACAGCCGCAAATATCGGATTGTGCGGCCGCAGCCGTCGGTCATAGGCACCTCCGTGATACTGAATAAAGGTGAACGGAATCAGTGTAGCATTTTTGGTAAAGGAAGTCAAGAAAAGATGGTTTTCTGTCGCCTTGACGGGAAGAATATAGATGTGTTATTCTTCTAAGAGAAGAACGAAAAAAGGAGGAACGGCGATGGACTGGACGCGCGTGCTGGGAATGCGTCCCGGCGTCACCGCCGTCATCGGCGGCGGCGGGAAAACCACCCTTTTACGCACCGTAGGAGAGACGCTTGCAGCAGCCGGATTCAATGTGCTGCTGTGTTCCACCACAAAAATCCATCCGTTCTCCGACTTGCCCTGCGTGACGGAGCGGGGGGAAGAGCCGCTGCTGGCGGCCCGGGCGCAAAGCAGGCTTCTTTGCGCGGGAACGCTGCTGGACAACGGAAAGCTCACCGCTCCGGCGGTGCCCATGGCGCGGCTGAAAGACCTGTTCGACTATGTGCTGGTGGAGGCCGACGGCTCCGCCCGCCTGCCCCTTAAGGCCCACGCTTCCCACGAGCCGGTGATTCCGCCGGAGGCGGGGCAGACGATCTGCGTGGTGGGGGCCTCAGGTTTTGGAAAGCCCATTCGGGAGGCGGCCCACAGACCGGAGCGCTATGCGGTTTTGGCGGGCGTGGAGGAGGACGACTTGGTTACGCCTCGGATTGCCGCCGCCGTGCTGCGGGCGGAGAGACTGCACACCGGGGTTTTCATCAATCAGGCGGAGTTGGCGGTGGCTCAGGCGCGGGAATTGGTTCGATTGTTGGACTGTTCCGCCGTGGCCGGGTCGTTGAAGCTGGGGAAAATATTTTAGCCGCCGGTGCGGAAATGGAGGATACCAATGCTGACAGTAATTCGGGGTGCAGGGGATATCGCCACGGGAATTGCCTTGCGCCTGTGGCGCAGCGGCCTTGCGGTGGTGATGACTGATCTTCCCCGCCCAACGGCTATTCGCCGGACGGTCTGCTTTTCGCAGGCCATCGTGCTGGGGCGGGCCAAAGTAGAGGATGTGATGGCCGTTCGGGCTGAGACGGCGGGGGAGGCGCTGGCTTTGCTGGAAGAGGGCGTGATCCCCGTTTTGCCGGACCCGGCAGGCGCATGTATCCCGGAGCTGCGGCCCGATGCAGTGGTGGATGCAATTCTTGCAAAGAAAAATCTGGGAACAAGACTGACCGACGCGCCGGTGGTTGTAGCGGTGGGTCCCGGCTTTACCGCAGGGGCGGACTGCCACGCGGTGGTGGAAACGATGCGGGGCCACACGCTTGGCCGCGTGTATTATCAAGGCTCCGCCCTTCCAAACACGGGGATTCCCGGCCTGATCGGCGGCTTTTCCGGAGAGCGGGTTCTCCGTGCTCCTGCAGACGGGGTGTTTCGCCAGCTGCAGGACATCGGGGCCATGGTGCAGGAAGGAGACATTGTCGCCGAGGTGGAGGGGCTTCCCATGCGGTGCACGCTCACCGGCGTGCTGCGGGGGATTCTGGCGGACGGAACGCCGGTGTTCAAGGGGATGAAGGCCGGAGACGTGGACCCCCGGGGCAAAAAGGCCAATTGCTTCACTGCCTCGGACAAGGCGCTGGCGGTGGGCGGTGGCGTACTGGAGGCGGTGCTCCACCTGACTAATGCATCAAAAGTTTCCGTGGCCCAGTTTTTTGATGCCGGGAAAGCCGTTTGCGGAGATTCTGAGGGATAGGACTGTCGCCTGCAAACGAAGTGAAGTAAAGAGCGGCCCCGGGGAAATCAATTCCCCGGGGCCGCTGCTTTTATTGTTTTATTGGGCTGGCGGCAGAGGGCATGCCTTGTGGAAAAAGTGCTCCCGCAGGAATGGCGGGAAACTGCCGCCAAAATTGCAGTCGCACGCGCCGCCGAAAGACCGGATTAATAGGTGCGCTCCATCTCCAAAACCCGCTGGTACAGCCAGTCGTTTACCGGCACAGCCAAGCCGTGCTTGGCGGCAAGACGGCGGATGGTGCCGGAGAAAAGCTCCACCTCGCTTTTGCGATGAGCCTTTCCGTCCTGCCGCATGGACGGCTCCCCGTCGGCAGGAAGGGCGCAAATGATGGAGTCCCATTCTTCCACGTCCCGCTCCGACAGGGCAATTCCCTCGGCGTTGGACACCAGAACCACCTCTCGCATGGCGCCCAGCATGGCGTCCCGGGCGGGGCCGGGAACCTGCAATCCGCCGTAGCCGCATTCAAATACCATCGCCGCCTGATTGCAGCCCGTGTTGCACACCAGCTTGCTCCACAGGTGAATGCGGATGTCCTCCGGCAGAACGTAGGGGAAGCCCACCCGGTCAAAAAAGGCGGTAAGCGCCCGCAGGCGGCTTTCATCCTGTCCGACGGGAACGCCCAGCGCCAGCTCGCCGAAGTCAGAGCAGATGACACGGTTGCCCTCTTTCCGGGTGGGCATTTTCTGCGCCACGCACCATACCACCTTTTCCGCGCCAAAGGTATCGGAGAGAATCTGCTCGCTGAACACGCCGTTGAGAGCGGAGATCATCACAGTGTCCGGTCCCACCAGATGGCGGCAGCGGTCAATCGCGTCCTCCAGCCCGCTGAATTTCACGGCGAACAGCAAAAGATCCAGCGGCGCGCGTTCCTGTGCTGCGTCAACGTATTGAAAAATGCAGCGTTCGTCATTGAGGTACACGCCCTCGTCCTGATATCTGGCAATGCGCCCCGCATCTGCGAGAATTTTTACGTCTTCACAGCCCGCGCCCCGGGTGAGCTGATGAGCAAAAATCACACCCAGAGCACCCAAGCCCACAATGCCCACGGTTTTAATCTCTTTCATGGCTTTCTCCCCCTTATCAATTATAAAAAAGGCGGGAGCCTTCCGGCTCCCGCTTTTGAAGGCTCAGGATGCGATTGTCTCCCGCCAGCGCAGGTCATAAGGCTCAAATTTCACCTTGCTGTATGCGTCCAGGTCCAGCTTTGTGCCGTCCCAGTCGGCGTGAAGCTCGCCAGTTTGCTTGATGAGGATGTCGTAAAGGATGGCGTAGGTCGCGCCGTCCTCCTCGTCCTGCTCCACAACGGTGGAGTAGGGCAGGGTTTTGTGATAGGTCATCTCCATGCCCTTGTAGTCAAAGTGGAAGCCGCAGCGCATCCGGCAGCCGTCCAGTCCTGTGTAGCGGGAAATTTCCTTCAGGTCGTGGAGAATCATGTCGCCGCCCTCGTCGTAAAGGTTTTCCGGCGTGGTGGCGGTATAGTCGAAGCGGAACTGGATGTTGGCCCCGGGAATTTTGCGGAACCGCTCCAGATAAGGCACCAAATCCGCCTTGGGATAGTCCTTGTACAGCACGCAGTTGATGCGGAAGGGGACAGCCAGACGGCCCAGCAACGCATCGTTAGACTCCACCACGTATTTCTGCATGTGGCGGGAGACATTGAGACAGGTGATTTTTTCCCGGTTGTGGCGGGTGAATTCCACAATGTCGCTTTCGGACTGAAACTCGGATACCGGCAGAGTGGTGTTGATATAAACCTTATGAGTGGAGGGGATACAGTCCAGCATCACCTGCAACGCATCCAAATCGGCCAAAGGCTCGCCGCCCGTAAAGACGAAGTCGCACTCCGGGGTAATGGCGTGCATCTGCCCAATGCTTTGGCAGATTTTTTCCACGGAAAAGCCCGTCAGGTCGGCGTACTCCTCCTTGTTGATGCAGAAGGGGCAGTGGTTGTAGCAGTCATATGGGACAAAGACAGTGACGGTCGCGCCGCCTTGGCGCGTCTTGTAGGGATGAATCATGTCGATCGGCCTTTCGTAAAAAATCAGGGAAACAGAGGCATGAAGCCTTCTGATATGTTCATACGTATACGATTAAATATTTTACTGCATTATTGAGAAGAGGTCAAGGGAAACCGGAAAAAAACAATTATGAAAAAAACAGAAAGCCGGGGAAATTCTGCACAGAACCTGTGGAAAACAGAGGTTTTTCTGAGAAAAGACCGGTCGTCAAAGATAAATGCCAGTCGGTCGCGCCGCTTTGACCGGGTAATTCTTTGAAAATTACACAGACTGTCTTTTGACAAATGTGAAAGGAGGAAGTGCATGAACGGGCCGAAAGCGGCGTTTTTAGGAATCATGGCGGCGGCGCTGCTGCTTGTCTGCCGGGAAGAAGCGGCAGTTCCGGCAACGGCGTGGGCGGAGCTCTCCGAGACGAAGTTTGTGGCGCTGACCTTTGACGACGGGCCAAGGGCCAACACCACGGGGCGGCTGTTGGACGGCCTGCGCGAGCGGGGCGCCAGCGCCACCTTTTTTTTGGTTGGCAGCAAGATTTCCGGAAATGAAAAGCTGGTGCGCCGCATGCGGGACGAAGGGCACCAGATCGGAAATCACTCCTGGGACCATAAGGAGCTGAAGGACGTGCCGGCAGCGGTTCTGGGCGGGGAAATTGACAGCACTGACGAATTGATTCGCACCGTCTGCGGAGACGGGGACTATTGGGTTCGTCCGCCCTATGGGCTTTTGGACAAAGGCGGGCGGGGCAGCGTTTCAACGCCGCTGGTTCACTGGAGCGTGGACCCGGAGGACTGGAAGCTGCGGGATGCGGAGAAAGTCGCCGCCCATGTGCTGAAAAATATTCAGCCGGGAGACATCGTTTTGATGCATGATATCTACCCCACCTCCGTGGACGCGGCGTTTAAAATCATCGACGCGCTGGAAGCGCAGGGCTATGAGTTTGTCACGGTAAAAGAGCTTCTGGCACTGTACGGAGTGGTCCCCCAGGAGGGGACATTTTATACCAGCGCACGGTAACATATTCCCCAAAAGCCTTATAAAAAATGTCTGCCGTGAAGCTCACGGCAGACATTTTTTCAAGAGAAATCAGATAACGTTCAAAGCAAGGGTCAGGACCATAAATACGCCGCCAACCCACTTGGTCGCCCGAGCCAGCTTTGCGTCGGCGGTTTTTGCCTTGTTCTTCGACAGGAAGGAGTCGGCCACGCCGCCGATAGAGCCGGACAGTCCCGCGCTCTTCCCAGACTGCAACAGAACCACCAGAATTACGCACAGGCCGCACAAAAGCTGCAAAATCGTTACAATAAGCTGCATTTCAAGATTCCTCCAAAAAAATCATTTCCGCAAATGGGCTGCGGAAGATATATTCACAGACTTGAATTTTACCACAGCTTCTGCGCATTGGCAAGGGATTTTTTGAAAAAGACGGCTCTTTCTGTGGGAAAAGACAAAAAGTCAAAATTTCGTGGAACATCTGTTTGCATTCTGCTAACAGATGTGTTATACTGCTTAAAAAACAAAGAAGTCGGCCGTGAAGGCAGGCTGTCAGGCACGGGGCGGGCTGTGCCGCCCCCACAGCACAATGAAAACGGAGGTGCTTGCATGGAGAGACTTTCCAAAATGCAGCAGAAGATTTACGACTATCTTGAGTCCTCTATACGGGAACAGGGCTATCCGCCTTCCGTCCGGGAGATTGGGGAGGCAGTGGGCCTGCGGTCCCCCTCCACGGTCCATTTTCACCTGAAGCATCTGGAGGAGGTTGGCTACATTGAAAAGGGCGCGGGCAAAGGCCGAGCCATTGCCCTGACAGGGCCGCTTCAGCATGGGTCGTCCCGAAACCCGGAGACGCCGCCGCCCAAGCAGGTGCCGATTGTGGGAAATGTGGCGGCGGGAAGTCCCATTCTCGCGCAAGAATGCGTGGAGGAGTATTTGACGTTTGACCCCGAGGGGCCTGAGGATGAGTATTTTGCCCTCCATGTCCGGGGAGAGTCCATGATCGATGCGGGAATTTTGGATGGGGACTTGGTGGTTGTGCGCCGCAGAGAGACGGCTGTTAACGGGGAAATTGTGGTGGCCATGATTGACGACGAGGCCACGGTAAAGCGGTTTTCCCGGAGAAACGGGCGGATATGGCTTTTGCCGGAAAACCCGGAATACACCCCCATCGACGGAGCACGGGCTCAGATTTTGGGCAAGGTCACCGCCGTGGTGCGGCGGTATTGACGCTGAATCCCGCCTTTGGGATGGGCGCTGCTTTTAAAAAAAAATAGTTACACCGTGCGTTTTAAAAATTCCGGGGGACAATGGCAAGTGGCCATTGTCCCCCGGAATTTACGCAATTTAAGATAAATTTATTTGGAAATCGGATCGTTCTGTTATCCTTTGTTATCAAAGAAAGCCAAGGGAACAAAAGCGCCTTTTACAATTTTGGTCAAGGCCCCTCACTCTTTCCGCAGGTTTACCGTGCAGTCCGCCAGCCTGTAAAACGGATTGGCCACGGTGGGCGTCAAATTTTCCACCACGCCGCTTTGAAGTAAAACGGAGAGTGTTTTAAAGGAGACTGGCAGAATGGGGGCCTGCTCCTGAAGCCGGAGACAGATCCGCTCCATCGCGGCGGAGGGGTCGTCCCCGCTGCGGAAGGAAGTCAGAAGCGTATCCAGCGTTGGGTCTGAAAACCCGCCATAGTTCAAAGCGCCCCCGGTAGAGAGCAGCGGCCGCAGGTCCCAGTCCGCCGTCAGCTTTACCTCGCCGTAGTAAAGGTCGAAATTTCCTGCCGCCAGCGCGGCGGAATATTCCTCCCAAGGCAGAACACGGACGCTGATCTTCAAATCAAAGGCGGAGAGTTGCGCGGCGACGTGCCGCGCGGCGGCAACTTTGAAGCTGCTCTCCTCGTTGACGATCATGTCAAGGGATAAGTGCTCGCCGCTGGCAAGGCCCGCCGAGGTCATGGCCCGCTGAAACGCGGCGTAGGAATAAGTTTTTTCAAGCGCAGCGGGATAGTCCGCAGAGACGGGAGAAACAGGAAACTGAGCGGCTTTTGCATGGCCCGAGAGAAACGCGCTGACGGTTCGTTCCCGGTCAAGTCCCAGATTCAGCGCCTTTCGCACCCCTGCATCGGACAAAAGGGAAGAATGGACGTTGATTCCCACGTATTGAAGGACGGTGGAGGCCGCTTCGTAAAACTGGATGCTGCCGGTGACGCTGATGGGATTGGAGCCGGTGAGATCCGAGGTCAGAAGCTGCGTCTCGTGAGACGTGAACTGAAACAGCATCACGTCCGCGTCGTCTGCCGCCCGCAGGACGATGCGCTCCACAGGCTGTTTGCCACCCTGCCAGTGGGGGTTGGCGACAAGGGATGCGTCCGGCTCACCGGAGACAAAGCCATAAGGCCCTGTCCCCACGGGTACGGTGTCTGCCGTGCCGGATTTGACAATGGGGATATCCAGAAGGGCGGGAAACGCGGTGTTGGGGGAGGATAGCTGGACGCTGACAGACCCGTCCCCCGCCGTGATGGAAGAAACGTCCCGCAGCCGTGCGCCATACCGCCCGGAAAACTGCGCCCGCCGCAGCGTGTCGGCTACGTCGCTTGCCGTGAGGGGCGTGCCGTCGGAAAACAGCACGCCGGGGCGGAGGAGGAAGGTGAACGCAGTTCCGGAGGGGTCCTGCGTATAAGAGGAGCAAAGAAGGGGCTGGGGCGTAAACGTCTCGTCCAATTCGAAAAGCCCCTCACACAAAAGGGCCGCCGCCGTCTGCTGCACCCCGTCCGCACAGGTAATGGGGTCCAGACTCAGCTCCGGATACCACGGCAGGGCCAGTTCCTTCGGCAAAACGGTAGGAGCCGCTTCCGAGCCGGACGGGGCGGTGCTCTCGCTGGCCTGACTCGGGGGAAGCTCCTCCTCAACCACAGCGGGCGAGGGAGCGCAGCCGCCCAGCAGCAGCGCTGCGGAGAGCAGAGAGATTAAAATTTTGTTGAAGCGCTTCATAGCTCCCTCCGTTTCTGTCTGTGGCTTATATCAGTGAAATCAGCGCAGCCTGGGCGCCCCGCTGCCCGCCTACCCTGCGATAGGACCAGAACAGGTCCGGGCGGCAGTGGGTGCAAAGACCGCTCACATCAATATGTTCCGGGGAAAGGCCTGCTTTCAGCAGCCATTGGCGGTTTAGTCCTGCCAAATCCACGTGCCATTTAAGGCCCCGCTTTTCAAGATAGGGTGCGGCGTCCTCGCCTAAGGCTTCGGTCATGGCCTGCGGCACGTCGCCGTCGGTTTCAAAGCAGCACTGGCCGATGCACGGCCCGATGGCCGCCACCAGCCGCTCCGGTTTTGCGCCGTATAACCGGGTCAGCTCCTGAACCGTCTTTTCAAGGATGCCCAGCGCACAGCCCCGCCATCCGGCGTGGACCGCGCCCACGCAGCCTGCCTCCGGGTCGTGGAGCAGGATAATGCCGCAGTCGGCGGAAAAAACGAGAAGGGGAATCCCCTTCATATTAGTGACCAGCGCGTCGGCGGTGAAATCCCGCTCCCGCCACAGTCCCATACCCGTCCGCTCCTCCGTAACCGGAAGGACGGTGGTTTCGTGCACCTGTCGGGCCAGAACTACCCGGTGCATATCCGCGCCCACAGCGCCGCAGAAGCGGCGGTAGTTTTCCTCCACCGCCGGACGGTCACTTTCCCGGCTGGGGCCGAGGTTCAGCGTGTCGCAGGGGGGCTTGCTCACGCCGCCCTTCCGGGTGGAAAAGCCGTGGGCGATGCCGCCGCAGCCGTCCAGCAGGGGGGAGGTGAAATAGACAAGGCCGTTTTCCTCATGAGTTGTCAGGGGCATGTCAGTCCTCCTTTTTGGTGTTCGGTTCGTTTGAAAACGCGCTGGGAACCGTGTTTTTCGGCTGAGCGGAGTTTCGGGGCGATTCGTCGTCCAACTTGCGGTTTAGACAAATACTCAGTACTTTTCCAAGGCCGCAGAGCAGTAAAACACCGCCCAGCCCAAGAAAAAAGTCATGGACAATGGCTATGGAGAACAGAATGGAGCCAATGCCCCCAAGTATCAGGGAGATTGCCACCAAAATATGCCGGATATCCGTCACTAATTGCAACGCAGTGTTTCTTTCGGTGTCTTTCATAAACGCTCCTTTCAACTAAAAGCCGTCCCCCGCCCTCCCGGCAGGAGAACAGGGGACGGCCTGAATCGTGCTGTAATTTGTCAGGAATGATACTCCGCGCAGTCGCAGTTTTTAAACTTCTTGCCGCTGCCGCAGGGGCAGGGGTCGTTGCGTCCGATTTTTGTGACCTTGCGGGGCTGCTTTTTGGGAGCGGTGCTGTCTCCGCCCACATTTTCGGTCATGCCCTTGGCCACCCGCTCCCGCTTCACCTCTTCGTTGGTCTTGATGCGCACGGAGAACATCCTGCGCACCGTCTCGCTCTGGATGGCGGAAATCATCTCCTCAAACATGGTGAGAGATTCCTGCTTATAGGCAATGACGGGGTCGGTATTGGCGTAGGCCCGCAGGCGGATGCCTTGCTTCAAATCGTCCATGGCGTCGATGTGGTCCATCCAGTATTCGTCCACCACGCGCAGCATAATCACCCGCTCCAGCTCTCTGGCGATTGCGGGGGTGAACTCCTGCTCCCGGGCCTCGTAGGTCTTTTCCGCTTCGGCGTAGAACAGCTCGGAAAGGGTCTGCTCGGTTTTTTCCGTCAGCTCCTCCTCGGAGAAGTGGAAGGTGTCCTTGGGGAAATACAGCCCCTCCAGACCCGTCAGCATCTCCTGAAAGCCCGCTTCGTCCAAAGCAGTTTGCTCGCCAAAGATCTGCGCCACCTGATCGGTGATGGCGGAGCGGGTCATACCAAGAAGAATTTCCTTGAGATCCTTGCCGTCCAAAACCTGTTTGCGCTGGCCATAGATGATCTCCCGCTGTTTGTTCATCACGTCGTCGTATTCCAGCACGGACTTTCTGGACTGGAAGTTCCGGGATTCCACGGTGGTCTGGGCATTTTCAATAGCCTTGGTGAGCATTTTGCTCTCAATGGGGGTGTCCTCGTCCAGATCCATCCGCTCCATGATGCCGGTAATCCGGTCACCGCCGAACAGACGCATCAGATCGTCCTCAAGGGAGATATAGAACCGGGTTTCGCCGGGGTCGCCCTGTCGGCCGGCGCGGCCGCGGAGCTGGTTGTCAATCCGGCGGGAGTCGTGGCGCTCGGTGCCGATGATGAACAGGCCGCCTGCCTCCCGGACCTTCTCCGCCACCTCGGAAATTTCTGCCTTGTGGTGGGCAAGCGCTTCGGCATACCGCTTCCGGGAATCCAGAATCTCTTCGCTGTCGGTTTCGGCATAGCCGGTGGCTTCGCCAATCAGCTCGTCAGACATACCGGCCTTGCGCAAATCCGCCTGCGCCATATACTCGGCGTTGCCGCCCAGCATAATATCGGTGCCGCGGCCCGCCATGTTGGTGGCCACGGTGACGGCGCCCAGTTTGCCCGCCTGCGCGATAATCTCTGCTTCCTTTTCGTGGTTCTTGGCGTTGAGGATGCTGTGGGGAATGCCCTCGTGGCCCAAAAGCTCGCTTAGAATTTCGTTTTTCTCAATGGACACCGTGCCCACTAGCACCGGCTGGCCCTTTTCGTGGCACTCCTTGATCTGCTGGATGACGGCACGATATTTCCCCGCCTCCGTCTTGTACACCACGTCATGGTTGTCCTTGCGCTGATTGGGGCGGTTGGTGGGAATCTCAATGATGTCCAGATTATAAATGGTGCCAAATTCCTCCTGCTCGGTCATGGCCGTTCCGGTCATACCGGAGAGCTTTTCGTACAGGCGGAAATAGTTCTGGAAGGTGATGGTGGCCAGGGTTTTGTTTTCACTGGCAACAGTCACATGCTCCTTGGCTTCAATGGCCTGATGCAGCCCTGCGGAGTACCGCCGGCCAAACATCAAGCGGCCCGTGAACTCATCCACGATGATGACCTCACCGTTTTGCACCACGTAGTCAATGTCCCGCTTCATCACGCCGTGGGCCTTAATGGCCTGATTGATGTGGTGGGACAGGGTGGAGTTTTCAGGGTCGGACAGGTTTTCAAGGTGGAAGAACTGCTCCGCCTTTTCAATGCCGTTGGCGGTAAGCATGGCGGTTTTGGCCTTCTCGTCCACGATATAGTCAGCGGACTCGTTTTCGTCGTCCTCTTCCTTGCTGTCCACCTCGGCCACGACCCGCTTTTTCAGGCGGGAGACAAACATCTCAGCCATGTCATACAGCTGGGTGGACTTTTCGCCCTGTCCGGAGATAATCAGGGGCGTGCGGGCCTCGTCGATCAGGATGGAGTCCACCTCGTCCACGATGGCAAAGGAGTGGCCCCGCTGCACCAGCTCCGCAGAGTAGATGCACATATTGTCACGCAGATAGTCAAAGCCCATCTCGTTGTTGGTTCCATAAGTGATGTCGGCGTTATAGGCCTCCTGCCGCTGGGCGGTGGTAAGGCCGTGGACAATCAGGCCCACCTTCAGCCCGAGGAAGCGGTGAACCTTGCCCATCCAGTCGCTGTCGCGCTTGGCAAGATAGTCGTTGACGGTGACAATGTGAACGCCTTCACCGGTCAGCGCGTTGAGATAGGCGGGAAGGGTGGCCACCAGGGTCTTGCCTTCACCGGTCTTCATCTCCGCGATGCGCCCCTGATGCAAAACTACGCCGCCCACAAGCTGCACGCGATAGGGCCGCATGCCCAGCACACGGTCGGCAGCTTCCCGCACGGTGGCAAATGCCTCCGGCAGGATGGCGTCCAGCGTTTCGCCGTTTGCAATACGCTCTTTAAACTGGGCGGTCTTGCCCCGCAGATCCTCATCGCTCAGCGCCTTGTACTCGTCGCTCAGCGCCTCAACTTTATCAACGATGGGATAAATCTGCTTGAGCTCGCGGGAGCTGTAATCTCCGAAAATTTTCTTCATGAAGCTCATAGGTGATTAAAGATCCTTTCTGACCCGGCTTTTTGGGAGAAAAAGTCGGAATGATATTCCTTATATAAATAGGTGGTCGCCAAAAGCAACGATAAGCATACCACACCTTTTTGAAAAATGCAAAGAAAATCAGGCCCAACGAATAAAATTTACATTTGGGCAGTTTCTTATGTACGGCGCTGCAAAAAAAGCGGTAGAATATCTCCTTACAGCTCGCAGCTGTCCCGCTCCACCAGCGCCACCCGGCCTGTAATGCGGAGGGCGGTGACGCGCCCGTCTTCCCACCCGGCGGAAACGGTGATGGTTCCGCCCGGCTGGCTGAGGTCCACGGTGACGGCCTTTCCTGCCTGAGCGGTGAGATATGACCCCACCGCGGCGCTGCCGCTGCCGCAGCCGGATTCCCACACCGCCGTGTCGGTAGAGCGGACATAGACCAGCGGCGTGATAGAGCCTGCGTCTTTGTCGTAAAGTATGATGCCGCAGGCGTCTGTATCCAGCGTGGCGCACAGGGGGCGGATAGCGGATTCCGCTGTCTCCCGGGAAAGTGACCCGGCGGGGACGACGCAGTGGACAATGCCGTCAAACACCACGGCGGGAACGGAAATCCCGCCGGGAAGCTCCGCCGTGGCAATGTCCACAGGCAGGGGCATATTGACAGTGCCCCACAGTCCGTCCGCCTGCCGATCTAGACGGCAGGTGAGAATCCCCTCGTGGCCGGAGACTTCCAACGGTACCTCAGGGTCGGTCAGCCCGTCCCTGTCCGCGGCATAGGCCGCGGCGGACATAGAGGCATTGCCGCAGAATTCGCCCCCCATCATTTGCAGGCGCAGCACCGCGCCGGGAAGGGTGGCAGGCTCGATAAAGCCCACCTGCTCCACCTGAGGACGCTGGGCCATCAGCTTTGCCGCCACCTCGGGCTGCATGGCGCGGGGGACGGGGGTGGAAACCAGCAGGGTGATATTTTTCGTGGGGTCCCAAATTGTATAATCGAGCTTCATAAACAAATCCCTCCGGTTTTCAGAAGTGCGGACAGCCGCAGGCTTCCGCTGTGTTACAGAAGTATTTATACAGTATAGCACGGACAAGGGGCAAAGCAAACCTTTTCGCGCCAAAAATGAATTTTTCAATTCCTTTTTGGGAAAATCGGTGGTATGATATCTTTAATAAAAAGCTGCGTAGATTTGTAGAAACAACGGAACGGGAGGCAAACATGTTCAATGGCTTTACGGACGAAACGGTGGATTTTATGTGGGGTATTCGCTTCAACAATGAAAAGCCGTGGTTCGAGGCGCATAAGGAAATCTATTTATCCAGCTTCTACCGCCCGATGAAGGAGCTGGGGGACGAGCTGTACGGCTGGTTTTCAGAGCAAAGGCCGGACCTTCCCCTGCGGGGCCGCGTTTCCCGCATCTATCGGGACGCCCGGCGGCTCCACGGGCACGGCCCCTTCAAGGATCACCTGTGGATCAGTGTGGAGGCTCCGGCCGAAAGCGTGTGGACGGTGCAGCCCTGCTTCTGGTTTGAATTGGGACCGGACGAGTGGAGCTATGGCCTTGGGTATTACGCGGCCAACCCCTCCACCATGATGAAGCTCCGCGCCCGCATGGAGCGGGACCCCAAACCCATGGAGACCCTGACCCGGAAACTGAACCGGCAGCAGGAGTTTTTTTTGGAGGGAGAGGAGTATAAACGCCCCAAAGAGGGTGCGCCAAGCGAGCTTTTGGCCCCATGGTATCTGAAAAAAAGCTTTTCTCTGGGCCGTCGGGACAAGCTGAACGAGATTCTCTTTTCCAGGGAGCTGGTGGATCGGCTGAAAACGGGCTATGAATTCCTGCTGCCCTATTACGACTATTTCGTGACGCTGGAGGGCGACCCGGACCCCCGCGAACCCGGCTGAACGGACTTGCAAACCCGGGAAAAGGCGCGTATAATGCGGCGTAATCACACAGGCGCGCAGCTTTAGATATGAAGCGTGCTGCACATTAGAAACGGAGGAAACATCCATGAAAGACTATCCCCAGAGAGAACAGGCGCTGGCCCTGCTGCGCAAATATAACGACGAGCCTTTCCACATTCAGCACGCGCTGACGGTGGAGGGTGTGATGCGGTGGTACGCCGTTGAACTGGGGCATGGCGAGGACGCGGATTTTTGGGCCACGGTGGGCCTTTTGCACGATGTGGACTTTGAAAAGTGGCCGGAGGAGCACTGCCTGAAAGCGCCGGAGCTGCTGAAGGAAATTGGCTGCGGCGACGCGCTGATTCACGCGGTATGCAGCCACGGCTATGGAATTTGCTGCGATGTGGAACCTGCGGAAGAGATGGAGAAGGTGCTCTTCGCTGCCGACGAATTGACAGGCCTCATCGGCGCGGCGGCCCGGATGCGGCCCAGCAAAAGCTGTCAGGACATGGAACTGAGCAGCCTGAAAAAGAAATATAAGGATAAGAAGTTTGCTGCCGGCTGCTCTCGGGACGTGATTCAGACCGGCGCAGAGCGCCTTGGCTGGGAGCTGGACGAGCTGCTGGAAAAGACGCTTGCGGCAATGCGTGCCTGCGAGGACGCTGTGACTTCCGAAATGACGGCGCTGTAAAGCACGTTTTGGGAAGAACCGCAACATAAACAACAAAGGCCCGGACAAATGTCCGGGCCTTTGTATTGCATAAATTTTTAATGCTGAGATTACTCGCCCATGGGTGCGCCGCACTGGGGGCAGAACTTGCTGTCGGAGGAGGTCCCGCAGATGGGACAGGCCTTGTTGGCGTTCTGTGCAGCCTCAAAAGTCTCTTCCTTCGAGGGCTTGCTGGCCTCCAGCTCGGCAATCTTTGCCTTGGCGGCGGACACTGCATCCACCAAATCCTTCACTGCAGGAGGAATTTCGCCGCTGAATTCGCTGACGTACCACTCGCCGATGGCGCGGAAATTCTTGTCAATCTCCCGCTGTTCGCTGGCGATGGACATATTAATTCTTGCCAGCTCGGCGGCATCCTTTGCCTTGTCGGCGGCAACGGCTGCGACGGCCTGCGCCTTTTTTCCAAGATCGTTCAAAAAGTCAAATGCCATGTTGAAAACCCCTTTCATTTCCCGCGCTTTCGCGCTGTATCCGTTGGAGTGCAGTCCTTAGACTTGGATTCTTAAATTTAGTATACATGGTGGCCGGATAAAACGCAACCGATTTTTCCAAAATTCACAGTTCGTTTTCATGTGGACGCAGACGTGTGAAGTATCGGTATTCCGCAGCGCGCCTGTCAGGACTCCGGTTCAATCCAGCTTCTTGCCCGCTCCACGGCCCGGCCCCACCGTCTCAGTTCCTCCCGGCACATTGCTTCGTCCCGTACGGGAAGAAACACGTGCTGGCTGCGCCGCAGGACGGAGAGCTGCTCCGGCCCGGTCCACACGCCCGCAGCCAACCCTGCCAGCGCCGCCGCACCAAAGGCGGTGGTTTCCACCTGCACGGGCCGGTCCACCGGCAAGCGGAGCGCATCCGCCTGAAGCTGAAGCAGAAGATCGCTGACGGACGCGCCGCCGTCCACCCGCAAAGAGGCGATGGGGCGGTCCGCGTCGGCGGCCATGGCGGTGATTAAATCGCAGACCTGAAACGCAATGGAGTCCAGCACCGCGCGGCAGAGGTGGGCTTTCCCTGTGCCCCGGGTGACGCCCAGAATAGTTCCCCGGGCGTACATGTCCCAATAAGGCGCGCCAAGGCCGGTGAACGCCGGGACTACCAGCACCCCGCCGCTGTCCGGCACGCTTTCCGCCAGCCGGTCGCACTCCGGGGCGCTTTCGATCAGGCCCAGCTCGTCCCGCAGCCACTGAATGGTGCTGCCCGCGTTGAACACGCTGCCCTCCAACGCGTAGCAGACTCTGCCGTCAAGACCCCATGCCACGCTGCATACCAGCCCCGCGTTTGAAATCACCGGTGAGTCGCCTACATTCATCAGGGTGAAGCAGCCGGTACCGTAGGTGTTTTTCACCTCCCCCGGCTGAAAGCAGCCCTGACCGAACAGCGCTGCGGGCTGATCTCCCGCGCTGCCGCAGATGGGGATGCCGCTAAGCCCCTCCAGACCCGGAATCCCCTTCGCCACCGTGCCGTATTGCTGTGAATTGCCCACCGGGCGGGGAAGAAGGTGCATGGGAATGTCCAGCTCGCGGCACAGCGCTTCATCCCAGTCCAGCGTGTGGATGTTGAACAGCATGGTGCGCGAAGCGTTGGAATAGTCCGTCACATGGACCCGCCCGCCGGTGAGGTTCCAGATGAGCCAGGTATCCACCGTGCCGCACAGCAGATCTCCCCGCTCCGCTCTTTCCCGGATACCGGGGAGGTTGTCCAGCATCCACTTGATTTTCGTGCCGGAAAAGTATGCGTCAATCAAAAGGCCGGTTTTTTCAGCCACCGTTTTGCCAAGGCCGCGGGATTTCAGCTCGTCACAAAGACCCGCCGTGCGGCGGCACTGCCATACGATGGCGTTGTAGACAGGCTGGCCGGTCTTTTTGTCCCAGAGAATCGTGGTTTCCCGCTGATTGGTGACACCGATGGCCGCAATGGCCTTGGGGTCAATGTGGGCGGCGTCCACCGCCTCTTGCAGCGCCCGCTTTTCCGTTTCCCAGATGCCCAGTGGATCATGCTCCACCCAGCCGGGCTGGGGATAAATCTGGCGGAAGGGATGCTGTGCCCGGGAGACAATCTCTCCCGCTTGGTTGAACAGAATTGCCCGAGAGCTGGTGGTGCCCTGATCCAGTGCGGCGACAAAGGGTTCCATGGCAAAACCTCCTGTGGAAATTTTACGCGCCGTGTGCTATGATGCTTGTATGAGAGGCATTATAGCACAGAGGGGAGTGTGTTGCCATGGTCAAGCGCGAATTTACCGTTCTTTCTCACAATGGAAAAACCCCGCTGCACGCGGTGGAGTGGCTTCCGGAGGAAAGGCCCCGGGCGGTGCTGCAGATTGCCCACGGGGTTTCGGAATATATCCTGCGCTACGAGGAGCTTGCGGCGTATCTGACGGAGCGGGGTGTTGCCGTGGTGGGAAACGACCATCTGGGGCACGGCGCGTCTCATACAGACGGTGCGCCCCGGGTGTATTTCGGCCCGGCGGGGAGCTGGGATACGGTTGTGGAGGATCTATATGCCCTTCGCTGTTTAGAGGGCCAAAAGTTTTCAGGCCTGCCCTGTTTTCTTCTGGGGCATTCCATGGGGTCCTTTCTGGTGCGGACGTACCTGATCCGCTATCCCGGAACGGTGGACGGCGCGATTTTAATGGGCACCGGCCAGATGGCCCCGGCGCTGACGGCGGCGGGCCGGGCAATTGCCGCCGTCGAATGCCGCCGAATCGGCGAGGAGCGGGCCAGCCCCCTCGTGCACAATCTGGCCTTCGGCGCTTACAACAAGGCGTTTGCCCCTAACCGGACGGAGTTTGACTGGGTATCCTCTGACGAAAAGACGGTGGACTTTTACGCAGCGGACCCCTGCTGCGGGGAAAATCCCAGCGTGGGTTTGTTTCGGGAAATGCTGGGGGGCATTGGGTTTATTACCAATCAGGCCAATGTGAAGAAAATGAATCTGAGCACACCGGTGCTGTTTGTCTCCGGAGAGGAAGACCCTGTGGGAGAGCGGGGGCGGGGTGTGCGGAGGGCGTACCGGAGTTTTCAAAGAGCAGGAGTCCGGGATGCGGAGCTGAAGCTCTATCCCGGTGCGCGGCACGAGATTCTAAACGATTTGTGCCGGAAAGAGGTCTGCAGCGATGTGGCGGACTGGCTTTTGGCCCGAATTCCCGACGCGCGGGAGGCGTAAGCATTAAGGCTTTCCCCGTAGTGCAGCCACACTGTGGGTGACCAAGAGAATGCGGAGGGTGCACACCGCATCGGCAGTGAAAACCAGCAGCGCAAGAAGCGTAAGCGGTGCGGGAATGCGCACGATAACCGCTTCCAGCAGTGGGTGAATCAGCAAAAGCGCCATGGAGGCCAGCGCGCCCCAGGCAAGGGAGAACAGGATGCATACCCGTCCCTGCAAATTGCCCCGGACGTGGGAATAATCCCAGAATTTTACCCCCAGAAGCGCTTCGCAGGCCCAGTGGTAAAAAAACTCCACCGCCGTGGCCGCTGCTGCGCCCGCCACCGGAAGCCAAAGCCCCTGCCGCATCGAATCGGGCAGGGCCAGCACCGCCATAGCGCCCAGTCCGTACACCGGACAAAGGGGGAGAAACAGAAGGCACCGCCGGACGGGATGGGTTTCTCCGGTGGTGCGGCGGGCGTAAACCCGCTCTAAAAAGCAGCCTGCAAGGCTGTAAAAAATGAAAACCCAGAACCAATATGCCAAATGAAAACCCTCCGTCTTTTTGTTCAGTTTGTCCGTGGGAGGGAAATTCATGCGGCGCTTTGAAGAAAAATAAAGGGCGAGGAGGAACGGTATGGAGGAGTGGCAAAAGCTGCGGGGAGAGTGCCTGGAATGCCGAAGCTGCGGCCTTGCGCAGACCCGCACCACCGTGGTGTTTGGCGATGGCTGCGAGACGGCAAAAATTATGCTGGTGGGCGAAGGGCCGGGGCAGAACGAGGACGAGCAGGGCGTTCCCTTCGTGGGAAAGGCGGGCCAACTGCTGGACGATATGCTGGAGATCATCGGACTGGACCGGACGAAGGTTTACGTGGCCAACACGGTAAAATGCCGCCCGCCCCAAAATCGGGACCCGCTGAATGTGGAGATGGCGGCCTGCCGTGGCTGGCTGGATCGGCAGATGGAGCTGCTGCACCCCAAAATTTTGGTGTGTCTGGGCCGCATCGCGGCTAAGGAATTGATTAAAGATGACTTTCGCATCACCGCCCAGCACGGGCAGTGGTTCGTCCGGGACGGGGTGCAGATGACGGCGCTTTACCATCCCTCGGCCCTGCTCCGTGACCCCTCCAAACGCCCGGAGACGTTTGAGGATTTAAAGGGCTTGCAGGCGAAAATCCGGGAGCTGTGCCCGGAGACGGGGATTTGAGCATCCTTGGGAAAATTAGAAGCGGCGCGGCCCTATGGGCCGCGCCGCTTTTATAAGCAGGGGAGACAGCGTCCTGTCGGACGCGTTATTCCATGGAAATGATATAATAGTAAACAGGCTGACCGCCGGAGAGCACGGCCACCTCCGCGTCGGGACAGGCGGCTTCAAACATGCGGGCGGTTTCCTGCGCGTCCTCCTCGGACACGTCCTCCCCGAAGTAGACGGAGATGAAGGAACTGCCCCGTTCCCGCGCGTCCTGTGCCAGCTTTTCCGTCAGCGCGGCAATGGATTTGTCGGTGCCGAACAGCCGACCCTCCTCCAGAGCAAGGAAGTCGCCCTCCTTGATGTCGAACCCGTCAAAGTCGGAGTCTCGGGCGGCATAGGTGATCTGCGCGGTGGTGACGGAGGAAAGGGCCTCGGACATGGCCGCGGTGAGGGCTTCGGTGTCCTGTGCCTCAAAGTCCACATTCATCATGGCGGTGACGCCCTGAGGTACGGTTTTGGTGGGGATGACCACCACATTCTTCTCCGTCAGCGCGGCGCACTGCTGGGCGGCCATAATGATGTTGCCATTGTTGGGCAGAATAAACACAGTCTCGGCGGGGATGGCGTTCACTCCGTCCAGAATGCTCTCGGTGGAGGGATTCATGGTCTGCCCGCCGGACACCACGCCGTCTGCGCCAAGGTCGCGGAACAAAGCTTCCAGTCCTGCTCCGGCGCATACCGCCAAAAAGCCGTATTTTTTCTCCGGAGGGGCAATGCCCTGAGGAGTTTCCTGCTCCGTCTGCGCTTCAAGCTCGGCTTCCACCGCGTCCAGATCGTCGGTGCTCTGGGCCTGCCGTCCGGCGGCCAGTGCGTCTGCCTGCGTGCGCATGTTTTCGATTTTGGCCAGCTCCAGCGTGCCGTACTTCTGAGACTCCGTCAGCGCCGCGCCGGGAATGTTGGTGTGGACGTGAACCTTAAATGCCTCGTCATCCTCGCCGATGACCAAACTGTCGCCGATGCTGTTGAGATAGGCCCGCAGGGGGTCCAGCGAGATGGTTGCAGAGGCCTTGCGCACAATATATACCGTGTCAAAGGCAAAGGTGATTTCATCGGAGGAAAGGCCGCCAAAATCCGCCTTCTCCTTCTCCGGCGCGCCGGCGTCGGACAGCTCCGGCATCGGCTCGCCCCGCAGCTCGGCCAGCATTCCGTCCAGAATGAGGAGGAAGCCCTTGCCGCCCGCGTCCACCACGCCGGCCTTTTTCAAAACCGGATTCATGTCGGTGGTCTGCGCCAGCGTCTCATAGCCCACGCGGATAGCGGAATCCAGCATGGCTTCCAGCTCCAGCCCTTCCGCGGCCGCGTCCACCGCCCGCTTGGCGGTGAGCCGGGAAACGGTGAGCACCGTGCCCTCCGCGGGCTTCATCACCGCCTTGTAGGCGGCGGAAACACCCTCCTGCATGGCGGCGGCGAATGTGGCCGCATCGGCGTTTTCCCGGCCCTTCAGCCCCTTGGAAATGCCACGGAACAAAAGAGAGAGAATTACGCCGGAGTTTCCCCGCGCGCCCCGCAGTAAAGCAGAGGCGGTGACGGAGGCGGCCCGGTCAACGCTCTCCGGGTCGCACTTGCGCAGTTCCTCCACGGCGGCGGCAATGGTCATGCTCATATTGGTTCCGGTGTCTCCGTCGGGGACGGGAAACACATTCAAATCGTTAATTGCCTGCTTTTGGGCCGACACGGCGGCCGCTCCATGCAGCACCATCCGCTTGAAAAGCGCGCCGCTGATTTGTTTATTCATCTGTTTTGAGCCCTCCCTCGGTCACAGAGTCATGGAGTCGACGCACACATCGACCGCCTTGACCTCCACGCCGGTATTTTTGGTGACCATATAGCGCACCTCGTTCATAATGGAGCTGCACACCGCGGGAAGATTCACGCCGTTTTCAACAATGATATGAAGCTCGATGGAGACGGTGCCGTCGTCATTGGCGGTGACGCTGACGCCCTTGCTCATGGCCTCCCGCCGCAGGAGATGGACCAAACCGTCCGTCATGGAGCGATAGGCCATGCCCTTCACGCCGAAGCAGTTGGTGGCGGCAATGCCGGTGATGTTGGAAAACACGGCGCTGCTGATAGTGACGGCGCCCTGTTCGGAATTCAGTTGGATCATAAGCGCATTCTTCCTTTCCATAGGCCGGTCCCCGAGGGAAACCCCGACCGAAAATGTGCCGTTTCGCATAGTCAGTTGGTTATTATATACGATTTTCCCCAAAAGCACAAGAGCAACCGCACAATTCCAGGGGGATTTCCCCGTCTCAGCTTGATTGGCCCTGTGTACCCTGCGGGAAAAAAGAGTAAAAGTACGGATTTGTTATTGAAAAAATCCGCGCCTTGTCGTACAATTGTAAAATGTAATTTCAAACGGTCTGCGACCGGAAGGGACTGGCAAGGACATGAAAAAGGGCGCGTTATATGTTGCGGCATGCTATGCCGCGTGGGGAGTATTGCCCCTTTTTTGGAAAATACTTGGGGCGGTGGACTCTGTATACGTGCTGTCGGCCCGGATTTTCTGGTCCATGGCGATGATGCTGCTTTTGCTGACGGCTCGGCGGGAGTGGGGCTGCGTCCGTGAGGTGATTGGCAGACGGAGCGAGACGCTGCGTCTGGCGGGAGCCGGGGCGCTGATTACGGTGAACTGGGGCGTTTATATCTGGGCAGTCAACAACGCCCATGTTCTGGATGCCAGCCTTGCTTATTATATGATGCAGCCCCTGTCGGCTGTTTTGGGGACAGTGCTGTTCCGCGAGCGGCTGACGCGTTTGCAGTGGTTTGCCACGGCATTGGCGGCGGCGGGCGTTGTAATCGCCTCGTTCCGCTTTGGCGTGTTTCCCTGGGTGTCGGTGGCGATCGGAGGGAGCTTCGCGCTGTACAGCGCTGTGAAAAAAACCGTGAAGACGGACGCGAATGCGGCCCTCTTTATTGAAACCGCAGCCGTGACGCCGCTGGCGCTTCTGTGGATTGCAGTGGCGGATGCCCGGGGCGCCGGGGCTGTGGGGGTGCTTCACGGGGCGCAGTGGCTGCTGCTGCCCCTTGCCGGAATTGTGACCACGATTCCGCTGATGCTGTTTGCCGTTGGCATCAGGACCACGTCCTTGTCTTTGTCCGGCGTGCTGATGTATACGAACCCAACGCTTCAGCTTTTGGTGGGCGTGCTGGCATTTCACGAGGAATTTACCCTGACCCACGGGATTTTGTTTGGCTTTGTGTGGACAAGCCTTGCCATTTTCCTGATTTCCGATTATTTGAAACGGAAAAAAACATTGAAGGAGAGCGAACCATGCGAGTAATCACCGGCTCCGCACGGGGCAGACGGCTGAAAGAGCTGGAGGGCATGGATACCCGCCCCACCACCGACCGGGTGAAGGAGGGCCTGTTCAGTGCCCTGCAATTTGAGGTTGAGGGGCGCAGGGTTTTGGACCTGTTTGCCGGAACCGGCCAGCTTGGCATCGAGGCGCTGAGCCGCGGCGCGGCAACCTGCGTTTTCGTGGATCGGCGTGCCGACGCGGTGAAGCTGATTCGGGAAAACCTGAAGGTCACAGACCTGACCGACCGGGCCATAGTGGTGACGGGGGACTCCTTGGAGGTCCTGTCCTCTTTAAAGGAAAAATTTGACCTGATTCTTCTGGATCCGCCCTATGAAACGGGGCTGCTGGAGGAAGCGCTGGAGCGCATTGTCAGGTTTGACATTTTGAAGCCCCATGGTATAATTGCGGCGGAGGCTCCTGCTGAAAAAATCCTACCGGAGCCTGCGGCGCCCTACCGGATGGGCCGCATCTACCGCTACGGAAAAATTGCCGTGACGCTTTTCCGCAGAGCAGGTGAGGGAGAGAGCGAGGAATCGGCCACATGAGAACAGCAATTTGCTCCGGCAGTTTCGACCCCATCACTCTGGGGCATTTGGATATTATCAGAAGGACGGCGGCCTGCTTCGACACAGTTTGGGTCTGCGTCAGTCCCAACGCGGCTAAGAAAAACCAGATGTTTTCCCCAGAGCAAAAGCTGCGGCTGGTGGAGGCATCAATTGCCGAATACCCCAACGTCCGTGCGGAGCTGTGGTCCGGCCTTCTGGCGGATTACGCAGTCCGCCATGGTGCGGACGTGATTGCCCGGGGTGTGCGCAACGGCACGGACTGGGACATGGAGCGGGAGCTTGCCCGTATCAACGAGCATCTCTGCCCGGGGCTGGAGACACTGCTTTTGCCCGCCGCGGCAAAATATGAACATTTCAGCTCGTCCATGGCGCGGGAGATGATTCGCTACGGACAGCCCCTGGAGGAATATCTTCCCCTTGCGGCGGCCGAGCTGGTGCGGAAGATGAGAGAAGAGACGAACGAAGAGGGAGCGTGAAGCCAATGCCCAACAATACAAACGATGTCAGCCGCCTGATCGATATGCTCTACGAGCAGATCGAAGACGCAAAATCCCCGGCGCTGAAGCCCAATATGAGCATGGTGGACCGGGATGAGCTGCTGGACCTGCTGGACGAGCTGCGCGCCCAGCTTCCCATTGAGATCAAGCGTGCGCAGGAGCTGCTGGCCGCGCGGGACAAATTCGTGGAGGACGCGAAGCGGGACGTGGAGCGCATGATGCGTCAGGCAGAGCTGGAGGTCAAGGCCAAGGTGTCCGACAGCGAGGTGCTTACCGCTGCCCGCCAAAAGGCGCATACCATCGTCAACAATGCCGAGGAGCGGTCCAAGCGACTCTATCAGGTGGCCAACGAATACGCAGAAGACGCGCTGGCCCGCACGGAGGAGGCCATCTCCATGGCGCTGGACGAGGTAAAGCAGTCCCGTATTCGCTTCCGCAGCGTCTCTGCTAACAAGATGCAGGAGCAGCGCCGCCGTCTGGACAATCCCGACGAGGGAAAGGATGGCGACCCTCAGCAAGAGGAAGCCTGAATTTTTGTGAAAAATCACGATAAAGGCTTATGGAATTTTGCGCCAATTCCCGTATCTGGTATGTGAGTGATTGAAAAAAGTTCCCCAACACAATATATTGTGTTGGGGAACTTTTTTGCTTTATGTCAACGGATGCAACTCCTTGGAACATCTGTTTCAAAATACCGGAAATTCGTCAAAAGTCGTCAAAAAAACAGAATTATATCCATTCAAAGATTCCAAAAAACCTCTTGCAATTCCAAGGAAGTTTGATTATACTCAGAGATGTGAGTGGGGATAAGTGGTGATAATAGGTGACTGGTGGTGAAAAGTTCACCGGAATCCCACAAAATGAAGGGGAGGGACCGCGCCGATGACGGGAACCAATCAGCACACAATCGACGCCAAGGGCCGTTTGGCCATCCCTGCCAAGCTGCGGGAAGAGCTGGGAGACGTGTTTTACGTCACCATCGGCCCTGATCCCTGCCTGACCATCTATTCCGACGAGAGCTGGGCGCGGCTGACCGAAAAATTCGAGGCCCTGCCCTATTCCAAGGCCCGCGCTTTGCGCCCCCTGTTTTCCAATGCCGTCCGCTGTGAGCCGGATGGACAGGGCCGCATCCTCATCCCTCAGAAGCTGCGGGAATACGCCCGCCTGAAAAAAGACGTGTCTGTCATCGGCGTAAGCTCCCGTGCGGAGATTTGGGACAGCGCCACCTGGCAGGAGCTGGAGAAGCAGGAGCTGGAGAGCGGGAACATGCTGTCTGCCATGGAAGAGTTGGATTTCTGATATGGAATATTTGCATAAGTCTGTGTTGCTCAAAGAGAGCATTGAGGCATTGAACATCCGTCCCGACGGAATCTACGTGGACGGGACCCTTGGCCGCGCCGGGCACTCAAAAGAGATTGCCCAAGGGCTGACAACCGGGCGGCTGATCTGCATTGACCGGGATGGGGCTGCGATTGAGGCCGCGAAGGAGCGGCTGGCCCCCTGGCTGGACCGGGTGACGCTGGTCCGGGGCAACTTTTCCGAGCTTGCGGAGATTCTGAAAGGCTGCGGCGTTTCCGCCGTGGACGGATTGCTGTTTGATTTGGGCGTGTCGTCCCCCCAACTGGACGATGCGGCCCGTGGCTTTTCCTATATGCACGATGCGCCGCTGGACATGCGAATGGACGCGTCTGCCCATCTCACCGCCCACCGCGTGGTGAACGAATGGAGCGAGGGCGAGCTGCGGCGTATTTTGTATGACTACGGCGAGGAGCGGTATGCGCCCGCTATCGCCCGGGCCATTGTCCGCGCGAGAGAGGACAGGCCCGTTGAAACAACCCTTGAACTGGTGGAACTGATCAAGTCCGCCATGCCGGCCAAGGCGCTGCGGGAAAAGCAGCACCCTGCCAAGCGGAGCTTTCAGGCTGTCCGTATCGCCGTCAACGGCGAGCTGGACGCGCTGGAGCCGATGGCCGAGGCCGCTGCGGAGGTTCTTTCCCCCGCGGGAAGACTGGCGGTCATTACGTTTCATTCTCTGGAGGATCGCATTATCAAGCGGGCGCTGCTTGCGCAGGCCCGGGGCTGTACGTGCCCGCCGGAGTTTCCGGTGTGCGTTTGCGGCAACAAGCCGAAGCTGAAGATTCTGACCCGCAAGCCCATTGTCCCGAATGAGGAGGAGCTGGCGGAAAACCCCCGTGCCCGCAGTGCCAAGCTCCGCGTAGCGGAGAAATGCGAGCCGTGACGGCGTGGAATGTGAAAGGAGCAGACGGTATGAAACCCAGATTTGAGGAGATTTACACGCAGGGAACTCTGACACAGACGGAGATTTGGGTGGATCATGAAACGGGCGTACACTATCTGTTCCATCGCAGCGGCAGCGCGGCGGGACTAACACCGCTGCTGGACCGGGATGGTAGCCCGGTGCTTGCGGAAAAGGAAAACTAAGGGATAGCGCTTCCTGAAAAGCGCAAACTGTGTGTGAAGTACGAAGGATAGGAGGGATGGGCATGGCGGCTGCGGCAGCGCGGGATCTGCGCTATTCCCGTCGGGGGACGACAAACGGCAGTCTGGCATATGATCTTGACTTTGAACTGCGGGAGCGCCAGCTATCCCACGCGGGGGAACTGCCCCGGCGGCGGGAGGAAGCTGTGCCTGCCCCGCGGGTGCGGACTGCTGCTTCGGTGCAGGTGCGGGAACGGCAGCACATTTCCTTTGTGGCTGTGCTGAGTTTTTGTGCTGTGGCGGCGCTGGCGGTGATGACTCTGCTGTGCTATGTGCAGCTTACAAGCCTGTCCAGCGATGTGGTGGCTTTGAATAAGGAGTTGTCCACGCTTCAGACCGAAAAGGTGATTCTCACCGCGCAATATGCCCAAATGTTTGATTTGGACACGGTGAAAAAGGCAGCGGAGTCTGCCGGTATGTCCAAGCCCGGCAGCGGGCAGACCTATTATCTGGACCTCAGCGGTGGAGACAGCGCTGTTGTTTACAAGGAAAAAGAGGCAGGGCTGCTGGAGCGCCTTGTGGCCTCGCTGAACCACGGCGTTTACGCGGTGGTGGAATATTTCGACTGAGGCGCAATACAGTGAACAGGGGGAGTAAGAAGGAGAGCCGCTCCTTCTTACTCCCCAAATCTTAACTGGGCTTCAAGAAGCGCCCAACGCCGTTTTCAGGATGGAGGATATCAATGACAAAGCCAGGCAAACGCAGAAAGAGTGACGCCGCCCGCTGGGCCAACCAGACGGTCCGCAACAGGACGGTGCTGATGATGGGCCTTTTGGGCGTTGCGGTGTTTGTGGCGCTGCTGTTCAAGCTGTACAGCCTGCAAATCTCGCGGCACGAGGAGTTGCAGGAAAAGGCTGTGGCCCAGCAGACCCGCAGCGCGGTGGTCACCGCCTCCCGTGGGGCCATTTACGACAAAAACGGAGAGATTATGGCGGTTTCCGCATCGGCGGAGACGGTATGTATTTCTCCCCGCGATATCGAAAACAGTAAGGATACGCAGGACCCCAACTATGTGGCGCGGGGCCTTGCACGTATTCTGGAGCTGGATGTGGATACCATTCTCAAAAAAATGGCGGATACAAATTCCCAGTACATTGAGCTGAAAAAAAAGGTGGAGCAGAAGACCGGCGATGAGGTCCGCCGGTTTATCAACGGAGAAATTGACGATCAGGGAAACGGCTTGACAAAGCTGGATGAGGATGGAAAGACCGTCCTCATCAGCGACCCGTCCAAGCGCCCTTCCCGGCTTCAGGGAATCTTTTTAAACGCCGATTCCAAGCGCTACTATCCCTATGGAACGCTGGCCTCTCAGGTCATCGGCTTTGTTGGCAGCGATAATACGGGACTGTATGGACTGGAAGCCAAGTATGAAGATGTGCTGGAGGGAACCTCCGGTTTGACCGTCACTGCAAAAACCAACACCGGGCAGGATATGCTGTATCAATATGAGCAGTATTACGACGCAAAAAACGGCGACAGTCTGATGCTGACACTGGATGTGAGCGTCCAGTCGGTCCTTGAAAAGGGCATTGAATCCATGGTGGATAAATTTGGGGCAAAAAACGGCGGTACGGGCATTGTTATGAACGTGAAAACCGGCGGAATCCTTGCGATGGCCTCCTATCCCACCTTTGATTTGAACGACCCCTTCACCATTTACGACAAAAAGCTGAACGCCCAGACCGAGGAGGATTTGGTGAAGGCGCTGGCCGGTCTTACCGAGGGGAGCGACGAATACACCGCCGCCCGCAGTCAGGTAAACCGCGCGGCGCTGGGCGAGCAATGGCGCAACCGCTGCATCAGCGATACCTACGAGCCGGGTTCCACCTTTAAGCCCGTTACGCTGGCGACGGCGCTGGAGGAAGGTTTGGTAAACCTGAATTCCACCTTCACCTGCACCGGTTCTATCCGGGTGCCCGGCTGGAACAAGCCCATTTACTGCTCTAACCACAGAGGCCACGGGCTTCAGGACCTGATGCAGGCCACCGGAAATTCCTGCAACCCGGCTTTCATCACAATGGGTCTGAAAATCGGGACGGAGAAATATTATCAATATCTGAAATCTTTTGGCCTGATGGAGAAAACCGGCATCGATGAAATCAGTGAAACCACCGGCCTGTTTGCCAGCGAAAAGGATTTTGGCACCAACGTGGTGTCTCTGGCTTCCTATTCCTTCGGCCAGACGTTTACCGTCACGCCGCTTCAGGTTATCCGCGCACAGGCCGCCACCATCAACGGCGGCTACCTGCGTACGCCGTATCTGGTGGAGCAGGTGGTGGACGATCAGGGCAACGTGAAGTATCAGCATGACTCCACCCCCGTGCGCCAGGTTGTCAGCAAGGAAACATCCGACACTGTGCGCAAGTGCCTTGAATATGTGGTGGCTTCCGGCACCGGCAAAAACGGGCAGGTGGTAGGCTATCGCGTCGGCGGAAAAACCGGCACCGCTGATAAAACCGGTAACCCGAACAAAGAGGTCGTCGTGTCCTTTATGTGCTTCGCCCCGGCGGACGATCCCGAGGTCATTATGCTCATCACCATGGATACCCCCAGCCGAAACACCGGAGTCTACGTTTCCGGCGGCAATATGGTGGCGCCCACCGCCAGCTCCGTGATGGGTGAAATCCTGCCCTATGTGGGAGTGGAGCCGGACTACACCGCCGAGCAGATGGTGGGTACGGACATCACCGTGCCCAACGTGGTGGGGCAGACAGCGGAAGCTGCAAAGGAGCGGATTACAAATCTTGGCTTTACTTGCCGCACCGTGGGCGAGGGGGCAACCGTTACTGACCAAACGCCCCTTGGCGGGTCCATTATCCCCGGCAGCGCGTCGGTGATCCTGTATCTGGGTGAAGAAAAACCCAATACGCCCAGCACGGTTCCCAAGGTGGTGGGGATGACTGCCGCACAGGCAAACGCGGCGCTCACCAACGCGGGGCTGATTATGCGGGTGTCGGGCGCTACCGCCGCCAGCAGCGGAAATGTGTTTGCCCTGAACCAGTCTGTGTCGCCCGGGGCGGAGGTCCCGGCGGGAACGGTGATTACTGTGCAGCTTGGCGCACAGGGAAGTATGGCCGACTGACAGGTTTTGCATGGTTTTAAGCACCTTCTCCCGTATACTTTGCAAATCGCGCCGGATATACTGTGAATGGTATATTACTCACCATTTCACACTGTAAAGGGGCGTATTCAGATATGAAATTAAAGGAATTGCTTGCCGGCGCGGAAGTGCTGGAGCTTCACGCAGACGAGAACATGGAGATTTCCGGGGTCAGCTATGACTCCCGAAAGACGAAGCCGGGGGACCTGTTTGTGGCCATCAGCGGCTATGCCATGGACGGCCACGCCTATATCGGCAAGGCGCAGGCAGCCGGCGCAGTGTGCGTTGTCTGCGAAAAAGAACCGGCGGAGGACATTCCGTTCATACTGGTGAAGGAATCCCGGCGGGCGCTGGCTATTCTGGGGGCCAATTGGTTTGGTCATCCGGCAGAGCAAATGGTGATGACCGCCGTTACCGGCACCAACGGAAAAACCACCACCACCTACCTCCTCAAGGCCATTTTGGAGCAGGAGGCGGGCGCGAAGGTGGGTCTGATCGGCACCAACCAGAATATGATCGGCGGGGAGAGCCTGCCCACAGAGCGAACCACGCCGGAGAGCTTTGAGCTTCACGGCCTGTTCCGCCAGATGCTGGACGCGGGCTGTACCCATGTGGTGATGGAAACATCGTCCCACGCACTGTACGAGGGCCGGGTTCACGGAATCCGGTACGATGTGGGCGTGTTCACCAACCTGACGCAGGACCATCTGGATTTCCACGGGACGATGGAGGACTACTGCGACGCAAAGGCCATCCTGTTTCAAAACTGCGGCATAGGAATTTACAATGCCGACGATCCGTGGTCGGGGCGGCTGCTGCAAGGGGCTGCCTGCGAAAAATATGCCTATGCGGTGGAGGCCGAAGCCGACCTGCGGGCGGAGGAAATTGAGCTGGGAGCGGACCATGTTGCCTTCACCGCCGTGACAAAAAACGGGCGGATAAAAATTTGGGTTGGCATTCCCGGCGAATTTATGGTATATAATACGCTGGATGTATTAGCGGCGGCGCTGAAGCTGGGCGTCCCTCTTGAAAAGAGTGCGGAAGCGCTGCGCCGGGTTCCTCATGTGAAGGGCCGGGTGGAAGTGGTCCCCACGCCGGGGCGGGATTATACGGTTTTGATTGACTATGCCCACAGCCCCGACGGCCTGAAAAACGTGCTTTCTGCCGTGAAGGGCTTTGCCAAAGGGCGCACCGTGGCGGTGTTTGGCTGCGGCGGGGACCGGGATCGGACAAAGCGCCCTCAGATGGGAAAAATCGCCGCGGAGATTGCGGATTATGTCATTGTGACCTCCGACAATCCCCGCACGGAAAGGCCCGCCGTTATCATCGACGAAATTCTTGCCGGGCTGGAGGGAACGCCCACGCCCTATGCCGTGGTGGAGGACCGGGTGGAGGCCATCCGTTTTGCCATGGACAACGCAAGGGAGGACGATGTGATCGTTCTGTGCGGCAAGGGGCACGAGACGTATCAGGAAGTGAATCACGAAAAGCGCCACATGGACGAACGGGAGATTGTGGCGGAGAATCTGGGAAGGGCGCGCTGAAAAGACGCCTGTAAACAGGACGCGTGCTGTGTTTAAAGGACAGCTTCCGCATATGGGGAGAAGACGCGCGTTTTATACGGAGACTGCATGAGGGAAGGGCCCGGCCCCGCCGGGTAAGGGGTAGACATATGGACATTGCGAATTTACTGGCGGCGCCGGTATGCTTTTTTGTGACGCTTGTCATCGGAAAATTCCTGATTCCGGAGCTGAGGAAGCTGAAGGCCGGGCAGGAGATTCGGGAGGATGGCCCCAAATGGCATGCGGGAAAGGCCGGAACACCCACCATGGGCGGCATCATGTTTATCATCGGCACGGGCGTGACTGTGGTGGCGCTTGGCTGGCGGCAGATGCTGGCGGGGGAATTTGTCCATCTGTACGTCTATCTGTTTGCACTGGTGTTTGGGCTGATCGGCTTTGTGGACGATTACCGCAAGGTGCGCCAGCACCAGAACGAGGGGCTTACCGCCCGGCAGAAGTTTATTTTGCAGTTGGCGGCGGCGGTGGTGTTTTTAAGCATCATGCGCTACGAGGGCCTTATGAGCAACCGCTTATATATCCCCTTCGCAAACACGACGCTGGAGCTGAACTGGGTGATGTATCTGGCCTTTGCGGCCTTTGTCATCGTGGGCTGCGTCAACGCCGTGAATTTGACCGACGGAATCGACGGGCTGGCCACCGGCGTCACCTTTGTGGTGATGATGTTTTTTGCCGGGGCCGCTTCCGCTGTGTTCGGGGGGCTGAGCTTGGTATCCTCTGCCATGGCAGGGGGACTGGCGGCGTTTTTTGTCTATAACTGCCACCCCGCAAAGACGTTTATGGGCGACACCGGCAGCCTGTTTTTGGGCGGCGCGGTGGCGGCGCTGGCGTTTGCAATGGATATGCCGCTGGTGCTGATTCCCGTGGGGCTGATCTACATTGCGGAGACTGCGTCGGTTATTATTCAGGTAGTGTATTTCAAGGCTACCCACGGCAAGCGCTTTTTCAAAATGGCGCCGCTGCACCACCATCTGGAGCTGTGCGGCTGGAGTGAGGCGAAGCTTGTGACGGTGTTCTCCCTCATCACGCTTGGGGGCTGCATCGTGGCGTGGCTGGGCATTCAGGGGAGAATTTAACGCGTCCGCCAAACGGGAAAGGGAGGGTGGCCCATGATCCGGGAACGTAAACCGAACAACGCGCGGTCCCGCTCTCCCCGCGGGGACCGGGATCGGGATCGGGGCTTCAGCTCCGTCCGCCGCCCCGCTGTCAGCCGGGAAACGCTGTTGGCCCGTCAGCGGGCCAAGGAAGAGCGCCTGCTGCGGGAGCAGGAGAGCCGGGAACTGGCCAGAGGGCCGATTGACCTGCCGTTTTGCCTTCTGGTGCTGCTGCTGACCGCCATCGGCCTGATTATGCTGTTTTCCGCCAGCTTTCCAAGGGCCTATTACGAAAGCGGCAACCCGACCTATTACGTCTCGAAGCAGGGTGTGTTCGCCATTATGGGCGTGGCGGCCATGGCGTTTGTGGGTAAAATTAACTACCAGCGGTTCCGCGGCCTTGCTAAACCTTTGATGTTTCTGGCGATTATTCTGCTGGTGTTGGTGATTATTCCGGGAAACCCTTTTGCCCTAACCGTCAACCGTGCCACACGCTGGCTGGGAATCCGGGGTACGGCGCTGCAATTTCAGCCCTCTGAGGTGGCAAAGCTGGCAGTGGTGCTCTATTTCTCCGACAGCGTTTCCAAAAAGAAGGAGCGGATGCAGACCTTTCGGTACGGCATTCTGCCTTATGGTATGATTCTGGTAGTGCTGGCGGCACTGATGATGCTGGAGCCGCACCTGTCAGGAACACTGCTGATTTTAGGCGCGGGGGCCGCCATCATGCTGGTGGGCGGCATCGGCTGGGGCTGGGTAGGCGGTGCGCTGGGCGTGGCCGCAGCCGGAATGTATGCCGTGGTGGGAATCATTGGCTACGGTGCGTCCCGCATTGCCATGTGGCAAAACCCGTTTATAGACCCCCGGGGAGATGGCTATCAGTTATCTCAAAGCCTTTTGTCCATTGGCTCCGGGGGGCTTTTGGGCGTGGGGCTTGGTAAGAGCCGGCAAAAATTTATGTATCTCCCGGAGGAGCACAACGACTTTGTGTTTTCCATTGTGTGCGAGGAGCTGGGGCTGATTGGCGCGGCGGTGATTATGCTGCTGTTTGCGGCGCTGATTCTGCGGGGATACTGGATTGGCCTTCATGCACGGGATCGGTTTGGAAGTTTGCTGGTGGTGGGCGTCACCACGCTTTTGGCCTTCCAGACGTTTTTGAACATGGCGGTGGTGACGGGGCTGCTGCCCACCACCGGCGTCTCTCTCCCCTTTTTCAGCTATGGGGGGACGGCGCTGACCATTCAGCTCTTTGAAATGGGCATTGTATTGAGCGTGTCCCGACAGATGAAAATGTGATGCGGGGCACGTGGATTTTAAGGAAGTGTTAAAAATGGGCAACGCGCCCGGACGGGTCATTTTTACCTGCGGAGGAACGGCGGGACATGTCAATCCCGCCGTCGCTCTGGCGCAGTTGATGCTGGCGCGGAAGCCGGATACGGAGATCTTATTTGTGGGTGCGGAGCGAGGCCTTGAAAAAGACTTGATTCCAAAGGCAGGCTTCGCCTTTCGCACCGTCCACATCTCCAGCTTCCACCGCTCGATGAAGCCGGCGGAGATCAGGCACAATTTAATCTCCGTGGGAAACTATCTCCGGGCGCCCCGAGAGGCGCGGCGCATACTGCGGGAATTTCGCCCTCAGGTGGTCATTGGCACCGGGGGCTATGCAAGTTTTCCCATGGTGAAGGCGGCGGCAAAGCTGGGAATTCCCACCGCTGTCCACGAGTCCAACATGGTCCCCGGGCTGACCACCCGGCTGCTGGAGCCTTTCGCCGACCGGATTATGGTGGGCTTTGAGGAGTGCCGGGGACAGTATCGCCACCCGGACAAGGTGGCGGTGACTGGTACACCGGTGCGGGGCGATTTTTTTACCCGCACCAAGCAGCAGGCCCGGGAGGAGCTGGGGATTCATGACAAAAGGCCCCTGATCGTTTCCTTCTGGGGTTCTCTGGGCGCGGCGGGAATGAACGGGGAAATGGCTGCGTTTTTGGCGATGGAAGCGGCAAAGGAGCCGTTTCATCACGTTCACGGGGCGGGCGGCGGATACGATGCGCTGCTGCGGGCGCTGAAGGAACGGGGGGTGGACCTTAAGCGGCACCCGTCTCTTGAAGTGCGGCCCTACATTTATGATATGGATCGGGTGCTCCGGGCGGCGGATCTGGTGCTGTGCCGGGCGGGAGCGTCCACCATCAGCGAGCTGACGGCACTGGGCGTTCCCGCGCTGATCGTGCCTTCCCCCTATGTGACCAACAACCATCAGGAGAAAAACGCCCGGGTTTTGGAGCGGGCGGGCGGCGCCTGTGTTCTTTTGGAGGATGATGCAACCGGGCAGGCCCTCTTTCAAAAAGCCTGCGAAATTCTTCGGGACGACGCGCGGCGCGCGTCCATGTCCGCCGCCATGGAAAAGCTTGGCATCCCCAACGCGGCGGAACGCATCTATCAGACGGTGCTGGAGCTGCTGTAACCCCCACAGGCTCCCCATGCATACGATGGACTGTTGAACCATTCTGTATGCGGAGGGAATTGCATTATGAGTCTGATCATGGTAAAGGGCGGGAACGCTCTTTCCGGCTCCGTCCGGGTGCAGGGCGCGAAAAACAGCGCACTGCCCATCCTGGCGGCCACGCTTTTAAACCGGGGGGAGACGGTGCTGAAAGGCTGTCCCCGACTGCGGGATGTGGACGCGTCGGTCCGCATTCTCCGGCATCTTGGCTGCGAGGCCCGCTGGGAGGAGGATACGCTGACGGTAAACACCATCGGCATGAATTGCTGCAATATCTCCGACGCGCTGATGCGGGAGATGCGATCCTCCGCCATTTTCCTTGGGGCTGTGCTGGCCCGCTGCGGCCAGGCGGATCTCAGCTACCCCGGCGGGTGCGAGCTGGGGCCAAGACCCATTGATTTACATTTGGCGGGCCTCCGGGAGCTGGGAGCCGATATCCGGGAGGACGGCGGGCGGCTCCGCTGCTCTGCACCCCACCTTGTGGGGCGGGAAATTGTGCTCAGCCTGCCCAGCGTTGGCGCCACGGAAAATCTGATGCTGGCGGCCTGCGGAGGAAGCGGCGTCACCACAATTTACAATGCCGCACGGGAGCCGGAGATCGAAGATTTGCAGGATTATCTCTGTGCGTGCGGGGCAAAGGTTTCGGGCGCGGGCACTTCCACCGTCACGATAGAGGGCGGCGCGCAGCTTTCCGGCTGTACGTATACCGTGATGCCCGATCGTATTGCGGCAGCTACTTATCTCTGCGCGGCGGCCGCCGCCGGGGGCGAGGTGCATCTGACGGGGGCGAAGGAAGGGCATTTGTCCACTGTGACGGCGGCGCTGCGGGAGGCGGGGTGCACCGTGACGGCGGACGAGGAGGGAATTACCCTGCGCAGGCGGCGCGAATTGCGGGGCATCCGTCCCATTCACACCGCACCCTATCCCGGCTTTCCCACCGACGCACAGGCCGTTTTGATGGCGGCACTGGCTCGCAGCCGGGGCGCTACGGTATTTGAGGAAAACATTTTTACAAGCCGCTTCCGCCATGTCGATGAACTTTCCCGCATGGGGGCAGATATCCGGGTATCCGGACGGGTGGCGGTGGTCTACGGCGTGGAAAAGCTCCACGGTGCCTCCGTGCAGTCCACAGATCTGCGGGGCGGGGCGGCGCTGTGCGTGGCCGCGCTGGGAGCGGAGGGCGAAAGCGCCGTATCCGGCGTGGAGCACATTGACCGGGGCTACGAGGACCTCGCCAAAACGCTTGGGGAGCTGGGAGCCGACATTCACCGGGACGAGGGAAGCGCCGCGGAATAGAGACAGACTGGAGTACGGCAGATGGCCAAACGAAGAAATCACAACAGGAAGCGAAGGGGGAGATTCGGACTCCTCTATAAGCTGCTGTCCGTTTTGGCCATCTGCATTGTGATTGTGGTGGCTCTGACGCTGTTTTTCCGGGTGAATACCATTGACATCACCGGAGAGAGCCTCTATTCCGAAGCGGAAATTATTGAGGCCTCGGGTCTGCAAATAGGCGATAATTTGCTGCTTTTGAATAAATACGCCATTGCAAAGGACCTTCAGAGGAAGCTGCCCTATATCGCACTGGTGCGCATTAACCGGGTCCTGCCGGATACCCTGGCAATCGACGTGACGGAGAGCGACGCGGCGCTGGCGGTGGTGCAGGAGGGCTATGCGTGGCTTGTAAGCCCGGAGGGAAAAATTGTGGAGCAGCGGGCCATGAATGCCGCCGCAGACCTTGCGAAAATTGAGGGCTGCGAACTGCTTTCCCCTGCCGTGGCCACCTTCATCCAGATGCCCACCGAGCGCGCGGAGCAGCAGAAAAGCCTGCTGGCGCTGATGGGCGCGCTGGACGAGCAGGAGATGATTTCTCAGGTCGGCTCTATCCGTCTGGACGACGCGGCTGTGCTGACCATGGAATATATGGAGCGGTTCCGCGTAGAGCTGCCCTATGGCGCGGACTATGCCTATAAGCTCCGTACGCTTCGGGCAATTCTTGACAGCGGCAGAATTGAATCTAACGAGACAGGCGTCCTCCGCATGACGGGTGACAGCGGCCAAAACGTGTTCATCAAGGACTAATTGGAAAAACTGCTGGAAAAACTGCGGGAAGACTTGACCCGGAGCGCAAAGTGTCTTATTATTAATAAGAATAGGGCTATGCGTGCCATTTTACACAGCAAGGGGGAGATTCCTCCCGATACGAACGACAGCAGGAGGCAGCTTTATGGCATTTGGATTGGAAACCGGCCCGGACGCCGTTGTGAACATTAAGGTGATCGGCGTCGGTGGCGGCGGAAATAATGTGGTCAACCGCATGGTTCGCTCCGGCACCAAGGGTGTGGACTTTGTGGCTATCAATACGGACAAGCAGGCGCTGAACGTGTCCAGCGCTACCTATAAAATTCAGATCGGCGAAAAATTGACTCATGGGCAGGGTGCTGGCTCGGACCCGGAGGTGGGCCGCAAGTCCGCCGAGGAGAGCCGCAGCCAGATTGCCAAGGCGCTGGAGGACACGGACATGGTGTTCATCACCGCCGGAATGGGCGGTGGAACCGGCACCGGCGGTGCGCCCATCGTGGCAGAGATTGCCAAGGAATTGGAAATTCTTACTGTGGCGGTGGTGACCAAGCCCTTTGGCTTTGAGGGCCGCCGCCGGATGCAGCAGGCGGAAAAGGGTATTTCAGAGCTGAAGGACAAGGTGGACTCTCTGGTGATCATCCCCAACGAGCGGCTTAAGCACGCCACCGACCAGAAAATTACATTTGCCAACGCTTTTGAAATCGCGGACGATGTGCTGCGTCAAGCGGTGCAGTCCATCTCCGATTTGATTCGGGACACCGGATTTATCAATCTGGACTTTGCCGACGTGACCACGATTATGAAGGGCGCGGGTCTGGCGCACATGGGCGTTGGTCGCGCCGCCGGAAAGGGCAAGGCCGAGGAGGCCGCCAGAATGGCAATCTCCAGCCCCCTGCTGGAGACCTCTATCGCCGGGGCGCACGGCGTGCTCATCAACGTCACCGGCTCTATGGACATCGGGCTGGAAGAGGTGGAGCAGGCTGCCACGCTGGTGCAGGAAGCTGTCAACATGGACGCAATCACCATTTTCGGTGCGCAGTTTGACGAGAATCTTGAAGATGAAATCCGAGTGACAGTCATTGCCACCGGATTTGAAAAGGTTGCAGCTGAGTCCCCCGCGCGGCCGGCTGCACCCAGCGGTGCGGTTCCGCCCGCAGCCTCCTTTGCGCCCCCCGTGGTGGAAGCGCCTGCGGCTCCTGCGGAGCAGCAGATCACGGCTGAGGCGCCTCAGCCTTTGAGCACGGTGGATGATCCCAAACCCGAGGAGCCGGAAGACGACCCCTTCGAGGATATCTTTAAGATTTTCAACAAGCGGGACGACTGATGGTCTGTTTCCTCCTGATCGGACAGACGCTTACCCGGACAAGCATGTTGGGGAAGACGGGGTCATAGACGAAAGCGAAAATTTGTGCGGAGTGCAACCCCTGTGGGGCTTAAAAACCCATGCGGGATTTCCATACCGGAAATTTACTTAAATTTGCCAAAAGGCTCTTAATGGGCCTTTTGGCGAATTTTTTGTCCTTATGTGCTATAAAAAATTTACAGATTTTAGGGAAAAGACATAACTTTGCAGAGCATAATTTCAGAAGCCGCCGCCACAGGGCGGAGGGAGTCCTTTCCATGGCAGCACCGCCGGTATTTTCAACGGCAGAAATCTGTCGGTTTGCAAACAGTAAGCTTGCCGACGAAAAGAAAAAAGACAAAGAGAGAGAACGTCGGCTTCTTTTCTGAAGGCCCGGCCCACGTCGGGCTTTCAGAAAGGGGCGATTCAATGGATGAAACGGCTGAGAAAGCAAAAAATTCAAAAAGCGGCCGCGCGGGCGGGGCGGCGCTGGGGCTGGCGGCTATGCTTCTGGCGTCCGCGCTGACAGTCCCGGCGGCCGCGGCGGACCTTTCCTCCGCTCGGACGTTGGTCCCCGTGGGACACACTGTGGGTATCAAATTATTTTCAAGAGGTGTTCTGGTGGTAAAGCTGGCCGAGGGAAACACGCCCGCCAGAGCCTGCGGACTTAACGCAGGCGACGTAATCGTCCAGTGCGCCGGAAGCCAAATCACCTCCACGGAGCAGTTTCAAGCCCTGCTGCAAGATGCAGCAGGAGAAAGTGCGAAGCTGGAGGTTCGCCGGGGAAGTAAGCTGTTGGATCTAAGCGTCACCGCCGATGACAGCGACGGGGACGGAAAATTTGCCATCGGCGCATGGATTCGTGACAGCATGGCCGGAATCGGTACCATGACCTTTTACGACCCCGAGAGCAACACCTTTGGCGCGCTGGGCCACGGTGTTACGGACGTAGACACATCCGCCCTGATGCCCTTTTCCTCCGGCTCCATTCTCCCCTCTACCGTGAAAACGGTGAAGCGGGGCGAGACGGGCGCGGCGGGAGAGCTAAAGGGAAATTTTGACATGACAATGGACACCGGCGATCTTTACGCAAACACCGCGAACGGCGTATTTGGCACCCTGACGGATCAAGAGCTGATGGAACGTTTGGGAGACAAAGCACTTCCCGTTGCGGAGAACGATCAGGTTCACACCGGAAAAGCCACGATTCTGGCAAATGTGGACGGAGACACCGTAAAGGAATACGAAATTGAAATCACAAAAATTCTCAGCACCGACCCTGCAGGCCGAAACCTGCTTATAACGGTGACAGACCCGGAGCTTCTGGAAAAAACGGGCGGTATTGTGCAGGGGATGAGCGGCTCACCCATCTTGCAGGACGGTCGTCTGGCAGGTGCGGTGACCCATGTTTTATTGGGTGACCCCACGCGCGGCTATGGGCTTTTGATACGCAATATGCTGAAAAACACGTAAAATTAAAAAATTTTCCGGCTTTCTCGTAGTATCTGCATAACAGGGCAAATAAAAATGCCAAATATTTAAAATTTTGTTTTCCGAAGCCTGCCTGACTGCAAACAGAAATCCCAGAGGCGGTTTGATGAAAAAAGAAACTACGCGAAAAAAACAGTGTTAGTGCTTAGAACAAAGAATGTCGGCAAAAGCCGCTGATGCCAACGTGGCGTTCCAGCCCGCAGATTTTTCCCGGCAAGAAGCCCCCAGATTGAGAATCCGGGGGCTTCTTTTTTGATTTTTAAAGCGACAAAAATCCGTCGAAGGATGAAGTGCAAGGGCTGTGCTCAAAAGACAATATCAGATATTTTTTTACAAAAAACAATTTGTTCCCATTTGTTTCGACATATAATATAATCACCCAAAAGCGCCTTTTTCAGGAATTTCCGAGGCACGGCGTTAGCGGGAAATCCTAAAGAGGCGGTAACAAATTTAAAAGTTTAAAGTAGTGGAGAAGTATTCATGAAATCAATCAAGCTTAGACTGGTCGCAACATACACACTCATCATCCTGATGGTCACAGCCGCATTGGGCGCTGCTGCGATTTATGTAGTCACCAAGGACCTGCTTTCCGACGCACGGGATGATTTAGGGGCTATGGCGCAGGCGCAGGCCCAGTACATTTCCTCCGAGAACAGTGCCCAGCTTTTGTATATGGATGGGCTTGCACAGGTTCCTGCAATCACTGACAGCGCGGCTTCTTTGGACGAAAAAATAGCCTATTTTGAAGCGGAGGCCAAGCGCTCGGGATATATCCTCTATGGCTTTGCGGATAAAACAGGCAAGGCCGTCATCCTAAACAGCAGCCGGGAGACAAACGATGTGTCCGACCGGCCCTTTTTTCAGTCCGCCATGCAGGGAACCCCCACTGCTTCGGATTTGATGTTCAGCAAGCTGGATGGAAAACCAGTGCTGGTATATGCCGCGCCAGTGTATGAAAACGGCCAGATTATCGGCGTTTTGTACGGCAGAAGAGACGGGATGACCCTCAGCAAAATCTGCGAAAAGGTCACTTATAAAAACACCGGATACGGGTACATCGTCAACAATGAGGGCGTTAAGGTGGCCCACAAGAATACCGACCTTGTGCTTCGGCAAGATAACGATATTGAGAACGGAAAAACCGACCCGGCGCTTGAAGCTCTGGGCGCCCTCACGCAGCAGATGACCACACGTCAGAAGGGCGGCGGCGAATATACATACAACGGCAAGGAAAAGCTGGTGGAATTCACGCCCATCGAGGGCAGCCCCTGGATTCTGGCAATGACGCTGGAAACGGACGAGGTGGTTGAGCGGACGCATGTCCTTACGCAGATGCTGCTGCTGCTTTGCGTGGTGATGGCGGCTGTTGGCGCGGCCGTCACATGGCTGATCAGCGGCTCTATCGCAAAGCCCATCAAGTCCGTCACAAAGGCTGCACAGCAGATTGCGGACGGGAATTTTGATGTTCAGCTTTCCGTTAAATCCAAGGATGAGCTGGGCCGTCTTTCGGATGCATTCCAGCTCACCATTCAAAGGCTGGTCAATTATCAGGGTTATATCGATGAAATTTCGGATGTGCTCTCCTGCGTGGCAGGGGGCGACCTGACAGTTGAGCTTCAAAGAGAATACAACGGACAATTCAGAAAAATTAAGGACAATCTCCAGGCCATGCTGGACAATTTGGACGGTACGCTGCTGCAGATTCACCAGTCTGCGGATTTTGTGGACGCAGACGCCGAGCAGGTTGCAACAGCCGCCCAGACCCTTTCCAGAGGCGCCACAGAGCAGGCCAGCGCCGTGGAGCAGCTTTCCGCCTCCATTGAGGAGGTTACCGGGCAGATTCGGCAAAACGCGGAAAACGCACAGCTTGTGCAGGAAAAGGCGGAGTTTGCGGGACGGGAGATGCACACCAGCAATGAGCACATGCAGGAAATGGTTGCAGCCATGGGAGAAATTTCCTTCAAATCCTCCGAGATTATGAAAATTATCAAAATTATTGAGGACATCTCGTTCCAGACCAACATTTTGGCGCTGAACGCGGCGGTAGAGGCTGCCCGCGCCGGGCAGCACGGCAAGGGCTTTGCCGTGGTGGCGGACGAGGTGCGCAATCTGGCCGGGAAATCGGCGGTGGCCGCAAAGGACACCACTGCGCTTATTGAACAGACCCTGGCGGCGGTGGAAAACGGAAGCCGGACGGCGGACGTCACCGCCAAGGCTTTGGAGGACAGTGCCCGGGAGACGGCCAAGGCCGTGGAGCTGATTGACAAGATTGCCGCCGCCTCGCAGGAGCAGGCCATGGCGATTGTGCAGATCAATCAGGGCGTGGGGCAGATTTCGTCGGTGGTTCAGACCAATGCCGCCACGGCGGAGGAAAGTGCTGCTGCCAGTCAGGAGCTGTCGGAGCAGTCTGCCCTGCTGAAGGGTCTGCTGGCCGGGTTTAAGCTGCGGCAGAACCGCGGTGCCGGCGAGCGGAGCGCCGCCCCCGATTTCCGGGACGAGGGCATGGCGGACTGAGTCTTCCGACACAACTTCCATACCGGGATGATAGCCTTTTTCTTCGAAATATGCTGAAAGACAAACGGATTTGAAATGTCCTGCCGAATTTGCCGAGACGGCTGTATAATGGGTCGAATAAAAATGCCAATTATTTACAATTCCGTCTTGCAAAGGCTGTCCGTTTATGGTAAATTATAGAAAACCCGATTCGAACTTTTGGGAATTCGGAAGAAATTTCAATGAAGAGATGGAGGACAGGTTGCGTTATGGAGATCTGCAGGAAAGTGGTTATAGCCGACGCCAATGAGAGCTACCGGGCGATGCTGAGGGAAACAATTGAACAGACGGGAGAATTCACGGTGGTCGCCGGTGTAGGCGATGGAAAAAACGCGCTCCGCCAGGTGCGGGAGCAGCTTCCGGATCTGCTGCTGTTAGATGTGGTGCTTCCGGAGCTGGATGGCTTCGGCGTACTGGAGCAGCTTCGCAGAGAAGAACTTCCGACGCGAACAATGATGATCTCCTCATTTTTTACGGAACAGGTGGTGGGAGAAGCCCTGGAAAAGGGCGCGGCATTTTTTATGCCGAAACCTTTTGAAAACAGCGCCCTGATGGAGCGGATGCGCTCTGTCTGCCGCCCTGTTCAACCAATATCCCATACAAAAAGTTTAAAGAACATGGTCACGGATATCATCCACGAAATCGGCGTTCCCGCCCACATCAAGGGGTATCAGTACCTGCGGGAGGCTATTTTGATTGCGGTGGACGACATGGACGTAATCAACGCGGTGACCAAGGTTCTCTATCCCGAGGTGGCCCGGCGCTTTTCCACCTCGCCCTCCCGGGTCGAGCGCGCCATCCGGCACGCTATCGAAGTGGCATGGGACAGGGGCGACTTGGAGACGCTGCAAAAGTTTTTCGGCTATACCGTTTCCAACACCAAGGGCAAGCCCACCAACAGCGAGTTTATCGCGATGATTGCCGACCGGCTGGTGCTGGAAGGGCGCAGCTTCGGCGGAAGCGTGGGATAACAGTCTTCCTTTGTCGCTTGCTTGACGCGGACGCGGCAATATGATATCCTTTCCGAAAGGATCAAAAGCGGAAAGGAAGCGGAACATGACGTTTACATTTCACCCCCGGGGCACCTGTTCACAAGAGATGCATTTCCGGCTCAATGATAAAAACGTGATTGAGGAGCTGGAGGTTGTGGGCGGATGCAGCGGTAATTTGCAAGGTATCGCAGCATTGCTGCGGGGGATGGACGCCCGGGAAGCCGCCGAGCGGCTTCGGGGAATCCGATGCGGGATGAAGCCTACCTCCTGTCCCGACCAGATGGCGCTTGCTTTGGAGCGGGAGCTGGCCCGACAGGGACAGGATTTGGAAGAGTTGGAAAAATTATAAAAAGCGACCCGCCCTGTTTTGCGGGGCGGGTTGCTTTTTATGTCTTGTCGCTTTTCAGAAAATACTCTTGACAAGCCGCGAATCAACCGTTATAATGATTTCGTTAAAGCCATAATATAATGGCCCTTAAGTGCTGCGGGTTTCCCGGCATTCTGGAGGGAGGGAAATATAAATGTCTGAAATTCATATCAAAGAGGGCGAGAACATCGACAGCGCCCTGAAGCGTTTTAAGCGCAGCTGCGCTAAGGCGGGCGTTCTCGCGGAGGTTCGTAAGAGAGAGCACTACGAGAGCCCCAGCGTCAAGCGCCGCAAGAAGTCTGAGGCAGCTCGGAAGAACAAGAACAAGCGCTTCTATTGATCTCGTTTTGATAAAAGGCGCCGTGGAGGATTCCACGGCGCCTTTTTGCCGACTTAAAGCGGGCTTTTAAACTGCGCGAGGGATTGCGCCCAGCAGGCCGATGCTTGGGAAACGGATATTCTGACAAGCGGTGCGCGGAGAAGCGAAGTCATTAGCCTGAATACAGGGGAAGACCAAGCGGGAAGCTCTGGCAGTGTGCGCTTTCGTAAAATCTTATTTTCCAAACAGCTTTCCCAAAAGGTCGCTGACCTCGGGATATTGGAAAAACGCGGTCTGTGCGCCTAAATTCTGGCCAATGCGCAGCTTCTGCAAAAGTGTGTCCCCATCGTCAAACAATATGAAATGGGCTTCGCCCCGGCAGGAATAGGTGAAGTAGCGGGCGCAAAGGTCCGGAGAGAAAAACACGGACGGCTGCTCCTGCTCCATCAGCTCTGCCAGCTCCTCGCGCCGCAGAGGACGGCCTTCTCCGGAGGGACAGGGAAGAGGGAAGTCCATCATCAGACGCTCCAAATCCAGCGCCAGACGCCCCGTGCCGCGGTCGGAAGCAGCTTCCCGCAAATGCTGGGTCAAATTTCCGCCGGACAGCGCGGTGCAGACCGGGACAATCGCTCCGGGTGCGGAGGAAGCGTAAGTTTCCGGTACATAGAGTGCCAGCCGGTTTTTTTGAAACAGCTTTCCCATGGCTCCCGCCAGCAGCAGCATATCCCCTCTGGGATGGGGTGCCTCGAAATCCAGAACCACACCGCCGTATCCCCGGCGGGAGCATTCCCGTGCCGCGGCGGAGGCCAGCTTTTCCGGCTCTTCCACCGTGGGCGCGTCGTGATCGCTGAGGCCCAGCAGCCCACCCCGGGTTTGAACCAGCAGGTTCTGGCGCAGCAGGGCGGACTCTGGTCCGATGCGATAGGCCATATGGACAAAGTGATGGGTGAAGCGGGACGCCTCCCGAAGCTGCTGCGGCGTGACGGCAAGATAGACCTGCAAGCCAAGACCCCCCTTGTATGCTTTGAAAAAAATTGGTATACTAAAGATATTGAAAGATCAATTCGTAAAATGCTATGAAGGGGGAAGACTGAATATGCCTTTTTCCCTAGTGCCGGACAGGCTGTTTGAGCGCTATGACGAGGTGACGCCGGATTTGCTGCGAGAGCTGGGCGTGACGCTGCTGCTGAGTGATTTGGATTTTACGCTGGCGGCAAAGAAAACACGAAGCCCCGACCGGGCGCTGAAGGACTATATCGCCGAATTGAAGAATGCAGGCATTGCATTTGTCATTGTCTCCAACAACCGCTCGGGAAGCCGCGTACGGGAATTTTGCGATGAGCTGGGCGTGCCCTATCAGGGGCGGGCTGGAAAGCCGTCTCCCCGGGGGATTCTGGCCGCCATGGAGAAAGCGGGGGGCACGGCGGCCTGCACCGCCATGCTGGGCGACAAGCTTTTGACTGATTGCCTGGCCGCCAAGCGAGCGGGCGTTTTGGCGCTGGTGGTGGAGCCCGTGGGCGGGGCGGTGACGCTTTGGCAGAAGGTGCTTCACGCACTTCAGGCGCCCTTTAAGGCCGCCTGTCGCCGCAAAATGTGGAAAAATGATAAAAATTCCTTCTGAAATTCCCCGAATCAGAGGGAAAACCCTTGCATTCATCCCGTATCTGGGGTAAAATATCCTAGGCTATTTTGTAAATTTGAGAAGCAGAGAAAATGTCCTCCCGACGGGTCGTTTTCTCGTAGATTTGTAAGGAGGAAAAACTATGCCTACGATTACTGCCGGTGATTTCCGCAACGGAGTCACCTTCGAAATGGATGGCAAGATCATGACCGTGGTGGAGTTCCAGCACGTCAAGCCTGGAAAGGGCGCGGCGTTTGTGCGCACCAAGATGAGAAACGTGGTGACCGGCGGCGTCACCGAGACTTCCTTCAACCCCACCGCCAAGTTTGAGCAGGCGTTTGTGGAGCGCAAGGAAGCGGAGTACAGCTATCAGGACGGCGACCTGTACTACTTCATGGACCCCGAAACCTATGACACGGTTCCCCTGAACCGGGACGTGCTGGGCGACGGCTTCCGCTTTGTGAAGGAGAACACGGTTTGCAAGCTGCTGAGCTATAAGGGCAGCGTCTTCTCCGTGGAAGTTCCCAACTTTATGGATCTGGTGGTCACCGAGACAGAGCCGGGCCTGAAGGGCGACACCGCCACCAACGTGACCAAGCCCGCCACTGTGGAAACCGGGGCGGAGATCAAGGTGCCCCTGTTCATCAGCACCGGAGACAAAATCAACATCGATACGCGGACCGGCGAGTATCTCTCCCGCAGCAAGGACTAAGCGGGAGCGCGCCTGAATCAAGAGGAGGATTCCTCTATACAAAGACAAAAAAGCAGGAAGAAAGGAGCGTGTACACGATGGAAATTACCGAGAGAGTTGCTTATCTGAAAGGGCTGGCCGAGGGCCTGGGTCTGGACACCGAATCCAAGGAGGGCAAGCTGATCTCCATGATCATTGATATTCTGGACGATGTGTCTCTGGAGCTTCAGGATCATCAGGATCAGATTATCGAGATCTCCGAGGGACTGGACGCTGTCAGCGATGATTTGGAGGACGTGGAAGAGATCGTCTACGAGGACGACGACGAGTTTGAGGATGAGGACGACGACGACGATTCCGAGGACTGCTACGCCACCACCTGCCCCACCTGTGAAGAGACGGTCTATTTCGACGAGTCCATTCTGGAGGAAGGCGAGGTAGTCTGCCCCAACTGTGGGGAGAAGCTGGAATTTGACCTCACCGACATTGAGGAATGCGACTGCGGAGAAGATCACGAGGACTAAGCGGTATTACGCGTGTAAAAGCGGCGGCTCCATCAGGAGCCGCCGCTTTTTTTATGCTTATCGCTTATCTCCGGGGCGAAACAGCAGCGCCATCAGTGTGGCAAAGATAACAGCCGCAGCAATGCCGCCTGCCGTGGCGGTAAGCCCGCCGGTAAACACACCCAGCCAGCCCTGCTCCGCCACAGCTTTTTCAACGCCCTTGGCCAAAGAGAAACCAAAGCCGGTAAGGGGCACCGTGGCTCCGGCTCCGCCCCAGTCGGCAATGGGCTGATAGACACCCACCGCCGCCAGCAGCACGCCTGCCACCACATAGCCGGTGAGAATGCGGGCGGGGGTAAGCTTGGTTTTGTCAATGAGAATCTGCCCGATGGCGCAGAGAATGCCGCCGCAGATAAATGCTTTCAGATAGTCCATAAGAACCTCCAAACCGAGTTTTTCTCTCCCAGCTTTTCCATGTTTGCCCGAATTATGCGGGAAACCGGCAGCAGGCAGGAAAAAACCTGCCTATTTGTGCCTGACAATTTTGTGAAACCACTTTCAGACAGCACTTGGATACCGACAAAAAAGGCATTTTAGCGCTCCGCGCAGAGGCACACCGCATGGCACACGCCGGGAATAGACTCACCCTGAAAGCTGGAGGTGGGGGAAAGCAGCGCCCCGGTGGGCGCAAAGAGAATTCGCCGCCATTTTCCGGCCCGCAGACCCGGTAAAAGATATCCGCACAGCACTGCCGCCGAGCAGCCGCAGCCGGAGGCTCCGGCGTGCATATCCTGCTTTTCCCGGTCGTAGAGCAGCATGCCGCAGTCCAGATAATTTTTGCTCATGTCTATGCCGTCCCGCTGGAAAAACCCGCGGACAATGCTGTGGCCCAGTTCTCCCAAATCGCCGGTGAGAATCAAGTCGTAGTCTGCGGGCTTTGTCTTTGTGTCCTTAAAAAAAGCCGAAATGGTATCGTAGGCGGCGGGAGCCATAGCCGCGCCCATGTTATTTACGTCGGTCACGCCCTTGTCCACGATTTTACCGCAGGTGACGTGGGTAACGAAGGGACCCTCTCCCTCCCGGCCCACAATGCAGCAACCGGACGCGGTGGCGGTCCACTGTGCGGTGGGGGAACGCTGATTACCATAGGGAACTGGCATACGATACTGTCTCTCCGCCGTGCAGAAATGGGAAGAGGTGACTGCGGCGGCCCGATCGGCAAAGCCGCCGTCAATGCTCATGGCCGCCATGGCCAGAGATTCCCCCATGGTGGAGCAGGCACCGTACAGTCCGAAAAAGGGGATTTCAAACTCCCGAAGACCAAAAGACGTACCAATGCACTGATTTAAAAGATCGCCCGCAAAAATATAATCCAAATCGCCCGCGTGCAGCTTTGCTTTGTCCAGCGCCGTCTGCACGGTTTTTTGCTGCATTCGGGACTCCGCCTTTTCCCATGTTTTTTCCCCCAGAAACGAGTCCTCGCACAGCTCGTCAAAGCAGGCCGACAGCGGCCCCTGCTTTTCCAGTTTTCCGCCCGTGGCTGCAAAAGAGAGAATGGACGGGGGAGACTCCAGCCGGACGGTCCGCCGCCCAACGCGTTTGTTGCTCATAAAAAAACACCGCCTTGTGATGATTTTCCATAGGTTGCCCCGTTTGGAGAAAAATTATAGCAAATACCTGTAAGGGCAGATTCCCCGTTAGAGCAATAAAAACGACAAAAATGCCGTCGGGAGAAACTCTCCCGACGGCAAAGGCTTATGTAAAGAGAACTGAGGTATTAAAACAGGGCGGGGATAGCTTCGCTCAGCCAGCACAGGAGAATTGGCAGGAGACAGGCCGGGGTCATATTCATGACCTTGATTTTGGTGACGCCCAGCAGATTCATCGACAGGGCAATAATCAGCAAAGACCCCACGCAGGTCATCTCTGCCACAACCGCATCACCCAGCAATGGGGAAAGAAGGGCTGCCAGCGCGGCAATGCTTCCCTGAAAAAGAAACACCGTGACGGCTGAAAATGCCACACCCACGCCCAGCGAGGAGGCAAAAATGACGGAGCTGATGCCGTCCAGCAGGGCTTTTGCAAACAAAGTGGAGTGGTCGCCCGTCAGCCCGTCTTGCAGTGCGCCCACGATTGCCATGGCACCCACGCAGAACAGAAGACTTGCGGCAACAAAGCCCTCCGACACGGAGGAGGCTCCGTCCGGGAAAAGATGCTCTGTTTTTTTCTGTATCCAGTCGCCAAGCGCGCGCATCCGCCGGTCAAGGTCCAGCAGTTCTCCAAGCAGCGCGCCAAGAACCATGGAGAGAATAGCGATTAGCATATGCTGCCCCTTCAGGGATCCGCTTATCCCAATATAGAGCACGCACAGGGCCACGCTTTTCATAACCACGTCCTGAAGCCGCTGCCCCAATGCGCCGCCCTCGGCTGCGGGGATATGTCGGGCAATCCGTGTCAGGCCCAGTCCTGCGGCGGAGCCGGCCAGAATGGCCAGTGCGTTCACCGTTGTCCCGATCAGCATACCAACCCCTCCGTTTCATTCAGGAGACTGCGCGTCACCCGGGCCAGACACTCCGCGGCATAGCTCCCCACGCCGACAAGGCCCAGTAAAAGCGCGTGGGCGCGGGTAAGACGCCGCTGCCCTTTCCAGCCCCAGAGCATTGCGTTGTGCGGAAATTGATGTTCCATAGCGTTTTCCTCTTATCTGTCTAAGCATTCTTTTTAAAAAACACGGACCGGCTTTCGCCGGCCCGTGCTTCACGATGCAATTCAGCTCGCGGACACGTATTTGACGCCGTCGGTGGCCTCGCCGGTATACCCGGCGATGACACCGTCGTACCATGTGCCAAAATCCTGATTCCGCAGGGTGCTGTCCGCCTGAACCTGCCAGTAGGGGAGGTTCTCACCCACAAAGTACATGATGTGATAGCCGTAATCAGTTTCCACCACGCCGGTGTCTCCTGCCTTGCGGCTGGAATCAAAGCACCAGTCGTTAAAGGTGGGAACCATCTGGCCCTGATAAACCTGCTCGTACAATCCGCCGTTGGCCTTAGAGCCGCCGTCCACGGAGTTTTCCTTGGCAAGCTGGGCAAAGGAATCCTCGGTAGCCGCGCCGGATTTCCACTGGGCCAGAATATCCTCGGCTTTTGCCTTGGCGTCTTCCTTCAGCTTGGCCTGCTCTTCGTCGTATCCGTCCTCACCCTGCGCAATCGTGCCTGCTTCGGGCTGGAGAAGGATGTGACGCACGTTTACGGTCTTATAGTCCTGACGGTAGCGCTTACCAAAGGTTACCACGTAATACGCGGCGTTGTCCTCATCGGCAAGAACAGCGGAGTCGCCTGCCTGACGGCCTGCGTCAAACAGCCAGTCCATCAGCACGCCGGAAGAATAAGAGCCCGCGTCTCCGTTGGTATAGGTCATTTTGTCGTTGCCCTCCGCCAAATCGGACAGGCTCTTTCCGGCCTTGAAGCCGGCGTACAGCTCGTCGGCGGACTGCTTGGCCGCGTTCAGTGCGGCGGCGCTTTCCTCTTCGGTGGGGTCTACGCTGTTTCCGTCGGCATCCTTGGTAGCCTCGGCGGTGCCGCTGATGCGGACGCTCTGATAGTCCACCACGTCATAGGTATTCTGGTTGGCGGCGTATTCGGCCTCCAGCTCTTCGTCCGTATAAGTCAGGCTGTCGTTATGGCTCGCGGAAAAGTCGCTGGCCAGAATCACGCGCTTCATCTCGGCCTCGTAGACACTGCGGCTCATGGTGGAGCCGTAAATCTGGCGGAGGTATTTGACAACACTCACGTTGGAAGCGGCGGCGGTGGATTCAAGAGACTCGTTATTGGTGTCGAACTCGGCCTGCATCGCGTCGTTCCAGATGTAGCCCTCTTCCTCCGCCGCGTCGTTCAGCGCGTAGATGGCGGACATCTGGTCGATGGCCTGGCCGACAAAATAATCAAACCAGGTCTGCGTCTCGTCGCCGGGATAGGGCTGAGAGCGCAGGTCCTTGCTGGTGTCCAGTCCCATATAGGAAATATAGGAGCTGTTCTGCTGGACAAAGTTCTGGTAGATGTTTACGAAATAGTAGTTTAGCTGGGGTACCTTCACGTCTGCCAGCACGGTCTTTTCTGCGGAAGAAGAGCCGCTGGCGGCGGGGTCCTCCGCCGAGGTGAGCTGGGTATACAGCGTGGCGGCGGTGGCATTTTTCTGGATGATGTTGGATTTCCATACCAGTACGGCCACCACCAGAAGGGCAAACAGAATGGCGATGACGGCGTACATAATGTTGCTGCGCCGGGCCTCCTTCTGCTGATGCGCCTCCCGCGCGGTTCTGGAATGCTTATCGTTTGCGCTCATTTTCGTTTCAGTCCTCTCAAAATCTTAAGTGAAGATGCGGGAAATCCCACGAATACACACCGACATATTATATAGGATAAACTTTGAAACTGCAAGCAAAATTTCGCGGACGCACATCCCCGGAAATTTGCCGTCTGTCGGATTTCCCCAGCATAGTCGGCAAGGCTGAAAGCAACCTGAAAAAAGACTGCTTAAAAATTTGGTTCTGGGAGTCAGGGGATAGACAGCTGCCGAACAGAAACAAGGGGATATACCATTAAAAAATGAGCGTTATATGAAGTTATATAATATGGTATTGGCCATATGGGTGCTGTAATTACTTCCCAGTGGGTTTTATGAAGAGCACAAGCAAGTGTTGCTGCGGGATAAAAGCGACACCGCCCTGCTGAATCAGGTTCAGCAGGGCGGTATTTTCAGATGTAGAGGCGTGCTAAAATGGGCGGTGCCTTCTAAGGCACACTTATCCTGCGGACCCGGCGGCGCGCAGTGCGGCCAGCTCGTCGCCCACCTGCAAAATATCGGGAATACTAAGCTCCAGAATCAGCTCGTCCTGACCGGGGGCGCGCACCACACGCCGAATGTAGGGGGAGCGGGTCATCAGCTGATTGTGTGCGCCTGCCAGCTCCTCCTCCACCATTTCAACCGACAGCACCTCATCCACCGTCAGGCCCAGACTGGTGTCACCGCTGAGTACCAGCACCATCTCGTGAAATTCCCGAATGCGGAAAATCTCCTTTGCATCCTCCAGCACGGAGAGAACCTTTGGCATATAAATGCCCCGTACCTCCTCCAGCGCAGTCTGCTTACAAGTGGCAATGGCTTCGCAGTCTCCGGTGGCTTCGCACTGTTCCATCCGCTGGGCCGATTCGTGAAGCAAGCGGTGAGGCTCTTCCATTCTGGCCAGATGTGAAGCTAGCTCGGTACTGTCGGTTTTAAAGCTGTCGTACCATTTGCCCAGCTTGCACTTGTGGGGGTCTGTGGCCAGTGAAAAGGGTTCTCCGGTTTTAACAGAGCGCTCCAGCGCGGCAACCCAGTTGATGTGATCTTGCTTGCGTGCGTCCAGCATAGTGGTGAAGTCATCAAATTCCTCATGAAGGGATTGCAGCTTCAAAGCGGCCCGCAGGTTGAACAGGGTGACGCTGCTGCCCCGGAGGGAAAAAATCCCGGAGATATACGGCGGCGCATCCGGCACGGGGGTGTATTTCGGAAGCTCCATGATGGTGGAGACATAGCGGCTGTCCGCGCAGTACAGTCCCCCATTCAGCCGGAACAGGATGGAGGGGCTTTGCACGCTGTCTTCCGCTTGATAAATGCTCATGGCAAAGAGTTCCTTTCTTTATAGATACAATGAAGAACCGCGCTTTTAAAAATTACGGCGGAAAGAGGGCCACAAAGCGGCCCGGCCCGGCTAGGTTACATTATGGCCATTGTATCACAAAATCCCCACAATGCAAACACAAGAATCCCGGCAGAAAAAGATTTTCCGGCTTTCTGCACCCAATCTTGACAAAACACAGCCGCGCGGTTATACTAAGCTGGATTTATAAATAAGGAAACTGCGATGAGGAAAAGCAGTATCCGCAGACGGATGCAAAGAGAGGGGACGGACGGTGCAAGTCCCCGTGAAGTCGGCGGAGAAGTCGTTTCGGAGCATTGGTCTGAACAGGGATAGTAAGGCCAACGGGACCTCCCGTTACAGAGGCGGGCGCAAAGCGCCGGGAGAGTGCGGGAAATTCCCGAATTCAGGTGGTACCGCGGACTTTTGTTCGCCCTGAGCCGATAGGCTCGGGGCGATTTTTGTTTGGAGGGGCAGATGGAGAGATTTGTATTCGACACAACCCAGGGCGCGGTGCTGGAGGCTGCGGAGGAAGCAGCGCTGATGGATTGGGTCCGGGTGCGGAGCAATGTGACGCGGGCCAGCGTTCCGGTTGGGGTGATGGCAGTGTGCTTCACGGGATATTCTCTTGTGCAGAGAAACTGGGAGACGGCCCTGTTCACGGTTTTGCTGGCGCTGATCATCATTGGGTTTTTCTTGCTTCCCATGCAGCGGGGCAGGCGGTTTCGCCAAGGCGTCCGGGAAGCGCGGGCCCGGTGGCTGGATTTGACCGACGCGGTACGGGCAAGGCCCATGCGCTTTGTGTTTGAGGGGGACGACTGCCGGATGCTGGACGGCAAAGGCGAGGAAATCCGCCTGTGGAAAAACATCCGCATGGGCGAGGTGCGGGAGAGCGACCTGATTTTCTGGATTCCGGCGGAGGATACCTCCGTTCTGCTGCATAAAAGCGCCCGGACGGAGGGCGCGGAAGAGGCGTTTCGCCAGTGGTTGAAGAGCCGCAGCAAGCGCTATCGTGTTTACCGCGTGACGGAGCGCCTGCGTCGGAGCATAGAGCGGGAATAAAAGCCCCCGGGGACGGAGAAGTGAGCCCTTCTGGTTTATAAAGTCCGTATTTGTATAAAATTCAGGTATCTGAGTATGAGGAGAGCAAGTTATGAAAAAAGAACTGCCGAAGGTATATGAGCCGCAGCAGGTGGAGTCCCGCATCTACGAAAGCTGGATGGAGGGCCGCTGTTTTACGGCGGAGCCGGACCCTGAAAAGGAGCCGTTTTCCATTGTAATGCCCCCCCCCAACGTGACGGGCCAGCTCCACATGGGCCACGCGCTGGACGCGACCCTGCAGGATATCCTGACCCGCTTCAAGCGAATGCAGGGACACTCTGCCCTGTGGATTCCCGGCGTGGACCACGCGGGCATCGCCACCCAAATCAAGGTGGAGGAAGAGCTGCGGGAAAAAGAGGGCAAGACCCGATACGACCTTGGCCGCGAGAAGTTTTTGGAGCGGGTCTGGGCCTGGAAGGAAAAATACGGCGACCGCATCGTGGAGCAGCAGAAGAAAATGGGCGTTTCCTGCGACTGGGACCGCTCCCGCTTCACCATGGACGAAACCTGCGCCCACGCGGTGCGGGAAACCTTCTGTGACCTCTATGAAAAGGACATGATTTATAAGGGGAGCCGCATCATCAACTGGTGCCCCCACTGCGCCACCGCCCTGTCCGACGCGGAGGTGGAATATGTGGATAAGCCGGGCCACCTGTGGCATATCCGTTATCCTCTGGCGGACGGATCCGGCGATCTGGTGGTGGCTACTACCCGGCCCGAAACCATGATGGGTGACACCGGTGTTGCGGTAAATCCGGAGGATGAGCGGTTCAAGCATCTGATTGGCAAGACCTGCATTCTGCCCATCATGAACCGGGAGATTCCCATTGTGGGAGACGAATACTGCGAAATCGGATTCGGTACCGGCGCGGTGAAAATGACTCCAGCCCACGACCCCAACGACTTTGAGGTGGGCCTGCGGCACAATCTGGAGATCATCCGCTGCATCGCAGACGACGGCAGAATCAATGAAAACGGCGGCCCCTACAACGGGATGGATCGCTATGAGTGCCGCAAGGCTATCGTAAAGGACCTTGAGGAGCAGGGCTATCTGGTGAAGACCGAGGATTACAGCCACAACGTGGGCACCTGCTACCGCTGCCACAACGACGTGGAGCCGCTTATTTCCGCTCAGTGGTTCGTAAAAATGGAACCCCTTGCGAAGGAGGCCCTGCGGGTGGTGCAGGACGGCGAGGTGAAGTTTGTCCCCGAGCGGTTTTCCAAGACCTATATCAACTGGATGGAAAATGTGCATGACTGGTGTATTTCCCGCCAGCTCTGGTGGGGACATCAGATTCCCGCATGGTACTGCGACGAGTGCGGACACATCAACGTGGGGCGAACAGACCCGGAGAAGTGCGAAGCCTGCGGCTGCACTCATCTGACCCGGGACCCGGACGTGCTGGACACTTGGTTCTCCTCTGCGCTGTGGCCCTTCTCCACCATGGGCTGGCCGGAAAAGACGGCCGATTTGAACTACTGGTATCCCACCTCCGTGATGGTCACGGGCTATGACATCATTTTCTTCTGGGTGGCTCGGATGATTTTCTCCGGCTGCGAGCAGATGAAGGAGATTCCCTTCCACACGGTTTTGATTCACGGTTTGGTCCGGGACGAAAAGGGCCGCAAGATGTCCAAGTCCCTTGGCAACGGCATCGACCCGCTGGAGATGGCGCAGGTTTACGGCGCGGATGCGCTGCGCTTCAACCTGATTACCGGCAACAGCCCCGGAAACGACACTCGGTTCTACACGGAAAAGTGCGAGGCCATGCGCAACTTCGCAAATAAAATCTGGAATGCCTCCCGCTTTGTGCAGATGAACCTGAGCATTGACCGCTGCGTCCTTCCTGCAAATCTGGAGCAGGAGGACAAATGGGTTCTCACCAAGCTGAACACCCTTATCAAAGAGGTCACGGAAAATCTGGACGCCTTTGAAATCGGCGTGGCCTCCGCCAAGGTGTACGACTTCATCTGGGACACCTATTGCGACTGGTATATTGAGCTGACAAAAACCCGCATGAACGGCAACGATGGGGAAAGCCGCCTTGCGGCCGAAAACGTGCTGTGCTATGTGCTGATTCAGGTGCTGAAGCTGCTGCATCCCTTTATGCCGTTCATCACGGAGGAAATTTGGCAGTCTTTGCCCCGGGAGACGGGGGAAACCGGCGGCTTTATAATGACCGCCCGCTGGCCCGTGTATGACGAGGCGCTGAACTTCCCGGTCGAGACGGAGGCCATGGAAGCGGTGATGGACACCATCCGCGCCATCCGTGCCCGCCGGTCGGAGATGAACGTGCCCCCGTCCAAAAAGACGGAGCTGGTTTTGAAGACCGACGAGCCGGAGATTTTCAAGGATGCGGTGCACTTCATCACCCGCATGGCCTACGCCGAGCGCGTAACCGTTTCTGCCGACGCCCCGGAAACGCTGGACGGGCAGGTGAGCATCGTCACCCGCAAGGCCGTGGCCTATATTCCGCTGGCGGAACTGGTGGACGTGGCGGAGGAGCTGGCCCGCATTGCCCGGGAAAAGGAAAAGGCGGTGAACGGTCTGCGCATCACCGAGGGCAAGCTGAAAAACGAAAAGTTTGTGGCAAACGCACCCGAGGCCGTGGTTAACGTGGAGCGGGAGAAGATTGCCAAGTACAAAGAACTGATTGCCCGGTTGGAGGAATCTGAAAAGGCGATGAAGGGATAAAATCGGTCAAGATTTTCCTTGGCCAACTTTTTGAGAATTGTTGCATCGCCTGCGGGCGATGCGAAATAAGGGCATGGGGCGCGTGCGCCCCATGCCCTTAAATTGTTGTCGTTTTCTCCGACCACATATGGAATGCACTTTGGAGAGAGACTATTTTTGATGAAAGTTTATCTGACTGGGAAAGCGGATGAAAAGAGACAAGCTGTGCCCTGCCTGCTTTCGCAGGAAGCGGGGGCGCAGAGGGCGTGTGGAGACAGCAAGCCGGGAGGGAAGATATGGCGCAGACGGTGAGATTGCACTTGCAAATGCGAACGTCTGTGCTACAATAAGGACAGAGGGTTACAAGCGCACTTTGGCGCGGGGAAGGGGGCGCCGCCGTGGAGCGGGTGATTTTACACTGTGATATGAACAGCTTTTACGCATCGGTGGAGCTGCTGTCCCACCCGGAGCTGCGGGACGCGCCGGTGGCGGTGTGCGGCGACCCGGCTTCCCGGCGGGGGATTGTGCTGGCAAAGAACGAGGCGGCGAAAAAATTCGGCGTGGTCACGGCGGAAACCATTTGGCAGGCACGGAAAAAGTGCCCCGGACTGGTGCTTCTGCCGCCCCACCATCACCTGTACCGAGCGTATTCAGAACGGGTCAATGCCATTTATGAGGAGTACACCGATCTGGTGGAGCCGTTCAGTGTGGATGAGAGCTGGCTGGACGTGACCGGGTCCCTTCACCTGCTGGGGGGAGACGGGCAGGCTGTGGCAGACCGGATTCGTGCCAGAGTGGAAAAAGAACTGGGACTAACGGTGTCCGTGGGCGTGAGCTTCAACAAGGTGTTTGCAAAGCTTGGCAGCGACTACAAAAAGCCAAACGCAACTACGGTGATTTCTCCACGAAACTGGAAGGACATTGTGTGGCCGCTGCCGGTGGAGTCTTTGCTGTTTGTAGGAAAAACAGCGCAGGCAACTCTGGCGCAGTTCGGCGTGCGGACCATTGGGCAGCTGGCGGCCATGAACGTGGGTCAGCTGGAAACGCTGATGGGGAAAACGGGCCGCCAGATTCACGAATATGCCAACGGACTGGAGCACGAGCCGGTGCGGCCCCGCAGTGAACTGGAACCGCCCAAATCCGTTGGCAGCGGCTCTACCTTTCAGCGGGATCTGACCTCCCGAAAAGAGGTGGGTGCGGCGCTGGCCCTGCTTTCCGATGAGGTGGCCATGCGGCTGCGCCGCTGCGGTATGTACGCCGGCGGCGTTGCAGTGACGCTGCGCACGCCGGACTTTCAGGATCGGTCCCGGCAGAAGCGGTTTTCCTCGCCAACCCATTTGATGCGGGAGCTGGCGGACGGGGCCATGGAGCTGCTGGACACCTTCTGGAAGCCGCCCGCTCCCATCCGGATGCTCACCGTCACCGCCATTGCACTGACGGAGGAGGCCGAGTCCTATGAGCAGACGGACCTGCTGGATACCGCCGCCCCCAGACGGGAAAAGCAGGAGAAATTGGAATCCGCCATGGATAAAATCCGTGGGAAGTACGGAATGGGCGCGGTGCGCTTCGGCGCAATGAGCCCGGAAAAAAAGGAGGAACCACTGTCATGACGATTGCGGAAGAGAAACAGGAGCTGCGGCTGCGGGTGCGGGCGCAGGAGCGGGCGCTTTCAGCCCGATACAAGGAGGAGTCTGACGCGGCCATTGCAGACCGCGTCCGCGCGCTGCCGGATTATCGGGAGGCCCACACCGTTTTCAGCTTTTTTGGAACCAAGCGGGAGATTAATACCCGCCCTATTCTGGAGGACGCGCTGAAAGCGGGAAAGCGGCTGTGCCTGCCGCTTTGCACTGAGAAGCCGGGGATTATGGAGCTGCGGGTGGTAAGCTCTTTGGATGATTTGGTTCCCGGCGTGTTCGGAATTCTGGAGCCGGCCCAAAGCTGCCCGATTTTGACGCCGGACGAAGTGGATTTTGCCGTGCTGCCGTGCCTGAGCTGCGGTCGGGCGGGGCGCAGACTGGGGCAGGGCGGCGGATATTACGACCGATTTTTAACCGCTTACCGGGGCAGCGCGGTGCTGCTGTGCCGGGAGGAACTGCTGCACGAAGACATTCCCGTGGAGCCTCACGACATGCCTGTTCCCTGGGTGGTGACGGAAAAGGGGCTGTATGAGGACGGTGTTCCCGCGCGGCTTGAATGATTTTTGGAGTTTCTCTATTTGTCATATCCTATCCGTAAATTTGCGTCAAATTTGACGTAACTGCATGGAAAATAATGCTTCACCGTCTTCACAAATGAGATTGCGTGTGCTACAATATATAATCAGGTATCTTTGGAAAGCCGTGCAAAAAAACATGTTAACTCTTAGCGTTTGGACAAATACACAATGATAAAGGAGACATTCAGATGGTGCACGAGACGATGGATTTTATTTCCAAGTTTGATCCCGAGGTTGGCGCTTCCATTAAAGAGGAGTTCGCCCGTGAGCGCCGGAACATTGAGCTGATTGCCAGCGAAAACGTGGTCAGCGAGGCGGTTATGGCGGCGATGGGTACTTGCCTGACCAACAAATACGCCGAGGGTTATCCCGGCCACCGGTATTACGGCGGCTGCTACGCCGTAGACATCACGGAGGAGATTGCCCGTAAGCGTGTCTGCGAGCTGTTTGGCTGCAATTATGCCAACGTTCAGCCCCACTCCGGAGCCAACGCCAACCTGGCCGCGTTTTTCGCGCTGGTCAAGCCCGGCGACACCGTGATGGGCATGAATCTGGCCCACGGCGGACATCTGAGTCACGGCAGCCCCGTGAATATCTCCGGAAAATACTTCAATATCATCCCCTACGGGCTGGACGAGGAGACAGAGCAGATCGACTATGACGCGCTCATCAAGCTGGCTGAGGAGCACAAGCCCAAGCTGATTGTGGCGGGCGCTTCTGCCTATCCCCGGTCGATCGACTTCAAAAAGTTCCGCGAGGCGGCAGACGCGGCGGGCGCATATCTGATGGTGGACATGGCCCACATTGCAGGTCTGGTGGCTGCGGGCGAGCATCCCTCTCCCGTGCCCTATGCCGATGTGATTACCTCTACCACCCACAAGACCCTGCGGGGCCCCCGCGGCGGTCTGATTCTGTGCAACGACGAGGACATTTACAAGAAGATCAACTCCGCCGTGTTCCCCGGCACCCAGGGCGGCCCGCTAGAGCACATTATTGCGGCAAAGGCCGTGAGCTTTGGTGAGGCTCTGCGTCCGGAGTTCAAAGAGTATCAGAAGCAGGTGGTGAAGAACGCCAAGGCGCTGGCCGAGGGCCTTATCAAAGAGGGCTTCCGCCTTGTTTCCGGCGGAACGGACAACCACCTGATGCTGGTGGACGTGCGCAACTTCCACATCACCGGCAAGGAATTTGAGCATCGGCTGGACGAGGTGCAGATCACCGTCAACAAGAACGCCATTCCCAACGACCCGGAGAAGCCCTTTGTTACCTCTGGTATTCGCGTGGGTACTCCCGCTTCCACCTCCCGCGGCTTCAAGGAGCCGGAGATGGAAAAGATTGCCCATTGGATGGCGCTGACTGCCCGTGATTTCGAGGGCACCGCCGAGCAGGTTCGCGCGGAGGTCAACGCCCTGTGCGAGGCGTTCCCCATCTATCAGTAAAAATGGTGAGGGCTGGCGCCTGAACCAAATGCGCCCCCGGCGGGACCGTTGTCCTGCCGGGGGCGCATTTTCATACTTGCGGATGGGGAATCATAGAATCCGTTTTAAGGCACGGTTTACAGCCGCTCGGTCCACTCCGGCTCTTTAAAGCCCACCAAAACGAACTCCTCGCCTACCAGAATGGGGCGCTTGACCAGCATCCCGTCGGTGGCAAGAAGCCTGAACTGCTCGTCTTCCGTCATAGAGGGCAGCTTTTGGGAAAGCTCCAGCGCCTTGTATTGCAGGCCGCTGGTGTTAAAAAAGCGCTTCAGCGGCAGGCCGCTTTTTACATGCCAGAGCCGCAGCTCGTCTTCAGAAGGGTTTTCCGTTTTGATATCGCGGAATTCGTAGGAAACGCCCTTGGCATCCAAAAAGGTCCGGGCCTTCTGGCAGGTGGTGCACTTTGGATAGCAGACAAACAGCATATTAAATTCTCCTTTATCGGTGATAGAAAGCTTCGAGTATGGTGAAAGGTCCAGCGACGCTGGAACCTTACCGCCGATGAGAGTTTCCTTCTCCTGCTTGGAAAGAGACTTGATGCGAAATTCCAGTCTGGAAGCTGCGGCTCTGCCGTCCGCTTCCCACGCCGCCGCAAAGCGAACGGGGCGGCGCGCCGCTGTGTATTTTGCGCCGCCGGGAAGACTGCCTCCGTGCTGGGCAAGGCGGCGGGCAAGGTCGGTGGTGATGCCAGTATAAAGGCTGCCGTCCCCGCAGCGCAGTATGTAGGTGTAATACGCCGTTCCTCTCGCCTCCCTTGTATTTTTCCGTATCAGTATACCACAGTTTTTAAAAGATGCACAGCTCTTTGGAAACCGGCAGCTGCAAGCAAATTTTCCGAGGGCGAAGAGATCGTTTAAAAATGTGGCAAAGAGCATTGCGGGGGATAAAAATGTTTGATATACTATTTTAAATTATTTAATAGAAGGAAACGGCGCAGAATAAAATAAAGAGGGTGTTTTTATGGAGTTACAGGAAATCATGCGCCAGCGCGTTTTTGCCGTGGTGGGCAATACGCTGGATTCTGAGAAATATGCCTATAAAATTAAACAGGGGATGCTGGAAAAGGGCTACACGGTTTACGCCGTGGGTAAGGAGCTTTCCTCGCTGAACGACGTGCCGGAGGAAATTGACATTATTGACCTGTGTATTCATCCCGCAAAGGGGCTGGAATTGATGCGGGAGTGCACAAAGAGCTTCAAATGCATCGTGCTTCAGCCGGGGGCGGAGAGCGCGGAGCTGGTGTCCTATTTGGAGGAGAAGAAAATGCCCTATATCAACGGGTGTTTGCTGGTGGGGCTGCGGATGTTCACCTGATTTTCGGGTTGCGCTTCACGGGACGATCTCTCCGCAGCTGCATATTTTTTGATGGAACGGCTAAATTCTGTTTTTTCGGAAACCCTATGCCGGGGTGATAAAATGGGCTTGACTTATACTGATATGTATGCGAACATCGGACCTGACCCGCAGGCGGCGGCGTATTTTAACGATCTGCCTGAGGTGATTCAGGCGCAGATTTTGGCGACGGACCCGCCGCCAAGTTCCTTGGACGCGCTGAAAAAGCTGGTCAAAGAGGCAGACTATATCTTCTGACCCGGGCCGCCTCGATAAGAGGCGGCTATTTTTTGTGAGGAGTTTGAAAGCGCGGCCCCCGAAAAATGAACGGAGCCTTGCGGCTTAGCCGCAAGGCTCCGTTTGCGTTTTAATTCAGTCTATCTCAGGGGAAGTGCCGGGTATTTAGAGCATGCGGGATTCGATCGCATTTCCGCAAAGGCTTACTTTTTCCGACGTCTGGGGAAATACCCCTCCTTCCGGCTCCACACGAAACCGGTGACGGCCAGTGCAATGCCGGTGAGAAGCAGGAAGAAGCTGGGGGCGGCACTGCCGGTCTGGGGCAGCTTCCCGGGAATGCCGTCTTCCTCCCAGCCCGCAACCTCCGGCTCTTCTTCCAAAGAGGCGTCTTTCAGGGTGTAGGACTGCGCCGCTCCGCTGCCGGGCAGGGTCACAGAAAGAGAATCTTCAATCAGCCAATATCCGTCCGGTGCGGCTGTTTCACGGACTGTATATTCCCCGATGGGAAGATTGGTAAAGACAGCCAGACCGTTACTTCCGGTGGTTTCTCTTGCAAAGACGCTGCCGTCTGCCGCATACAGGGTGAACTCCGCGCCGGCCAAAGGCTCACGGTCCGAATTGACTTTCATGAGACGAATGGAACCCAGAACGGAAGAGGGAATATTGGGCTTCGCCTCGTTGACCACGGTCAGGGAACGCGTTTCATTTGCAGACAAGGTTACGTCCTGATTCCCTGCCACGCGGACATAGCCGCTGGGAACGCGGGTTTCCGCCACGGTGTATTGTCCGGCGGGGAGATTTCCAAAGGAAACCTTTCCGTCTGCCCCGGTTGTGCCGGTTGCGACGGCGTTGCCAGCGTTGTCGTAAAGCGTAAATTCCGCGCCGGAGAGCGGCTTGCCGTCCGGGTCGGTCTTCAAGACGAGGATTGCGCCTGCATCAACAGTTACTTTTTTGTTGACGACCGTGAAGCTGCGGACGGTGGCGTTGGTGGTTGAAACCTTCAGCTCCTCGCTGCTGAGCACATAGCCGTCCGGGGCTCTTGTTTCACGGATGGTGAAGCTGCTGTAAGGCGCCAAGCCGGTGAATTCCGCCAGACCGTTGGAACCGGAGGTTGCACTGGCAATCGCCTTGCCTGTGGAGTCATAAAGGGTAAATTCCGCACCTGCCAGAGGCTTTCCGGCCTCATCCTCCTTCATAACCGACACTTTTCCGTCGGAAGGACTGGAAGGGGCAGGCGTATTCGTAAGAAATTTGTCGGGGTCCGATGTACCCGTGAGGTCCACATCCACCACGGACCGGCGGGTTGCGGAATCCGCATATTCTACGTTCACGTCGGTGATGGTTTTGCTGGTGAGCGTATAACCGGAGGGTGGAACGGTTTCTTTGATGACATAATCGTTGCCCACCGGGACATTCCG